>NZ_JAESKF010000008.1:0-280577 GCF_017891975.1 Staphylococcus sp. GDY8P131P
CACAATGGGTAACTGCTTAATATAAGTCAGTAATCAAAAGTATTTGATTTTAAGGTAAAGCAAAACCCCTAGGTTCTTAATATTAGAATCTAGGGGTTTTTTGTGTGAAAAATTTTATTTAAAACCATATGATGTACCAGAAAGGAAAGGGGATATTTATATCAATGATCAACTGATTGTATTAAACAAAGTACAATTACTTCATAAATATAAAAAATCAACCCGAATGTATTGAAAGAAATACACATTTTTATTATTATATATGCTTGTGTTGTAAAATTTAACAGAAACAATCGAAATTGGGATATAAATAACGATCCTAAGGTGATTTATGATATTGGCAATAGATCATTGAAATAAAAATACATTTAGTATGTAGCTTTAAAAATAGGCTTTCTAAAGTATTTGTATTTCTTATTTTACTGTAATACTATGCTTGGTTCTTGGTACAAGTCATTCGTTTATGAAGATTGCTATTCCATAAGAAAAGATTTGGTACTTTATTTTAGTCACCTTTGTTGGGGCGGGGCAACGAAATCTTTTTAGAAAATGTGATTTCTGTTCCGCTCTCTTTTTGTGTTGTCGGTTATAGCACACTTATATTTAAAAAAAGACAGTTTTAAACATTAATTAAGTTTATAGAAAGAGGTGTTGGCGCAATGTTATATAAAATCCATTTAAAAAATATTTGCTTCTGTCTACTGGGCACATTTATTATTGCGATAGGTGTAAATACATTTGTTTTAGCTTCAAATTTAGGCGAGGGCGGCACAGTAGGTATCTCACTTAATTTAAAATATACTTTAGGCTTATCACCAGCTTTAACAACACTTATTATTAACATGATACTAATCATTGTCGGTTGGAAATATTTAAGTAAGACAACCGCAGTTTATACCCTAGTTACAGTAGTGGCGAGTTCACTATTTTTAGGAATTACGGAACCTTTAAAATTAAATTTGGAATCTGATTTTATTAATACTATTTTTTCAGGAGTGTTGATTGGTATAGGTACAGGCTTTGTTATATCTGCACGTAGTACGCTAGGGGGCACATCAGTTATTGCAAAAATCATTAATAAGTATAGTGAGATAAAGACATCACAAGCTTTATTTATTCTTGATTCATTAATTGTATTATCATTTTTATTTGTATTACCAATTCAAAATGTACTGTATACAATTGTGATGTTATTTATTGTTGAAAAAAGTATGTCCTTTGTCATAGAAGGATTTAATCCGAAAAAAGCAATTACTGTTATCTCGGATTTTAACGCGGATATTAGTAAACAAATTAATGCGGAAACTGGACGTGGCTCCACATTATTGAATGGGGTAGGTGGCTATGAACAAAGAGAAACTAACGTGCTTTATGTTGTAGTATCTCAAAACCAGTTAGCCAGAATTAAAAAAATTGTAAATAGTCATGATGAGCATGCTTTCTTAGTCATTCATGATGTGAGAGATGTATTAGGTAATGGCTTCATGAAATTACAATAGTAAAAGATTACGTAGGTATCGTATAAAATATGCACATGTCAATAAAATCATTTTATTAAACTTTAAAAGTTCTATGGAAAACAAACATATTTTTAAAATTGGATATTAATATATAAATAGTAGCCGAGACTTATTATAACGTCTCGGCTTTTAATATCGTATTGAAAATAGTTGAAAGTAAAGAAGATAAGGTTTGTCTCGTTCCGCGTCTACTTTTTAAAATAAGATACGTGATAAAAAGATGACAATGGTCACTGTGAAAACACTAAATAATGTCGAAAATAATACAATTTGTGCATGTAATTCAGGCTCTATTTGGTATTCCATGGCGATTGTAGAAGTATTTCTTGAAGTAGGGAAAGAACTAGCTATAAAGAGTGATTGGGCTACCACACCATCTAACCCTAATAAGTAAATAACCGCTAAAGAAACTAATGGACTCAACAATAAACGACCAATCAGTGACCACGTGATAACACGATGGAAAAAGTTAATTTTAATTCTAGCAAGTTGTGCGCCTAATAAAATAAGCGCAATAGCTACAAATCCATCCGAAAGTTGATTAAGTGGTATTAAAAGCGTATGCGGTAGGTCAATGGTGAAAACCTGGCAAATTACGCCTAATAAAAGTGCATGAAACACAGGAAGACGCAAAAATCCACGAGTGATGTCAGCCATTGATTTGCTTGCTGATAGCAAATTGTACATGCCGTATGAATAAGTTAATAAATTTTGGAATACTAAAGTGAAAATTTGTACAGAAACACCGATTGGATTTTGACTAAATATAAGTTGACTGACTGGTAGACCATAATTCCCAGAATTCATTAAAGAAATGCTGTTTTTTAACGCTGCACTTTCCCCTTTATTTAAACGCAAAATCTTAGACAATACATTTCCAATTAAAATTAAGACAACACTGAAAATAATAATATAGTATAGGATATTTAATAATAGAGCAATATCAATTTGAATTTGATAAATATTCACAAATACTGATGCAGGCATTAAACAGTATGTTATTAAAGCGGAAAAATGTTTGAGTTCAAATGAAAATTTCATTTGAAGCAAAAAACCTAATAATATTAGAAGTAAAATAGGTAATATAACTTCTAAAAGTATAAAAATAAACATAAGCAACCTTCTATCTCTAAGTAATATACATATTAATAATCATTAATTGTTGATTTACTATTAAGTTAGCATATATTTATTATAAGTAAAATATAGGTTTGTGATTAGAATTGATAAGCATAACTTATAAATATATAGAAATGAAATAAGGCCAAGACAAAAATTATGTCTTGGCCGTTACTATAATATCACTAGTAGATATTTGGAACGAAGCCTTTTAGAAAACATGATTTTTAAAAGTTACTTTAGTAACAAACCATTAGTTTGAAAATGGGCTTTGGCTTCCAAGTTTGTTTATCTTCGTTAAGGTGTAATCATAATCTACTATAAAAATTAATTTTCTATTTTATACTTAAGTAATAAGAAACTATACAAGTTGTTTAAAGTTTTCTAAACGTTTTGCTTTTTCTTCATCGCTGATATTATGTTTTTTAACATAACGATTACTTTCATGCTCAGCGCATTCATGACAACAAGCGCCTAAATAACGTGCTTCATTTTCTTCGGACACCAGGATTTGGCGGTTACATTCAGGGTTTGAACAATTGATATAGCGTTCGCAAGGCGTGCCGTCAAACCATTCTTTACCTACAACTGTTTTTTCAACTTGGTTGACGTCTACACTAATACGTTCATCAAATACGTACATTTTGCCATCCCAATATTCGCCTTTTGTTTCTGGGTCTTTACCGTAAGTAGCAATACCACCTTCAAGTTGGCTTACATTTTCAAAACCTTCTCTTAGTAAGTAACCAGAGAATTTTTCACAACGAATACCGCCTGTACAATAGGTAACAATTTTTTTATCCATAAATTGATCTTTATTCTCTTTAATCCAGTCTGGTAAGTCTCTAAAACGTGTTATATTAGGGCGAATAGCGCCACGGAAATGACCTAAATCATATTCATAATCATTACGCGCATCGATAACCACTGTTTCATCATCAAACAATGCTTCTCTGAATTCTTCAGGTGATAAGTAATTACCTGTAAGTTCTTTAGGGTTGATATCTTCATTTAAATCTAACGCAACGATTTCTTTTCTAGGACGAACATGCATTTTTTTAAATGCGTGGCCATCAGCTTCATCGATTTTGAAAGTAATGCCTTCAAATCTTGAATCTGATTTTAATGCATCCATATATTTATCTGTTGCTTCAATTGTTCCAGAAACAGTACCATTAATACCTTCAGTCGATACTAAGATACGTCCTTTAAGCTCTAAGTCTTTACAGAAATCTAAATGTTCTGTAGCGAAAGTTTCAGGGTCTTCAATTGTTGTATATTTATAATACAATAATACTCTATAATCCATAATTCGATCTCCTCTAATCTATATCTTTCTATTATAGTTTTTATATAAAATTATTAGTTTGACGGTATTCGTGCGACAGTAGTTCATAATAAATATGATTAAATTAACATTGATTGATTATTTTTATAAAATGACGAAATTATCCTCACTATATTGTAACAAAAAAAGGACAATATTCAATTTAAAAATTTTGCAAAATCAAATATTTATATAAATGCTTTAAAGGTGCGCTCATATAACCAATATAAAAAAATGCTCTTTCCAAGCATAGCATCTTCAAAAGATGATAGCTGAAAAGAGCATAAACATAAGTTATTTATTTTTATTAGTAAAGATGAGTGCCACAATCAAACTAATTGTACTGACTGCAAAAACGATATTCATAATTGCTAATATCTCTATAATAACAACATCTTTACCTAATCTTTCAAAAGCATTTTCTTGCAGTTCTTCCTCAGAATTAAAGTCACTATCAGTTCGCGAAGGTTTTTCCTCGATATCTTCTAATAATCTTTCTTTAACCTTAGGCATATAATACCTCCTTATCATCTATTTAATGTTCCCTTTTTAAGTTAAAATCAATCATCTAAAAAATATGAAACGTTGCATTGTGTAACTATGGTTACTATACTTTCAATAACAGACAGAAAAAAATAGAATTAAACAGGAGAGATGAGTATGGAAACAGTATATTTAGCAGGTGGATGTTTATGGGGTGTGCAAGCATTTGTTAAGACGCTCCCGGGCGTGGTTCAAACAGAAGGGGGTAGAGCAAATGGTATTACAGACACACTCGATGGTGAATATGATGGCTATGTAGAAGTAATTAAAACTGGTTTCGATCCTGAAAAGGTATCTGTTTCAGATTTAATGGGATATCTTTTTGAAATTATTGATCCATACAGTGTCAATCAACAAGGTCAAGATATTGGTTTAAAATATAGAACTGGATTATACAGTGAAGATGCTAAACATTTAAAGGAAGCGCAAGCTTATATAGACACGATTGAAGACCATCACCTTATTGCAACAGAGGTATTACCACTAACAAATTACGTGAGAAGTGCAGAAGAAAACCAAGATAGATTATCAAGATTCCCAAACGATTATTGTCATTTACCAAAAGAACTTGTTAATAAATACAAATAGTAACAAACGATTTAAATGAATCTTAAATACGTTAGGGAGGTGTGCATGTTACACCTCCTTTTTATCTTTTTGAATATTGGTGAATAATTGATACTTACAGCGTGAAATTGATCATACAATAATTTGATTAAAATAATAGCACCTCAATATACATAATTATCAATTCAAAGCTGTGTTCAGTAAGAAAATATGGCGTATGCTATAATATGCATTGTTATAACAATATGGTAATATTAGGAGATTTTTAACTATGAATAAGCCAAAATATCAAATTGTAGCGGATGAAATAAAAGAAAAAATAATTAATAAAAGTTACCATGCAGGTATGCTTTTACCTACTGAAAAACAGTTCCAAAGTAAGTTTAATGTAAGTAGGTATACTGTAAGACAAGCAATGAATATGCTTGTTCAAGATGGTTTTATAAAAAAGAAAAAAGGTTCAGGTTCATATGTCAGTTATAATTTTTTGAATTCCAACCAAAGTAAAGCTTCCAAAAAAATAGGCGTAATCGTGACATATGTTTCAGATTATATATTCCCTAGTATAATTAGGGGTTTAGAAAATGAATTGAAGAAACAAGGTTACTCATTAATATTAGCGAGTACTAATAATAATCATGACGAAGAGAAGAAATGCTTGGATATGATGTTAAACCAAGGTGTTTCCGGACTTATTATAGAACCGACTAAGAGTAACGTTTATAATCCCAATTTGTCTTACTATTCATTATTTAAACAAAGAGATATTCCTATTTTAATGATAAATGCCAAATATGACGAATTAAATTTACCTTTTATTGCGATTGATGATATTAAATCAGGTTATTTAGCAACACAATATTTAATTGATCATGGACATGAAAATATTGCATTGATTACGAAAATTGATGATAATCAAGGGAAATTGAGAATGAAAGGTTACTTTGATGCATTTGAAGCCAATACGATACTTTTTAAAGGTGAACATATTTATACATTTGATACAGAAAATAAAATACAAGTTATTGAACAGATTGTTCAGCACATTTTTGAACGGAAAATTAATATATCCGCTTTAGTTTGCTATAATGACGAAATTGCTTACGATATCATCCAGCGATTAAAAGGAAAAAATATACGTGTTCCAAGAGATATATCTGTAGTCGGAGAAGATAATTCAGTCCTTAGTAGGTTGAGTGAGATGAATTTAACGAGTACGTCGCATCCGCAAGAATTATTAGGTGTGAAAGCGGCAAAGTGGATAATAAACGCTATAGAAAATAATGAAAAATCAGACTCCATACTCCTCGACACATATATTATCGAACGGAATTCAGTTAAAAAAATTTAGAAACTCAAATCAATCATATATTGATTTGAGTTTTTTAATTGTCATTGTCCGTACACAATTTAAAATATATTGACATGTACGGACAAATATTATAGGATATATTTGAAAACGGTTGCAAAGGGGTGTGAGAAATTGAACAATTTGAATATGAATTTATCAAGTGAAGATATTTCCATTGGCATAGAGTTGGGATCTACTAGAATAAAAACCATTGCTATAGACAAAAATTTAAACACAGTAGCGACAGGAAGTTTTGAATGGGAAAATCAGTTTATAAACGGTTATTGGACGTATTCAATTAATGATATTTGGATAGGCTTGCAGAAAAGTTACGAAGATATGACACAAAATTTAAAACAGCAATATAATCTTACGCTAACTAAAGTAAATGCCATAGGTATTAGTGGTATGATGCATGGGTATTTAGCTTTTGACAAAAATGAAGATCTGCTGGTGCCTTTCAGAACTTGGAGAAATGGAAACACAAGTGAAGCAGCTGCTATATTGAGCGAAAAATTTCAATTTAATATTCCAGAAAGATGGAGCATTGCACATATTTTTCAAGGTGTTTTAGATAATGAAAGACACGTGCGCCAAGTGGAATATATTACTACATTAGCTGGATATGTACATTGGTATTTAACAGGGGAAAAAGTACTTGGCATTGGAGATGCTTCAGGGATGTTTCCTATCGACATTAATCAGAAAAATTATAGACCTGATTTGATCAATGTAACCAATCAATTATTTCAAGAACATGGTTTTAATAAACCGATTGAAAAAATATTACCAAAAGTAAGCGTGTCCGGAGAAAGTGGTGGATGTTTGACCAAAGAAGGCGCTAAACTTTTAGATGCTTCTAATAAGCTTGAATCTGGATGTATCATGTGTCCGCCTGAAGGTGATGCAGGCACAGGTATGGTAGCTACAAATACAGTTGCTACAAATACAGGTAATGTGTCTGCTGGCACAAGCGCATTCTCAATGGTGGTTTTATCACAAGAATTGAAAGATAAATATCCTGAAATTGATATAGTGACGACACCTAATGGTAATGAAGTGGCAATGATTCATACAAATAATTGCACTTCTGATATTAACGATTGGATGAATCTGTTTAGCGAAGTTTTAAAAGTAATGGGAGTAGATTTTTCATCTGATGAGTTGTACGGACAAATATTCCGAAGTTCTCTAAATAGCGATGATAATATTGGTGGATTATTATCTTATAACTATGTTTCAGGAGAAAATATTACAAATGTCGAACAAGGATATCCACTTTTTGTAAGGGAACCAAATTACAATTTCAATTTAGCTAATTTCATGAAAATGCATTTATACAGTGCTTTCAGTACTTTGAAAATTGGCATGGATATGTTGAAAAAAAATGAATCAATAGAGTTAGAAAAGTTAATCGCTCACGGGGGCATTTTTAAAACGAAAGGCGTTGCGCAACAGGTATTATCTTCAGCACTGGATAACGATATCACAGTTATGAATACAGCTAGTGAAGGAGGAGCTTGGGGAATAGCTATACTTTCTTATTTTACATCGCTTGAAACAATGCAAACATTAGAACAATTTTTAAATGAAGTAGTTTTTGTAAATATTGAAGAAGAAACGTTATCGCCAGTTAAACAAGAAGTAGATCACTTTAATAACTATGTAGAGAAAATGAAACTTGGATTACCAATAGAGCGTTTGTTCTCTAAACATTTAGGAGGTAAAGCATATGCTAGAAACATTAAAATCTGAAGTTTATAAAGCTAATCTCGAATTGCCTCAAAGAGGGCTAATCAAATATACATGGGGAAATGTTAGTGCTTTTGATAAAGCGTCACAATTATTTGTAATTAAACCAAGTGGTGTTAATTATGATGAGATGGAACCTGAAGATATGGTTGTTTGTAATTTGAATTGTGAGGTGGTGGAAGGAAAACTGAAACCCTCATCTGATATGCCAACACATGCAGTAATTTATAAAAAATTTGATGATATTGGGAGTGTGGTTCATACACATTCTCCTTGGGCAACAACTTGGTCACAATCTGGATTAGAAGTACCCGCAATGGGGACGACACATGCTGATACATTTTATGGCGCAATACCATGTGCAAGATTTTTAACACCTGAAGAAATAAATAAAAATTATGAATATGAAACTGGAAACGTGATCATTGAAACATTTAAAGAAAAGCATATCAATCCACATGAAGTACCTGCAGTATTATTACGTGGTCATGCGCCGTTTGTTTGGGGAGACGATTGTCAATCCGCAGTCATGAATGCAGTAGTATTAGAAGAAATATGCAAAATGAATATATTTACACGACAATTAAACCCTTTTGCCCAAACATTACCGCAAGAAATACTTGATAAGCATTTTGAAAGAAAACATGGTGCGAATGCATATTATGGTCAAAAATAAGGAGGAAATATAATGAATAATTCAAAAAAATTCTGGTTCGTGGTTGGTTCTCAAGAACTATATGGTGATGAAGCATTATCCCAAGTCCAAGAAAATGCGCAGAATATAACAGATGGATTGAATTCAGAAGGAGATTTACCATTTGAAATCGAATTACAAACTAAATTAGCTATTTCATCTGATGTGATTACTGAAATTATGAAAGAAGCAAATTATAGAGATGACGTTTTAGGTGTTATTACATGGATGCATACATTCTCTCCAGCAAAAATGTGGATAAGGGGTACAAAACTATTACAAAAGCCGTTGTTACATCTCGCAACGCAATATAATGAAAATATTTCCTGGGAAAAAATAGATATGGATTACATGAATTTACATCAATCTGCACATGGAGACAGGGAATATGGGTATATCAATCGTCGATTAAATAAAAACAATGAAATTATTTTTGGTCATTGGAGAGATTCAGAAGTTCAACAACAATTAAAGGATTGGATGTTTGTTGCTAATGCTTATAATGAAAGCTTTAATTTAAAAGTAGCGAGATTTGGTGACAATATGCGAAATGTTGCTGTTACTGAAGGAGATAAAATCGAAGCGCAAATTCAATATGGCTGGACAGTTGACTATTATGGTATTGGAGATCTAGTTGAATATATCCGTAGCGTTACAGATTCAGAAGTTAATCAATTGTTTAAGGTTTATCAAGATTTGTACGAATTTGATTATAGGGATTATAGCGAAGAAGCATTTAATGATTCTGTTATAGAGCAAATTAAATACGAGGTTGCGATAAAAAGATTCTTAGATGATGGTGATTACACTGCATTTACTACTAATTTTGAAGATTTACATGGGATGAAACAATTACCTGGTCTAGCTGTACAAAGATTAAATGAACAAGGTTATGGTTTTGCTGGTGAAGGAGATTGGAAAACGGCTGCACTCGATAGATTATTAAAAATAGTTGCACAAAACGAAGCAACAGGATTTATGGAAGATTATATTTATGATTTGAGAAGTAATCAATCTCATATTCTTGGATCACATATGTTAGAGGTAGACCCTACACTTTCTGAAAATAAACCTAAAATTATCGTGAATCCTTTAGGAATTGGGGATAAGCATGACCCAGCAAGATTAGTGTTTGATGGTAAACAAGGCCAAGGTGTAGTTGTCACAATGCTAGATTTAGGAACGTCTTTCAAATTTATTATAAATGAAATAGAGGCAAAATCATTAAAAGAACCCGCGCCTTATTTACCAGTCGCTAGAGTTTTATGGGAAGTGAAACCATCGTTGAAACAAGGTGTGAAACAGTGGATAAAAGAAGGCGGCGGCCATCATACCGTATTATCATTGAAATTAAATACAGAACAAATTGAAATGCTATTAAATATGTTTGATACAGAATATGTATTGATTAATTAAATTATCTATTGCAACGCATCACAAAGTTAAAATTGGTGTTCGAACAAAAAAGAGGGTGAATGGGATGAAAGTAAACAGTAAAGTTTCAAATCGTTTTATCTATTTCTTTGGTGCATTTGGGGGTATTTTATTTGGATATGATATTGGTGTTATGACAGGAGCTTTACCATTTTTAAGAGAAGATTGGGGTATCAATAGTGGTTTTATTATTGGATTAATTACATCATCAGTTATGTTAGGTGCTATATTTGGTGGCATTTTAGCAGGGAGATTATCAGATAAACTAGGGCGAAGAAAGATGATTTTAATTTCAGCTATGATATTCATCGTAGGCTCCATATTATCGGGTATTGCGCCTCATGAAGGTAATTATTTTTTAATTATATCAAGAGTAATACTTGGTTTAGCTGTGGGTGCAGCTTCAGCATTAGTACCAGCTTATATGTCTGAAATGGCACCAGCAAAATATCGCGGTCAACTATCTGGTATGAATCAAACGATGATAGTTTCAGGTATGTTATTATCTTATATTGTTGATTACTTTTTAAGAGATTTACCAGTCGAGATTGGATGGAGATTGATGCTTAGTGCTGCCGCAATACCTGCATTAATTTTATTTTTAGGTGTATTGAAATTACCGGAATCTCCAAGGTTTTTAATAAAAAATAATAAATTTAAAGAAGCAAAATTAGTATTAAGTAATTTGAGAAATAATAATAATATTGAAAACGAACTAAAAGAAATTGAAAATATTATTCAAAAAGAACGAAACAACGAAGTTAAGCATTCACTTGCCACTTTATTTAATGGAAAGTATAAATATCTTGTGATTGCAGGGCTTGGCGTTGCAGCCTTTCAACAATTTCAAGGTGCAAATGCAATATTTTATTACATTCCATTAATTGTAGAAGAAGCAACTGGAGGATCAGCAAGTTCAGCACTTATGTGGCCTATTATTCAAGGTATCATTCTTGTGCTTGGATCATTATTATTCATTTGGATAGCAGATAAATTTAATAGAAGAACATTATTAATGTTAGGTGGCACTGTAATGGGATTGTCATTTATTTTACCGGCAATCATCCATATGGTTTTACCTAATGCCAACCCGTTATTGATTGTAGTATTTTTAAGTATTTACGTAGCGTTCTATTCATTTACTTGGGCGCCATTAACATGGGTCATTGTAGGAGAGATATTCCCATTAGCAATTAGAGGTTTTGCTTCAGGTACAGCTTCGTCATTAAACTGGGTTGGGTCATTTTTAGTTGGATTACTTTTCCCAATTATGACAGCATATTTCTCACAACAGTTAGTCTTCGCAATATTTGGCGTTATCTGTATTCTTGGTGTATTGTTTGTGAAAAAATTTGTACCGGAATCAAAGGGACGCACACTTGAAGAAATTGAAAAAATTGGAGAATCACATCACTCAAATCAAACAACTGCACAAGTCAAAGGGTAATTTTAAAAATTATTAATTTAAATACCCCGCCGAGTATCCATTTTTATGATGCACGGCGGGGTATTGATTTTTAATTTTATTACTTAATTTTCTATTTTTACGATATTTATCTTTAAAACCGAATATAAAAGATTAATTTTCGTCGTAGTTTTTAACAATCTTGCCATCAATACTTACGATTTTTATGTTATTTGGATTTTTAAGTAATCCAATATTATTTAATGGGTTATCATCTACTATAATAAAATCTGCTTTTTTCCCTGCTTCTACTGTTCCTATTTCATCATCATAACCAAGGCATTCTGCTGAAACTTTAGTTGAAGCTACAATAGCTTGCATCGGTGTCATACCGTGTTCAACCATTAATGCTAGTTCACGTAAATTCGTTCCGTGCTTAAATACACCAGCGTCCGTACCCATTGCAATTTTTACACCTGCATTAACAGCTTTAGTAAAACTAGAAGTATGTGCATCTAGGACTTCTTTTGATTTTTGAATAGAGGCCTCAGACATGCCCAGTTCATCTGCAAATTCAATTACAGAAACTGGCGCTAGCAAAGTTGGTACAAGGAATATACCTTGATTTTTCATACTTTCAATTGCTTCATCATCAAGATAAATGCCATGTTCTATGGAATGAATTCCTGCGGCAATACAGTTTTTCACACCTTGTAAGCCTTGTGCGTGTGCCATTACTTTACGGTTACCTCTGAATTGGGCTTCTTCAACCATTACTTTAAGCTCTTCAATTGAAAATTGAGTAAAGTCTGGATGATCTGTAGGGCTTGTTACACCACCTGTTGCATGTACTTTGATTACATCTGCACCAGCGCGTAGCATTTCTCTTACTTTTTTACGTACTTCTTCCACTCCATCACATATGCCAGTAGGTAAACCAGGGTAATCTTCAATAAAACTAGGCATAGTAATACCAGACTTCGTTAATTTGTCTCCATGGCCGCCAGTAATTGTTAGTGCATTAATGCTAATTTGCATGCGAGGTCCTAATATTAAACCATCTTGTACTGCTTCTTTAATACCTTGATCAGCTCCTAAGGCATCACGGACTGTAGTGATACCACAATTTACTGTACGTCTAAGGTGATCTATTGCTCTATAAAATGTATATGAAAAAGGAGTAGTTAATTTTTCATCTAATGGCCTCATTTCTTCCATAATATGGACATGACTATCTATCATTCCTGGTAATAAATATTTGTTACGACCATCTATAATTTCATGGTTTGAGTTTTCTAAATTTTTACCAATAGTCTTAAATTGATTGTCTTCAATAAGCACATCCACTTCCTTTTGTAATTCGTTACCAGTTCCATCTATAAGATTGATATTTTTTATAAGCATTTAAAATGCCTCCCTTATCATTTAATAAAATTCATTAATATACCTGTTAAAACAACTGACGCTACTGTTACTGATGTAAATCCACCTATTAACATAGGACTTAGTAATTCTTTGAAAAGTGCGTCGTGTTCCTTTTGATTCTTTGTTAAACTTCGACTGACTTCTTCACATAGCATGTAATCTCCGGGGAAGCCATATAATGCCGTTAAAGCTACCGGCAGAGCTTTTGTATAGCGCCAACCGATTAATTTAGCAGCAACTGCGCCACCGATTAAAATGCCAAATGTACCTATCAGTAAAATGAGTAAAATAGCTGGCAGATGATGCCACAAGTCTTGAGGTGTTATATCTCCCATCGAACCTATGACAATTAACATAATAATTACAAGGATTAAAGTGAATGATTTATTTTTTTCTAATTCTGCTTGTTCAAATAACCCTAATTTTAAGCCAATAATACCAAAAAATAAGCTGATAAGCGTAAAATGAATTGGTGTAAATTCTCCGATGATAAAAGCTAAACTAGCAAGCACAAACATAATAAATAATCTCAGCGTATTATTTCGTAAAATAGGATATTTATCATGTAAAGTATGTACGGTTGATGTTTGGATCTCAACCTCTTCTTGTGAACTTGGTTGCAAATGTTTAGCATTTTTTTCTAAGAAATGTGCGCCATATCGTTTCATAATAATAGAACTTAAAGGTAAGCCAATGACACCTTGTAGCCCTTGGACAAGTGCAGGTAAAACAATAAGATAACTCAAATTTAGTTCATTTAATTTATCTATTGTTATTAGTAGTGCAACAATACCGCCCGAAATAGGGCCTACACCTGAAGCAGCAATGCGAAAATCATAAACTAAGGTAACGATGATCAAAATCATAGCTGTTGAACCCAAAATGCCAAATAGTGAAATAATAACAGCCTTCCACTGTGTCTTTAAAGTTGATAAAGGCATCATGGTACCCATATGCATAATGGCAGGCGCTATGGCTAATGCACCTAATGAAGGTAAAATAGCCGAATCAAGAATATTTTCAGGGAATATACCTGCCCATTTTAATAATAAAAAGCTGACCATAGATGTTAAAAGCATTGGGACTCTAGCTTTTGTCAATGTTGAAATAATTTCCCCAAATGCAATCAGAGCAAATAATGCAGTTGCTGAAATAATAGGTTCACTCCACATTGTCCTTTCCCTCCCTAAATAAAGTGATAATAAGTATCATAGCATTAAAAAAATATAAAATTAACCACAATAACTGAATTTTCTGAAATTATTTTTGTTTAATATAACCAAAAATTTGTTTGACAATTTTTTTGAATAAGCGTATGATACAAAAATGTACAAGGGGTGTACTAATTGATTTTGAAAGTGTTTGCTAGTTATGAACGATAGCATACTATGCATTAAAATACGTTTGGATCGATGTTTCAGTAAAATAATTAAAACTAGCAATGGCGTGTGGGGAATATAAATAGAAAGGTAGTTGAAAAAGATGTTAAATGAATTTAGATTTATATTTAGAAACAAAATGTTGCTAATTTCTTTAATTGCAATATCGCTGATTTCATTACTTTATGTGGCTTTGTTTGTAGGATCAATGTGGGACCCATATGACAAGACAGAAAACCTTAAAATTTCTGTAGTAAACCACGATGAAAAAGCTACACTCAATAACAAAGATATTACTATTGGTGATGATTTAGTAGATAAACTTAAGGATAATAACAATTTTAAATTCCAAGTTGTTTCTGAAAAAGAAGCGGATAAACAGTTGAATCGTGGCGAAAGCGTCGGCACAATTATTGTGCCAAAAAATGCTTCAGCTAATGCAACGACAATATTAGATGAAAATCCAAAAAAAATTAACCTAGAAACTAAAGTAAATCCAGGTTCTAGTTATACAGGTAGCCAAGTTGCAAACTCAGCGATCAATACTGTCACTACAACAATCAAAGATAATATTAGGTCAAATTATTTGAATGAATTATTTGCTACTGCTAAGGATTCACAATCAGGTTACCAAGATACATCAGATGCTTTAGGACAAATGTCAGATGCGGAAAACCAATTAATTGATGGTAACCAACAGGTGACCGATGGCATTCAACAATTGTTGCCAATGATTGGACAACCAGCTCAAGAATTATTGACAGGTAATCAACAAGTAACGGATGGCTTACAACAACTTCAAGAAAATAATAATCAATTGAAAGCGCAAATTGATGATGCTGTTAGTCAGCAAAGTAACGTATCATTTGAATCAGAAAATGAAAAAGCACTTAACGATGTTACTAAAGTAAAAGAAAATAATCCCACTAACGCCGATCAATATGGGGCAACGATTGTTCCTTATATGGCGAGTGTAAGTTTATTTGTTGTTGCATTATCATTTAGTGCGATTTATCCATTACGTAAAACAATTAGTAAAGATACATCCGCAACAAGACAAGTTTTAGGTAAATTTGCCTTATATATTGTCCAAGGTGCACTAGCTGCATTATTTATGAGTAGTTGGGTACTATTTGTCTTTAATATGACAGTTGGTAATGTATGGAAGTTTATATTAGTTGGGTTGTTATGGGGGGTTGCCGCAATCACTATAACTTCATTATTGATGTTGTTCTTAGATAGAATAGGATTATTTATATCCATGATTCTTTTAATCTTACAGTTAAGTGCAAGTGAAGGTATGTTCCCAATTGAACTTTCAAGTACATTCTACAGATGGATTCACCCATTCTCACCAATGTCTTACGCTATTCAAGGTTATAGGGAAGCTATATTTACAAACGCTGGTCACTTTGACTTTGGATTTGTCGTAGCATTGCTCATTACCCTTATTATCGTAATGATGTTATTACAATATTTAGTTTTAATATGGTTTAATAGACGAGATAAATTACCATTTTCTATTAAATTCAAATAATATGATATAGGGGTGTAATGTTATGGATAACGTAGATCAATCGATTGAGCATGCAATTCGTAAATTTCAAACCGTCATGTTGTATTTAAATAAAGAAATTGTTGAAATGGTAAACGACTCTAGCTTGACTAACTTACTTTCAAGAGAACAAATAGAAGCGATGAGAATTATCCAAACAGAAGGACAAGTTACGATAAATGAGCTAGCATCTTTACAAAATATATTTAAAACAGCTGCTTCAAAAC
Organism: Staphylococcus sp. GDY8P131P; assembly: GCF_017891975.1. Taxonomy (NCBI): domain Bacteria; kingdom Bacillati; phylum Bacillota; class Bacilli; order Caryophanales; family Staphylococcaceae; genus Staphylococcus; species Staphylococcus sp. GDY8P131P. The sequence goes on from NZ_JAESKF010000008.1 coordinate 16,299, forward strand.
GTATTGGTAAACTTGAAGAAATGGGTTATGTGCAAAGAGCACATTCGAATAATAAAAGAATTAAATTAGTACAGTTAAGTATTGAAGGTGAAATGTTTTTGAAACGAGCTACTGAAACAATGACAGAGGAAGTGAAAAAACGTTTAGGTAACCGATTTACACTTGAGGAAATAGAACATTTTGTAAATCAGTTAGAACGTATTGATGATGCTTTTAGAAAAAGTAAATAATTACCTGGGAAATTGTTTGTGTTATACATGGACTTGTATATTAATGATTAGTATACTGAATTATATAATTTGAAAAGTGTACTAATTGGAAAAAATCATAAACTGATGACAAGGAGTGTAACATGATGAAAAGAACTGTTGAACGCGTGCTTGCTTGGATTGGTATCGGGCTCCAATTACTTGGCGTGATTGTGCTTGCGATTTTCCTACCATTATTTGGAAACGGGTCAATGAAAGATGCCATGATACAGTCGATGATGGAAAGCGACAGTACCATCACATACGAAAATGGAGAAGCGGTTATCAATATGCTTAGTGGACTGGTAACAGCAGGACTTGTGTTATCAATTATTTTATTAATTATCGCGATCATTGGTGCGGTGTTAATTGGCAAAAAAGCAAAGGCGGCAGGTATCTTACTAATCATTGTAGGCGTTATTTCATTTGCTGGTAATTGGATTAATGCCATATTATGGCTAGTTTCAGGTATTATGTTGCTCGTGAGAAAACCGAGAGATCCTATCTATACGAGAGATGCAGAAGGTGATGCTAACCCTTATATTAAAGATGGCTCGCAAGTAAATGAGCATAATAATTCATATGTGTTGTCTGAAGATCAAAAAGAGAACGAACAACAAGAAATTAAAGATAAATATACAGATTCAGATGACGATAATAAATATAAATATTAACCAACAAAACCAAGTGATCCTTTTAAAGGAAAGCTTGGTTTTGTTATTTAAATGGCATATTATGTAGGTTTAATATCATCTAAAAGAAGCTGTAGTTGATTATATAAATGATGATGTTCAATACTAGTATTTTCATTTTTATAAGTGTGTTGTTTGATGAAATCTTTTGGTGTCATTTTCATCACCTTTTTAAAGTCTCTTAAATATGTATTATATGAACGAAAGCCATAATTATGCCATGTTGATTCTCCGTTTCCATTATCTAGTAATTCTCTAGAAAGACTATAAATTTTTACCTTTTTAATATATTTTATTAAAGAAATATTCATCTTTTTTGAAAATTCCCTAGATAGATAACTGTTATTCACAAAAAATTTTTTAGCTAATATATCAAGTGTTAAGGGCTGTTTGTAATTTTGATTAATATATTCAACAACATTTTTAATTAATTTATTTGAGTAGGATAAGTTGGTATGTAAACGTGTTTTTGTAGGGCTGAAATAATTAATTAATTTAATAACGCCAATGTCACTGTTAAATGAATCATTTTTAAGAATGGCTTTCAAAGTCTCTATATAAGTTTCAGTTATAAGTTTAGACCTCTGAGATTTATTTATTAGGTCTTCTCTATTTACTAATGAAAAACGATTATAACTTAAATTATTTATTGAAATACAAGCAAGAATTCCTGTTCTGTGAATGATTAAGTTTTCCTCAAAATCATAAACAACAAAAACATTACCACGTTGAAATACATAATCTGAATCTAACTTTTGGAAATGTAAAACACCTGAAATAACTAAATATAAATTTGAAAAATTAGGCGTATTTAAATGGTCTAATTTGTCATATTCAGCGTAGATGATTTGATTGTAATTCATTTGTTCCACTCCCAAAGGTTGATAAACGCAAAATTTAATTAGGTTTAATTTACATTAAACAAAGATGACCCTTTGCATTTATAGTGTTGCACTTATTACCTATCATGCTAAGAGACATTTTTGTGAATAGTCTTGAATAGAATTTTATTATTAAAATATTACTGCTTCATTAGTAGAATAGTCAATTAATATCGCAAAACTATGAAAAATTATAATACTAAAGTAAAAAAATGGATATTATATATATTTATTTATAATATATTGGATTTTAACTCATAATAGTAATGAAAATATCGAAAAATTAGTGAACAATATATTTTTACTAATGCATAAGGTTTTCCAAATATCTATTTTGCTCTGAATTATCTCGTTTTGCTTTATGTTGTTATAATCATTTATAAAAATTCTTTTATGCTACTTTACTTTTATAATATATAAATAAAAGTTTAAAAACAATAGGAGGAGAAGAGACAGCATGAAAAGCAACTATTTTTTAGAAAAGAAAATAGGTAGTGCATTTAAGCGTAAATAATTAAATTTTTAAGAGGTAGGACAGTGTTTGATATGCTTCATCTAAAGTAGCTATTAAAAGTAAAACTTTGAAGTGCTATTTTTCATAGATAAAAAATAGGTTGATTGTTCTATTGAGGAAGTTTCTAAAAACGTGTAAATTGGTAATAAAGTATTAGTATAAAAATTAAAAGTGAAATTAATAAAATGGGGTGAGTTAAATGATGATGATGATTGGTATCCTTACACCATTATTGGTCATTGGGTTTATAGTTATGTCAATTATGGAAGAAAAGAAAAGAAACAAAAGAGAACAAGAGAATAAAGGTGAAAATAACATAAGTAATGAAAATAAAAACGAAAAAGAAGATAGTAATAACGGCAAATAAAATAATTTTCAAGGTTATAATCGTAAACTATAAGAAGTTATTAAATGATAAGTGTATAAATTAATTTATACACGAAACTTTAAAAATTTAGGTATCATTATAGGAGCAAAAGTAGGAAGTCATATTTTAATTTTCTGATTTCTATTTCGCTCCTAATTTTAATAGTAATGTATAAACGCTTAGTACTATTAAATGGCAGCGCCCATTTATAAATAAAACATTTGATGCATTTTTAACAAAAATAGATACGACTCATGTATAATTTTTCTTAAAGGGGAGTGTTCTACCATGAGTGAAATGTTATACATATTGCAAACTGTGTTGCTACCTATTTTTATAATGATTATACTGGGATTTGTCTTACAGAAAAAATTCACTCTAGATTTAAAAACATTAGCAAAATTGAATATATATGTGTTTGTACCGGGATTTATTTTTGTTAAGTTTTACAAGACGAATTTTGAAATACATTTATTATTATATATAGTAGCTTTTTTCATTATATACATACTTATTCTTTTTTTAGTTGGTAAAATTTTAACTTTATTTAAAAAGAGAGATAAAGGTGAAGCTACAACACTAACGAATAGTGTATTATTTTTTAACTCTGGCAATTATGGGGTGCCAGTTAACGATTTAGTGTTCAAAGGGGATCCATTGGCAATGTCAGTACAAGTAATCGTACTGTCATTACAAAATATTTTCACCTTTTCTTACGGTATATTTGCGATTCAGTCTGCCCAAATTGGTAAACTCAAAGCTATGTTAGGCTATTTCAAAATGCCAGTGCTTTACGCTTTACTATTTGCAATTATTTTAAATTATGCTGATGTGCCCGTACCGGAATTTATTTGGACACCAGCTAATTACGTGGCTGATGCAATGATTGCAATTGCTTTAATTATGCTTGGTGCACAGATCGCTAATATCAATTTCAGTCTCAAATGGTCATCGACCTATGTTTTTATATTTGTGAGATTAGTAGTTGGTCCTATAATAGCATTTATAATTATTAAAATTATGGGTATAGAAGGCATTATTGCACAAACACTATTTATTGCTTCTGCAATGCCAACATCAGTAAATAGTTCTGTTATTGCCCAAGAATATGATAATTACCCAGAATTAGCAGCAGAACTTGTCTTTTTATCTACTTTATTAAGTTCCATTACTGTAGTTGTTGTCATCTATGCTTCCAAATTATTATTCTAGATTAATATTTGAATTTATTATTATTTTCATGTTATTAGTCAAAGAACCTGGGACAAGTTAATGTTTCAGGTTTTTTATGATATTAATAATAGATAACTAATATGATCAATGTATAATTTTTTTAAATAAAAATTAATGTTCGAAAATTCTTAACAAAGTTGTGACGGATTTGTTAATTGACTTCTTTTGAATTGAAACACTATATATTGTGTCTTAGATTATAAAGTGAATACAATATATAGAAAAGAGGGGCAGGATGAATAAAATTGAACAGGATTTAACAAATCTTATTACAAAAGATCCTACAGTGATAAATGAAAATGCAAATAAAGATAGTGCTACATTTTCTACTATGAGAGATTTAACAGCAGGTGTTGTTTCGAAGTCATACGCCTTAGACTATTTATTACCAAAACATGTAGCAGAAGCACATACAAATGGGGATATACATTTCCATGATTTGGATTACCATCCATTTCAACCACTTACAAATTGCTGCTTAATTGATGCTGAAAGTATGTTGAAAAATGGTTTTCAAATAGGAAATGCTTCTGTGACCTCACCAAAATCGATTCAAACTGCTTCAGCGCAGTTGGTGCAAATTATTGCGAATGTCTCTAGTAGCCAATACGGTGGCTGCACAATTGATAGAGTGGATGAACTATTAAGCTGCTACGCTAAATATAATGAAATAAAACATCGTAAATTAGCAGCGCAATTTGTCGAAAAAGAGCATATAGAAACGTATATTGATTATCAAATTACACAAGATATCAATGATGCTATTGAAAGTTTGGAGTACGAGATTAATACACTTTACACTTCAAATGGCCAAACGCCATTTGTCACGCTCGGTTTTGGATTAGGCACAGATCGATATAGTCGAAAGATTCAACGAGCGATATTACAAACACGTATTAAAGGGCTCGGTAAAGATCGAATTACTGCCATTTTTCCTAAGTTAGTATTTTCTATTAAAAAAGGCATTAATTATAGTAAAGACGATCCGAATTACGATATTAAACAATTAGCATTAGAATGTTCTACAAAAAGAATGTATCCGGATATATTAAATTACGATAAAACGGTAGAAATATTAGGTGATTTTAAAGCACCAATGGGCTGTCGTTCATTTTTACCACTTTGGAAAAATGAAGATGGTGAAGGAGAGAATAATGGTAGATGTAATTTGGGGGTAGTGACGCTTAACATACCTAGAATCGCTTTAGAGTCAAAAGGTAATATGGAATCTTTTTGGAAATTATTTCATGAACGCATGCAAGTGATGCACGATGCACTAGTTTATAGGATTGAACGTTTAGAACAAGCAACTCCAGACAATGCACCCATATTATATAAAAATGGCGCCTTTAAACATCGTTTGACCGATAAAGATAGTGTGATGTCCTTATTTAAAGGTAAACGCGCAACGCTTTCAATAGGCTATATTGGTTTGTATGAAGCAGCTATTGTATTTTATGGCGCTAATTGGGAAAAAACATCTAAAGGAAAAGCTTTTACATTAGATATATTAAAAGCGATGAAAGTCTATCAACTCAAATGGACTGAAATATATGATATTTGGTTTAGCATATACAGTACGCCAAGTGAATCGTTAACAGACCGTTTTTGTAGATTAGATAGGGAAAAATTTGGAAATATAGCAGATATTACAAGTAAAGGATATTATCAAAATTCATTCCACTATGATGTTCGAAAAGATATAACACCTTTTGAGAAAATTGATTTTGAAAAAGATTATCCTTTTTATGCTAGTGGAGGTTATATACATTATTGTGAATACCCAAAATTAACACACAATATAAAAGCACTAGAAGCAGTATGGGATTACTCATACGATAAAATTAGCTATTTAGGTACAAATATTCCTATAGATCATTGTCGTTTATGTGATTTCAAAGGTGATTTTAAAACTACTAAAACTGGATATCAATGTCCAGATTGTGGTAATAATGATCCTAAAACAGTAGATGTAGTAAAAAGAACATGTGGTTATTTAGGCAATCCAGTGCAACGTCCTACGATTGAAGGAAGACATAAAGAAATGTGCGCAAGGGTCAAACATATGAAAGACCGGTCGATATGACGATTTTAAATATTACACAAGGCCAAGGTTATATAGCAAAAATAGAAAGACAAAGTTTCGTAGACGGCGAAGGCGTTAGATGTAGTTTGTATGTTTCAGGATGTCCATTCGCATGTTTAAATTGTTACAATAAAGCAGCGCAAAACTTTAAATATGGAGAACGATTTAACAATGAAACTTTAAATGAAATTTTGAAAAATTGTGAGCCAGATTATATAGAAGGATTGAGTATTTTAGGTGGCGAGCCATTTTGTAATTTAGATGTCACACTTACTTGTGCGCAAGCATTTCGAAAACATTTTGGTGATAGTAAAACATTATGGGTATGGACTGGATTTTTATTTGAATATTTAGCAAATGATCAAACTTTAAGAATTGAATTTTTAAAAAATATAGATGTGCTTATCGACGGCCCTTTTATTAATCATTTATATAAGCCTAACTTACCTTACAAAGGTTCTTTAAATCAGCGTATTATAGATGTACATAAATCATTAGAAAATAATAAAGTTGTTGAATATACATGATAAGCGTTTATTTCTATGCGAGCTGTCTCTTTTATTATGTAAGCGAATTGCTATTAATATAAATTAAATTTAATTAAAATCTTAGTTAACGTTAAAATATGATTTCATCATATTTAAGTATATTTAAATAAAGGAGCAATTACAGATGTGTACAGGTTTTTCATTTTTTTCAAAAAATAATCAAGCTATATTAGCTCGCACCATGGATTTTGTTTATCAATTAAAAGGTAACCCAGCAGTACAACCACGTCATTATTATTGGGAATCACGTGTTGATTATAAAGGTGAGACATTATATGGGTTCGTAGGTTCAGGCAGTGATATGGAAGGATTTTTATTTGGAGATGGCGTTAATGAACATGGAGTCGGTGCGTCGGTTCAATATTTTAGAGGTTATGCTTCTTATGCAAGCGAGATTAAAGAAGGTTATATGAATATTGCTCAAAATGAAGTGATTAATTGGATTTTAGGATACAACCAAAATATTGAAGATCTAATAGAAAATGCAAAATCAGTTAATGTGGTAGCACATACATTAAATGACATATCAGAAGTTCCTCCACTTCATTATCATATTTCTGATGATACTGGCAAAACAGTGGAGCTAACCTTTAATGAAGGACGCATAGTAATCAACGCTAACCCAGTAGCTGTATTAACTAATAATCCAGATTTAAATTGGCATTATGAAAATTTGAAGAATTACATAAACATTTCACCTCAAAAACCTAAAGAAGAAAAATTTGCAAACATCGCTTTAAAATCGCTAGGAAATGAGGGCGGGACATTTGGTTTACCAGGTGGTTATACTTCAGCTGAACGTTTTGTCCGTATCGCGTATTTAAAAAACTACCTAGAAGAAGATAACAGCTCAGAAAATGATATATTAAATGCGTTTAAATTATTAGAGATAATGAGTATACCTAAAGGTGCTGTCAGAGATGAAGACGAGGGTCTACATTATACTTTATACCAAACAGTACTCAATTTAACGACACGCACATTTTTTATTAAATGGTATGATACCAACCAAATCACAGAAGTACAGTTAACAGAAGCATTATTGGATAAGAAAGAAATGACAATTTTTGAACCAATAAAAGGATTAATAGTTAATAAATTAAGTTAACTTATAAGTTAATCTACTTTTACCTACCTTATAGCATTATGAAAAATTTAATTATTTATTTGAGCGTATATGAAACCAAAAGTTTAATTTGGTGTTATATGCGCTTTTTTATGTCCAATTTTATATCGTATTAAAGTAGCGAAATTTTACTAAAATACTTTACTTTTTTACTAAGATAATTCGAGTAGTATGAGCTATTAAAATAACAAATTATAATTGTTTTAGAAATTTTTATTGCGTTCTATTGAATTAAACGCGATGGTAATTTACTAATTAAAAGGAGTATTAAATACCTATGAGAATATTTAAAGAATACATTGCAAGAAGAAACAACAGATATTCTATACGGAAATTCAATATTGGAACTGCTTCAATACTTTTAGGCAGTATATTGATTTTTAGCCAAAGTGGAGAAGCACAAGCAGACATGTTGGAAAGTGAAGATAAGTCAGCATTAAATGATATAGATAACATAGATAAACAAGTTAACCCAGATAAAAATGAGGAGAAAAACACTCTTATTAATAGTCAAACACATAATGAAAGTGAGAGCGCATCGATTAGCCAGGAATCGAATAATAATTTATCTAAAAATGTACCTCATAACATTCCTAACAAAGAAGATGCAGAAGACCAAAAAGTAAATATAGAAGACCCAAATATTGTACATAATAAGCCTCAAATTGAACAAAACCAACATCAAAATGATATAAAACCACAAGAAAATAAAACAGGTGATGATGTTCAAACAGAAAAACAAATTAAAAGTTCATCTGAAAGTAATTTTAAACAAACAAACAAATTATTAAATGATAAAGAAAATAATATATTGTCAAACGATAACGAAATAGAAAAAACATCAGCCGTAAAGCCTAACGTCTCAATAAAAAGCGACATTGAAACTAATGATCGTAATAATACAGGGGAAAATACCAGTAAACAAAATGTGAATTTTACAAATTCAAGTGCAAAAGTTATGAGTTTTAAAAACGCTGAAGAAACAACTATAAATAAAAATATTAAAACAAATAAAGAAAATATAAAACAACAATATCCAAACAAACCCAAATCACGAGTTGCTAGAAGTTTGGATAGATTATTATACTTTAACAATATACGAAAAATAGGCTACAATCCTAAGTTGAATTACACCTCTGTACAAGCAGGTGATTTTATTACAACAGCTATAAGAGAGGTTGAAAAAAATAGAAATGAGTTAACTGAAGAAGAAAGAAAGTTATTTTTAAGAAATATCATTAGGCAAACCGTACTTAAAAACAATAAATTTTCTTACGATGCTATTTTTAACGGTAATTATGGAATAGCTACTAATAAAAAGCTTAACGCATACCAAGCCAATAATATCAATCAATTATTGTATAAAATGAAAGACTTGACTTTGAACAGAAATAATGACGATTATCGCGCTGTTTATACATTTACGAACCAATCTGACGTGACGAAAAATCATTTTGGTATAGTTCAAGATGATATTTTTTATGACGATGGTGATGTGCTCATTGCGACTATGGTTTTATCTAAAGAAAAAGGTCGAGGTACTTACCGATTTGAAAATTATGCTATAAGGCCAAATGAAAGTTTAAATAAAAAAATTAAAAAAGTTTTTGCTGAATATGAAGGTAGACAAAGAGTGATGTTAGAACAAGACCATTTAGGTTACTATTCATATACACGTCCACATAGTGGTTCTAACGGTAACCCAAATACTGGTGGCGGGTCTGGTGGTACAGTTAAATTCTATATATCGTTTGATGCTAACCATTATATAGATGTTAAGAAAGATAAACTATTTGGATATATACTTAGTGATACAATAGATCCTCATGTGCTTAGAGGCGTGAATATAACAAACCAGTCTGTCGATATCGATGATGTAGCTACAAGGATTAATAAAGCTTTAACTAAATCTAAGAAAAAAAAGGCTGAAGAAGCAATACAAACAGCGGAACAAGCAAAACAATATGCTGAGCAACAATTGTCAAAAGTATTAGCAGATGGAGCTGTAAGTCCTGCAGAGAAACGAAAAGTAGATGAAGCAAACCACGCCCTAGAAGAAGCAAAACAAATAGCTATAACTAAATTAAATGGCGTGTTAAGCGGCACAGCGGGTAAAAATCAGTTACAAGGTAGGTTAGACCAAATCGGCACAGTAAATTCACCTAAAGTGAATGATTTAGATAGTAATGGTGTAGCAGATGATATTCAATTATCAGAAGCGGCACAAGCTGTCCAAAAGGCTGAACAAGCAAAACAAACAGTAGACCAAAAGCTGGTAGAAGTAACAAGAGATGGTTTGATAAATCCAAACGAGAAGAACGAAATAGACCGCTTAAATAAAGCACTAAAAGTGGCTAAGACTACAGCTAGTGAAAAAGTAAATAACTTACCAGAGGGTATTAAAGATAAAATTAAACTTCAGAAAAAATTAGAAAAAATTGACACAGTGACATTACCAGAAGTAAATGATGTAGATAGTAATGGAGTTCTTGATACAGAACAACTGTCACAAGCCAGTCAAGCTGTCCAAGCAGCAGAACAAGCTAAACGTGATGTAAATCAAAAACTGGAAGAAGTAACAAAAGATAGGTTAATTACACCAAGTGAGAAAGCCCTAGTAGATAAATTAAATAATGATTTACAGATAGTTAAAAGCACAGCTGCAGAGAAAATCAACAACGTACCAAATAATATGACAGGTAAAGGTGAGTTACAAACACGCTTAGGTCGAATTGACACAGTAACTTCACCAGAAGTAAATGATAGAGATAGTAACGGCGTTTTAGATACAGAGCAATTATCAGAGGCAGCACAAGCAATTGAAGCAGCAGAGCAAGCTAGGCAAGCTGCAGATAACAAGTTAACTGAAATTACAGCGGACGGATTAATTAATCCGGATGAAAAAGCCGAATTAGACGGCTTAATTGAAGCATTAGAAACGGCAAAAACAAATGCGTTAGAAAAACTGAATAATGTACCAGACGGTACAACAGGTAAAGATGCACTACAAACACGTTTAGATCAAATTGGTACAGTGACAGCACCAGAAGTGAATGATCAAGATGGTAATGGGGTTAAAGATACAGAACAATTATCAGAGGCAGAACAATCAATTGTGGCAGTAGAACAAGCTAAGCAAGCAGCAGCTAACAAATTGATAGAAGTCACATCTGATGGATTAGTAAATCCAAACGAAAAAGCCGAATTAGAGGAATTAATTGAGGCATTAGAAACAGCGAAAGCAGAAGCTTCAGCGAAATTGAACAGTGTACCAGACGGTACAACAGGCAAAGATGAATTACAAACACGCATAAACCAAGTTGGTTCAGTAACAGCACCAGAAGTAAATGATCAAGACGCCAATGGAGTTTTAGATACAGAGCAGTTGTCTAAAGCAGAAGAAGCAATTACGGCAGTAGAAGAAGCTAAAAAAGCAGCAGCTAACAAGTTGTCTGAGATTACGTCTGATAACTTAGTAAATCCAAGTGAAAAAGCTGAGTTAGATCAACTTATCGAAGTGTTAGAAACAGCGAAAGCAGATGCTTTAACGAAATTAAATAATGTACCAAACGGTACAACAGGTAAAGCTGAGTTACAAAAACGTTTAGATCAAATTGGTACAGTAACAGCACCAGAAGTAAATGACCAAGATGGTAATGGCGTTCTAGATACTGAACAACTGTCTGAGGCGGAACAAACAATTGCGGCAGTAGAACAAGCTAAAAAAGCCGTCGATAATAAGTTAGCGGAAATCACGTCTGATAACTTAGTAAATCCAAGTGAAAAAGCTGAGTTAGATCAACTAATTGAAGCATTAGAAACAGCGAAAGCAGAAGCTGCAGCGAAATTGAATAGTGTACCAGACGGTACAACAGGAAAAGATGGGTTACAAACACGTTTAGATCAAATTGGTCCAGTGACTTTACCAGAAGTAAATGATCAAGATAGCAATGGAGTGCTAGATACAGAGCAGTTGTCTAAAGCAGAAGAAGCAATTACGGCAGTAGAACGAGCTAAGAAAGCCGTCGATAATAAGTTATCTGAAATCACAGAGGATGGGTTAGTAAATCCAAGTGAAAAAGCTGAATTAGAGAAATTAATTGAAACATTAGAAATAGCTAAAATAAATGCGTCAGAAAAACTCAATAATGTACCAGACGGTACAACAGGTAAAGACGGATTACAAACACGTTTAGATCAAATTGACTCAGTGACTTTACCAGAAGTAAATGATCAAGACGCCAATGGAGTTTTAGATACAGAGCAGTTGTCTAAAGCAGAAGAAGTAATTACGGCAGCAGAACGAGCTAAGAAAGCCGTCGATAATAAGTTATCTGAAATCACAGCGGATGGTTTAGTAAATTCAAATGAGAAAGCCGAATTAGATAAATTAATTGAATTATTAGAAAGCGCTAAGATAGATGCTTCTGTGAAATTAAATAGTGTACCAAACGGTACAACAGGCAAAGCAGATTTACAAACACGTCTAGATCAAATTGGTACAGTGACTTTACCAAAAGTAAATGACCAAGATGGTAATGGTGTACTAGATACAGACCAATTATCAGAGGCAGAACAAGCAATTGAAGCAATGGAAAAAGCTAAGAAAGCCGTCGATAATAAGTTATCTGAAATCACAGCCGATAATTTGATTAATCTGAGCGAGAAAGCCGAATTAGATCAACTTGTCGAAGCATTAGAAATAGCTAAAGCAGAAGCTTCAGCGAAATTGAACAGTGTACCAGACGGTACAACAGGAAAAGATGAATTACAAACACGTTTAGATCAAATTGGTACAGTGACTTCACCGGAAGTAAATGACCAGGATAGTAATGGCGTGCTAGATACAGAGCAGTTATCTGAGGCGGAACAAGCAATTGAAGCAGTGGAAGAAGCTAAGAAAGCCGTCGATAATAAGTTAACTGAAATCACATCTGATGGATTAGTAAATCCAAGTGAAAAAGCTGAATTAGAGGAATTAATTGAGGCATTAGAAACGGCAAAAGCAGAAGCTTCAGCGAAATTGAACAGTGTACCAGACGGTACAACAGGAAAAGATGAATTACAAACACGCATAAAACAAGTTGGTTCAGTAACAGCACCAGAAGTAAATGATCAAGACGCCAATGGAGTTTTAGATACAGAGCAGTTGTCTAAAGCAGAAGAAGCAATTACGGCAGTAGAAGAAGCTAAAAAAGCAGCAGCTAACAAGTTGTCTGAGATTACGTCTGATAACTTAGTAAATCCAAGTGAAAAAGCTGAGTTAGATCAACTTATCGAAGTGTTAGAAACAGCGAAAGCAGATGCTTTAACGAAATTAAATAATGTACCAAACGGTACAACAGGCAAAGATGGATTACAAACACGTTTAGATCAAATTGGTACAGTGACTTCACCAGAAGTAAATGACCAGGATAGTAATGGCGTTTTAGACACAGAACAATTGTCAGAAGCAGAGGCAGCAATTACGACAGTAGAACAAGCTAAGAACGCTGTAGATAATAAGTTATCTGAAATCACATCGGACGGATTAATTAATCCGAGCGAGAAAGCCGAATTAGATCAACTCATCGAAACGTTAGAAACGGCAAAAGCAGAAGCTTCAACAAAATTAAACAACGTACCAACTGGTACAACAGGAAAAGCTGAGTTACAAACACGTTTAGATCAAATTGACTCGGTGACAGCGCCGGAAATAAATGATCAAGATAGTAATGGCGTGCTAGATACAGAGCAGTTATCTGAGGCGGAACGAGCAATTGAAGCAGTGGAAGAAGCTAAAAAAGCAGCAGATAATAAGTTATCTGAAATCACGTCTGATAACTTAGTAAATCCAAGTGAAAAAACTGAATTAGATAAACTTATCGAAGCATTAGAAACAGCGAAAGCAGAAGCTTCGACGAAATTAAACAATGTACCAGACGGTACAACAGGTAAAGACGGATTACAAACACGTTTAGATCAAATTGACACAGTGACATTACCAAAAGTAAATGATCAAGACAGTAACGGCGTCTTAGATACCGAGCAGTTATCTGAGGCAGAACAAGCAATTGCGAGAGTAGAAGAAGCTAAAAAAGCCGTCAATAATAAGTTAGCAGAAATCACATCTGATAATTTGGTTAACCCAAGCGAAAAAGTCGAGTTAGAACAACTCATCGAAGCATTAAAAACAGCTAAGGCAGATGCTTCGACGAAATTGAGCAGTGTACCAAACGGTACGACAGGCAAAGATACACTACAAACACGTTTTGATCAAATTGGTTCAGTGACTTTACCAGAAGTGAATGATCAAGACGGTAATGGCGTTTTAGATACAGAACAATTATCAGAGACGGAACAAGCAATTGTAGGAGTGGAACAAGCTAAACAAGCTGTCGATAATAAGTTAGCAGAAATCACATCGGATGGATTAGTAAATCCAAATGAAAAAGCTGAGTTAGAAAAATTAATCAAAACATTAGAAACAGCGAAAGTAGATGCTTCGGCGAAATTGAATAGCGTACCAAACGGTACAACAGGAAAAGATGGGTTACAAACTCGCTTAGATCAAATTGGTACAGTAACTTTACCAAAAGTAAATGACCAAGATAGTAATGGAGTCTTGGACACTGAACAATTATCAGAGGCAGAAGAAGCAATTGAAGCAGTGGAAGAAGCTAAGAAAGTCGTCGATAATAAGTTAACTGAAATCACATCGGACGGATTAATTAATCCAGAAGAAAAAGCTGAGTTAGAGAAATTAATTGAAGTGTTAGAAACAGCGAAAGCAGAAGCTTCAGCGAAATTGAACAGTGTACCAAACGGTACGACAGGCAAAGATGAGTTACAAACACGCTTAAAACAAATTGACTCAGTGACAGCGCCAGAAGTAAATGATCGAGATAGCAATGGCGTGTTAGACACAGAACAATTATTAGGGGCAGAACAAGCAATTCAAGCTGCGGAAGAAGCTAAGAAAATCGCAGCTAACAAGTTGACAGAAATCATGTCTGATGACTTAGTAAATTCAGGTGAGAAATTAGAATTAGATCAACTTGTCGAAGCATTAGAAACAGCAAAAACAAACGCATCAGAAAAACTGAATAATGTACCTGATAGTACAACAGGTAAAGATGAATTACAAAGTCGTTTAGACCAAATCGGTTCAGTGACAATCCCAGAAGTAAATGATCAAGACGGCAATGGCGTGCTAGATACAGAGCAGTTATCTGAGGCGGAACAAGCAATTGCGGCAGTAGAACAAGCTAAGAAAGCCGTCGATAATAAGTTATCTGAAGTTAAATCTGATGGATTAGTAAATCCAAGTGAGAAAGCCGAGTTAGATCAACTTATCGGAGCGTTAGAAACAGCTAAGGCAGAAGCTTCAACGAAATTAAACAATGTACCAGATGGTACAACAGGAAAAGATGCACTACAAACACGCCTAGACCAAATTGGTACAGTAACTTTACCAAAAGTAAATGACCAAGATGGTAATGGTGTACTAGATACAGACCAATTATCAGAGGCAGAAGAAGCAATTGAAGCAATGGAACAAGCTAAGAACGCTGTAGATAATAAGTTATCTGAAATCACATCGGATGGATTAATTAATCCGAGCGAGAAAGACGAATTAGATCAACTCATCGAAACGTTAGAAACGGCAAAAGCAGAAGCTTCAGCGAAATTGAACAGTGTACCAGACGGTACAACAGGAAAAGATGGATTACAAACACGTTTAGATCAAATTGGTACAGTGACTTCACCAGAAGTAAATGACCGAGATAGTAATGGCGTTTTAGATACAGAGCAATTATCAGAGGCAGCACAAGCAATTGAAGCAGCGGAACAAGCTAAGCAAGATGCAGACAATAAGTTATCTGAAATCACAGCCGATAATTTGATTAATCCGAGCGAGAAAGCCGGATTAGATAAATTAATTGAGGCATTAGAAAGGGCAAAAGCAGAAGCTTCGACGAAATTGAACAGTGTACCAGACGATACAACAGGAAAAGATGGATTACAGACACGCTTAGGTCAAATTGTTTCAGTGACTGCACCAGAAATAAATGATCAAGACAGTAACGGAGTCTTAGATACTGAACAATTATCAGAGGCAGAACAAGCAATTGCGGCAGTAGAACAAGCTAAACAAGACGTAAATAACAAATTATCTGAAATCACAGCTGATAATTTGATTAATCCAACTGAGAAAGGCGAATTAGAAAAATTAATCGAAACATTAGAAACGGCAAAAAGAGATGCTTCAACAAAATTAAATAATGTACCAAACGGTACGACAGGTAAAGCAGATTTACAGACTCGTTTAGACCAAATTGTTTCAGTGACAGCACCAGAAGTAAATGATCAAGACGCCAATGGAGTACTAGATACAGAGCAGTTGTCTAAAGCAGAACAAGCAATTGAGGCAGTAGAACAAGCTAAGAGCGCTGTAGATAACAAGTTAACTGAAATCACATCTGATAGATTAGTAAATCCAAGTGAAAAAGCTGAGTTAGATCAACTAATTGAAGCATTAGAAACAGCGAAAGCAGATGCTTTAACGAAATTAAATAATGTACCAAACGGTACAACAGGAAAAGATGGATTACAAACTCGTTTAGATCAAATTGACTCAGTGACAGCGCCAGAAGTAAATGATACAGATAGTAATGGAGTGCTAGATACAGAACAATTATTTGAGGCGGAACAAGCAATTGCGGCAGTAGAACAAGCTAAACAAGACGTAAATAACAAGTTATCTGAAGTTACATTTGATGGATTAGTAAATCCAAGTGAAAAAGCTGAGTTAAATCAACTTATCGAAGCATTAGAAACAGCGAAAGCAGATGCTTTAACGAAATTAAATAATGTACCAAACGGTACAACAGGTAAAGCTGAGTTACAAACACGTTTAGATCAAATTGGTACAGTGACAATCCTAGAAGTAAATGATCAAGACAGTAATGGCGTTTTAGATACAGAACAATTATCAGAGGCGGAACAAGCAATTGAAGCAGCGGAACAAGCTAAACAAGAAGCAGATAACAAGTTGTCTGAGATTACATCTGATAACTTAGTAAATCCAAATGAGAAAGCCGAGTTAGATCAACTCATCGAAGCATTAGAAAGCGCTAAGGCAGACGCTTCAGCGAAATTGAATATTGTACCAAACGGTACGACAGGTAAAGCAGATTTACAGATTCGTTTAGACCAAATTGTTTCAGTGACAGTACCAGAAGTGAATGATCAAGACGGTAATGGAGTTTTAGATACAGAACAATTATCAGAGGCGGAACAAGCAATTGAAGCAGCTAAGAAAGCCGTCGATAATAAGTTATCTGAAGTTACACTTGATGGATTAGTAAATCCAAGTGAAAAAGCTGAGTTAAATCAACTTATCGAAGCATTAGAAACAGCTAAAGTAGAAGCTTCGACGAAATTAAACAATGTACCAGATGGTATAACAGACAAAGATGCACTACAAACACGCCTAGACCAAATTGGTTCAGTGAGTTTACCAGAAGTGAATGATCAAGACGCCAATGGCGTGCTAGATACAGAGCAGTTGTCTAAAGCAGAACAAGCAATTGAGGCAGTAGAACAAGCTAAGAGCGCTGTAGATAACAAGTTAACTGAAATCACATCTGATAGATTAGTAAATCCAAGTGAAAAAGCTGAGTTAGATCAACTAATTGAAGCATTAGAAACAGCGAAAGCAGATGCTTTAACGAAATTAAACAATGTACCAAACGGTACAACAGGTAAAGACGTATTACAAACACGTTTAGATCAAATTGGTACAGTGACAGCGCCAGAAGTAAATGATAGAGATAGTAATGGAGTGCTAGATACAGAACAATTATCTGAGGCGGAGCAAGCAATTGAAGCAGTGGAAGAAGCTAAGAAAGTCGTCGATAATAAGCTAGTGGAAATCACAGCTGATGGCTTAGTAAATCCAAATGAGAAAGCTGAGTTAGATAAACTTATCAAAGCATTAGAAACAGCGAAGGCAGAAGCTTCAACGAAATTAAACAGTGTACCAAACGGTACAGCAGGTAAAGTCGCACTACAAACACGCTTAAACCAAATTGATTCAGTGGCAGCACCGGAAATAAATGACCGAGATAGTAATGGAGTGCTAGATACAGAACAATTATCTGAGGCGGAGCAAGCAATTGTGGTAGTAGAAGAATCTAAAAAAGCAGCAGATAATAAGTTAGCGGAAATCACGTCTGATAACTTAGTAAATCCAAGTGAAAAAGCTGAGTTAGATCAACTAATTGAAGCATTAGAAACAGCGAAAGCAGAAGCTTCGACAAAATTGAACAATGTACCAACTGGTACAACAGGCAAAGATGGGTTACAAACACGTCTAGATCAAATTGGTACAGTGACTTCACCAGAAATAAATGACCAAGACGGTAACGGAGTCTTAGATACTGAACAATTATCTGAGGCAGAACAAGCAATTGAAGCAGTGGAAGAAGCTAAGAAAGCCGTCGATAATAAGTTAACTGAAATCACATCTGATGGATTAGTAAACCTGGATGAAAAAGCCGAATTAGATCAACTAATTGAAGCATTGAAAACAGCTAAGGCAAATGCGTCAGAAAAACTCAATAATGTACCAGATGGTACAGCAGGTAAAGGTGATTTACAAAAACGTTTAGATCAAATTAATTTAGTGACTTCATCATCAATAAATGATAAAGATGGCAATGGTATATTAGATATACAATCATCAAACATAAAGGGTCAAAATCATGCTAAAGTAAATAAACATTTGGACAATACTATCAAAAATTCAAACTCACATAACCTTATAAATAAAAATGTGAAAGTACAAAATTTAAATGATAAAGATAATACACTATTAAATGAAAGACTTCATACAGGACTGCAACAATTAAATATAGTCACAGATCATTTGCAAATAATGAAAAATGAGACTAATGAAAGTTCAGAACATAGTATGAATTCACTAACTCATTTACCTAATACAGGTGGAAAAAATAAAGATAGTTGGATTTTTGGAACTTTACTAGGCGCTATAGGTTCAATGATGATCTTAAGAAAGCGACAAGCAAAAAAGAAAGATACAGAAAAAAATAGCTAAAATTTAATAATGACTATTTATATAGGACAAAAAAGATCCGAGGCATAAAAGTATGTCTCGGGTCTTTGAATTTATAGGTAAATAAAATAGTAGATTATGAATTAAAAATCGTATTGATCATTTTCTTCTTCTAAAATCTGATTATATAATTTAGAAACACGCAAGGTTGATGTTGCCAAATCATTGATCCTAAATATAATGTCGTCATTAACAATAGTACCATTAGAAAAATCACGTTCTTCGATAAATACATAAGTTTGCATAACGTGTGCTTTCATATAACTTAATATTGGTTTTAATTGTGTTTCAGCAATTAAGTAATGTTTTGGAGAACCCGCAGTAGCTATAATACCTACAATTTTATCTTTAAATGCATTGACTGGAAGTAAATCAAATACGTTCTTTAATGTTCCTGGTATAGATGCTTGGAAGATTGGAAAACCTATAAAAATAACATCAGCCTGCATTAAAGCGGTAGTTAATTCTAATGTGTCTCCAGAATAGTCCAAGTAATTTCGTCCATCGCTAAAAGATAAATCTAAATTTTTCAAATCGAATAATTGGATATTAAGTGCATCATCTTGATTTGTTACGGCTTCGTCCAGATATTTCATGGCAGTACTTGTTTTAGAACCAACTGTAGAACCAGATAGTAACACGACGTTCATAGTATACCTCCTATTAGTTTAAATGTTTTTTTACAGCGGGGATGATTTCATTTCCTATGAGTTCTATATTTTTCATGATTTTGTCAAAAGGCACGCCGCCAAAATCTATTTGTGCCATAAATCGTTGATGATTATATAATTCGTGTTGGTATAAAATCTTTTCGACAATTTGTTGAGGGCTACCAACCATTAAAGCATCTCTGTAATCTGGTGCATTAGCAAATTGTTGTTTTGGGTAACCTGTACCTCTTATAAATGACATACCCACGTTTAAATGAGGGTAGAATTCTCTCAAAGCTTCTTGCGTTGTGTCTGCAGTATAAAAGAGACTAGCTGTAGAGACTGGTAAAGATTCAGAAGAATTATCAAAACCGTTTTCTTTGGCAGTCAATCGATATTGTTCTATAGAATCTTTAAAGGTCATTGATGGGCCTCCTAAAGTTGTAATCATCATCGGTATGCCTTGTCTACCAGCTTTGATAGCACTTGCCGGCGGTCCACCAACAGCGCGCCAAATTGGTAATGTATCATCTATTGGACGAGGAAAGATTTTCATGTTATTCAAATCAGGTCTGAATTTTCCTGACCAAGTAATTTTATCTGTATTATTTAATTCCATTAGTAAATTGAGTTTTTCTTCATAAAGTTCATCATAGTTATTAAGATCTAATCCGAATAAGTCAAAAATACCAGTTCGGGATGCGCGACCTGCTACGATTTCTGCGCGTCCGTGAGAAATTAAATCTAAAGTAGCAAAGTCTTCAAATACTCTTACAGGATCAGTAGCACTTATAATGGTAGAAGAACTAGAAACTTTGATTTTGTTCGTTGCTTGGGCAATTGCTCCTAAGACAACTGTATGTGCTTGAGTCGTAAAGTGTTCTTGGTGACTTTCACCAACACCAAACACATCAATACCAGCTTGCTCAGCTAATTGACTTGCTTCTATGAGTTCATTAATTCTTTGTTCATAACTCACTTTTTCTCCGTTATGCGGATTTAATAAATGGTCTCCTAATGAGTAAAGACCAAATTCTAGGGGCGTATTTTCATTCATTTTTAAATGTGCCATAATATCATCCTTTATAATTCGTGTAGATTATTTTCAATCTCTGTTCTTCTATCTTCCATAAAATCGGGTAAATTAAGATGCTTTCCTAAGTTTTTAATACTTGTATCCAATGTAAAACCTGGATCTGCTGTTGCAAATTCATATAAGATGTGGTTTTGTCTGTAATACAATGATTCGAAAAAGTAACGATCTATAATGCCAGAGTTATTTCCAGGTTGCTGATTTATTGTTTGATAAACAGCATTTAGATCATTGCTTTTGGGTGTATTAACCGCAATATGATGTATATAACCTTGCCCTGGACGTGCGCGTTCTCCCTGCTGCTCTACAACTACGAAATCAGTGTATAGCCCCTTTTCATCTAAAGTCATAACTGTTTCGGCCATATCTTGTCTTTGCGTATACGCTAGGGTTTCTTTTAAAAAATTAAGTGTTGCTTGAGCGTTTTTAACTCTTAGTTCGACTGGCCCCATACCGAGAATTTGATACCGTTCTGGAATTTGAGTATATGGGTTTTTTCTCCAAGCATTTGGCGTTTTGTAATTATTGTTTACTAATAAAATCACTTCTAACCCATCAATATCTTTAAAAGAAATCGCTGATTGATTTAAATAGATCAACGGTTCCCAAGTTATACCAAAAGACTCGAGTCTCTTTTTAAAGAATGTTAAAGCATTTTCATCAGGGATAAGTAACGATAAACGATGTATTGAGTCCGTGCCTGGACGGTTTTTACCTAAAAGTGGTATTTCAAAAAAACTAAGCAAGGTACCAGGAGAGCCAATTTCATCTCCAAAAAATAAGTGATACATTTTAGGATTATCTTGATTAACTGACTTTTCAACTAGTCTTAAACCTAATACTTGAGTATAAAAGTCTTTGTTTTTCTTTGCATTTTTTGTATACATTGAAATATGATGATGACCAATGATATGCATAATTGCACCTCCATTTTTATAATTACCTATCATAATATTTATTTCCCTTTAAACAAATAATAAACTGAAAGGTATAAAAAGTATACTAATAATTATGAGTAGAATATAGAAATGAAAAATACTTACGGATAGTTTATAAAAATTTGTATGAATGAATTTAGTATAAAAATTTAAAAAGGACATTAATAAAGGTTTATATCTAAAAATAAACCACCCGTTATACGGATGGTTTTGATTTTGAAAACAGGTATTTATGTCTCGAGTCCACTCATATTAAGTGAGATTTAATGCACCATCTTCCATATGATATACTTTGTCGCAATATGTTGTGAGGCGTTCGTCATGGGTAACCACGATGCATGTTTTATTTTTATCTAGTGTTTGTTCTTTTAAAATTTTCATGACTTCCATAGCATTTTCCGTATCTAGGGAAGCTGTTGGTTCATCAGCTAAAATAATAGAGGGTTTCGTATACAAGGCTTTGGCAATAGCTACACGTTGTTTTTGCCCCCCTGAGATTTCACTTGGAAGTTTATTTTCAATTGCTTCAAGGTTTAATTGTGACATAAGTTGATTATAATCAGTTTGGCTTAACACATCTTTTTTCTGTTTCTCTAATAACTTGAATTGTTGTTTTACGGTTAGAAATGGTACAAGATTAGTTGCTTGAAGTATAAAACCAATTTCTTGCATTCTTGTATTTGCTAACGCTTTTTGAGACATTTGAGAAACTTCTCTATTATTAATAATAATGTCACCAGAAGACGGGGTTTGAAGCGCACCGGCCATTGTTAAGAATGTGCTTTTTCCAGAGCCAGAAGGTCCAATAATAGCAATAAGTTCGTTTTTGTTAAATTTTAAAGTTGTAGGTTTAACAGCTTCTATTTTTTGATTTCCATCTTGAAAATACTTTGTAACATTTTTGAATTCTAACATTTCATATACACTCCTACTTTATCCGATTGCTTTCAGTGGATCGACTTTTCTTATTGTTAGTATAGAGAACAGACTACCTATTAATGAAACAACGATAAGTACAACGCCATATATTATTAGCGTCACAGCGCTAAATTTAATTGGTACAGCACTTGGTAAGAAGGCGCCTGTAATTAAGGTTAATATAAGCCCGATAAGCGTACCAATCATAGCAATGATGAATGTTTGTGATAATACTACTTTTGCTAAGTAGCCATTTGTGAACCCTTGTGCTTTTAATACACCAAATAAATTTGTTTTTTGTAATGTAATTACATATAAAAATATGCCAATAACGGTTGCTGAAATAATAAATAAAAATGAAATCATAAAGTTTAAGGTTAAGTTTTGTGCTGTATAACCAGGTAAATTTTCTACAAAGCTTTCAATTCCAATTGCTTCCAAGTTGTTATTTAACGATTGATTATTCCAATTTTTATCTTTAACAACTACTGCATTTGTCGTAGATTTATCCAGGGAAGGATTGATTTTTTGGATTGTATTATTATTTGAAAATAATACTGGAGAAGCATTGTATTTTGCACTTTCACTAAAGCCTACTATTTTTAAGTTTTCATCTGATTGAGATAGAGATAGTTTATCTCCAATTTTAAACCCTTTATCTTTCAATGTTTCATCTGCAATAACTTCATTATCTGAGTTGAATTTTTTCCCTTCAATCATATCCGGTACTAAAAAAGAGTGATCTGTAACACCAAATAATAGTGCATTTTCTTCATTGTTCCCGTTAGAAACAATGACACCAGATTGTTTTAGAGTTGTTTGATTTTTGTATGTATTTTCTATGTCATCTGTATTAAAGAGAGACTGTTCAACGGTCTGGTTTGCATCTTTGTTCAGTACAATTGCATCTGCTTGCCACTTATCAATACCCTCTCTATTCATATTCATTAAGCCACTTGCTAAACCTGAAAGTAAAAAAAGCAAATAACTAATCATTATTAATACACCAATAATTAGACTGAATTTTAATTTGTTTCGTTTGATTTCGTTCCAAGCTAAAAACATAAATAACCTCATTCCATTAAATATTTTAAACACAAATAACCATTATTCTAAAATATCATAAAAACTCAAATACCTATACAAATACAGATGTGAACTGTATAGACGATTTCATATTTAATTCATATCTTACTTAAAATAAACGCTCATGATACTCAGAAAATTATTTCAAAAAACAATCAATTCAATGAGAATAACATCAATTAATGTAGTGAAACAGTCACTCCACATATAATAAGAAAGTCATAGGTTCTACATATTGCAAACAAAGATGACTTCTTAGATGATAAGCATAACATGAATAATTATCGTTAGGATTATATCCATTATAGTTGAAAGTCAATGTAAAGGAGTATATAAATGGATTTTTTTATAGTATTCGTTTTGATAGCAATATTTTTAGGAGGCTTAGTTCGAAGTTATTTTGGATTTGGTGAAGCACTGATTAGTATGCCATTACTTGCGATTATAGGTTTAGACACACATACAGCTATTTCAACCATTGGATTAGCAGGTTTATTCGTAGCTAGTTTAAATATATTTTATGATTTTAAGACGATAAAATATAAAGTTTTATGTAAGATGTTGATAGGAAGTTTACTTGGTATCCCTATAGGCATATGGTGTTTAAGACATTTTGAAGCGGGTAACGTCCAATTTATGCTTGGTATATTTTTAATTTTATATGGTATTTATGCATTGGCACGAACACTTTATTTTAAAAACTATGCTCATATTATATTGAAATCTAAAATTTGGGCATTTATTACTGGGATAGTTTCAGGTATGTTAGGGAGCTTATATAATTCTCATGGCGTACCAGTTGTGATTTATGGAACGATGACGCGGTGGGGTATTAAAGCATTTAAAAGTACAGTGCAAGCACACTTTTTAATAACAGCAATTTTTGTTGTCATCGGTCAAATCACAGGCGGTATATGGACATCACAAACATTGTCACTATTTTTATTATCAATACCTTGTTTAATTATTTCAGTGATGATTGGAAAGTATTTATCTTATGTTACAACGCCGCATAATTTTGAAAAATGGATTTATGTATTTTTAGTATTACTTGGTATACTAATGTTATTTGTCGTTTCATAACTACTATTGTGCAATGTTTAATAATATTTTTTAAAGGTCGGAATCATTTTGTCATATCACTATGAATCCGACCTTTTATTTATGATTTATTTTGATGAGCATTAGCATTTATACTTTTATTTAATAATACAAAGAATAAAATAAAAGCAATTGAGATTGTGATATGTCCTACCCCTGAAATACCAGCAATAGCAGGGCTAACACTGAATCCTTTCATAACTGCAATACCATTAACAAATTGCATAGCAACTGTTACTAAGACGCCTACATGATACACATAGAAAAAATAATTAAAAAGCGTATGGTGCTTAGTTAATTTTAATTGGTTTTCAATAACTAGGAAAATTAAAAACATGATTGTACCTAATACTAGTAAATGTGTATGAGTTACATTTAATTGTGAATAACCACTAAAGTTCTCTGCTTTAGACATTTCTCGATAAAACAAGCCACTTAGCATACCTAATATAGTATATAAAATTGAACTATACATTAATTTTTTCATTTTTATAACCTCCAGATTGTTAATGACTATAATTTAAAGAAAATTTATGAACTGAGTGTGAACAAATTATGAAATTTAATTATCAAAATCATAAATTTACTAAGTAAACAAAATATTAAAAGAAAAAAAGATATGTATTAAAAAGTGAAGTGAATTTTCTTAAAATTTTTAAGATTTAAACTTAATTTTTTTGTATTTACATTGTGCACCGTAGTTTATATAATATCTTCGGTATAAAACAACACTTTTGTTTTGAGGTTAATAGTGTTCATTTATACTGTGAATTACATGTATTTATGTTTATTATTCTTGTGTATTGTGACAGTACAATGGGTTTTGTAGATAACTATCTTTAAATTAATGTGTCGTGAAACTAAGCAACGAAATATTGTAAAGTGCATGTTATTTTATTAAAATTAACTTAACATTTAAAAATAACTTGCATTTATTTATTAGTTAAGTACAATAAAGTTGTAAAAACTTAATATGAGGTGGGAAAAAATGAAAAATGATCAAGGATTTTTACCTAATAGGTTAAATAAGTACGCTATTAGAAAATTTACAGTTGGAACTGCATCATTATTAATCGGGGCAACATTGGTATTCGGCGTTAGTAACGAAGCACAAGCAGATGAATTAGCTACGATTAAAACAGATGAAAAAACTGATAATTCTGATAAAGGGGAAGCGCTGGATGTCGAAGATATTAAAGGCGTGGAAAATAACAATGAAGCAACAAATAGTACTGAAAGCCGAACTACAGATACAGAAGAAAAGTTTGAAAATACAGAGTTAGAACGTAAACAAGATACAACTAGCAATGAAATATCAACTATTGAAACCAAAAATGAAGAAAAATCGAATCAAGAAGTAATTGATAATGAAGAAAAACAACCAGCACAAGTAGAAAATGACATAGATGAGGTATCGAAAGAGACAACACATGCTACTGAAACCAAAAATGAAAAAAATTCGAATCAAGAAAAAGTAATCGATAATGAAGAAAAGCAATCAGCACAAGTAGAAAGAGATATAGATGAGACATCGAAAGAAACAACGAATGAAAATGATATAAATAACAACGCATCTCAAAAAGAAACATCTGAAAGCGAAACATCATTTAATAATAACGTTAATAAAAAATCACCATCTGAAAGTCCGAAAAAAGAAATTACAAACAAGACATCGTCTACAGCATCATCTGAAGATAAAGAAGCATCAGCCAAAATAGATTCAAAAGCGCATACTACCGAAAAAACGAAAGACCCCTCTAATAATTCCAAACAAGCTGCTTCACAAGAAAATATAAAGCAAAGTATTGAAAAGGCAAATGCCACAGAAGCAAACGAAGAGAAAATAACGGATAAAAAAGATAATGCACAATCAAAGCTAACAGAAGAATTATCAAAAAATGATAATAAAGAAGCAACGATTAAAAATTATTTAAATAGTCAACTGCCTAATGAAGAAACACAAGCTATTTTAAACGATACAGATATAGACTATAAAAATGCAACAGATGAAGAAATCAATACTGAAATTTTAAAAGCATCTGTTATTCAACTTGCAAATCAGCAAGACAATGTAAAAACATTAGCTACCTCAAAACGTACGAGGTTACGTTCGATGGCTACACCGACTGCATTAAGCGCTGCAGTAGAACAAAATGAAGAAGTTGAAAAATCTTTAGGGTATATGGACAACTATACATTTGCCTCATTAATTTTTGATCCAAAGCATTTAGATTCTCAAGATATGTTAGATAGCAATGTTATCCCGTTCGATATTCATAGTTATATGTCAGGAGCGAATTCTGGCAATCGTTATAAAATAGACTTGAAATTGGATCCAATCATTTCTAAGCATGTTACAAAAATTACTGCTAATCCAAGTGGTAGAAAAAACCTGTTGAGTTTATAAGATTACATGACGAAAATGGCAAGTTAACTAATACTTGGGAAGTCAATTTTATTAGAGCAAATGGTGGTTTATTTGGAGGAGCAGAGATTTTATCTCAATATACTGCTACAAATGGAAAAATTGAATTAGATGATACAGTAGGAAATATTTTAAATGAAGCCGGAAATTTAGATAATAATAAACTAAATTACCAAATTTTTGTTCGCGATTCAATCAATAATAAAATTGTAAGAACTTCCGAGAGTAGCGGTTATTTATTAACTACAGCTGATGATGATTTAGTTCAATTAGAAAGTAATGTCTCAGATGAAGACAAAAATGTTTTTAAGGCAAGTAGCGGTTCAGCAACATATGATGACGCACCTGGAGAACATGGTGGATTTATAATCGACCAACAAATTATGAAAAATGGTACCTTTACGTACGGTAAAACGAAAAGTAAGCAATGGTCATATAATTATCAGATTGATAAAGACTTATTACCTTACATCGAAAGTGTAGAATTGCATACTTACGACTATAAAGGTTTATCTGGTTTTGATAAGTCTTATCATTCAGAAGATAAAGTAGCAAATATACAACTTGATAGTAACGGTAATGGAATGATAACAAGTGATAATTTAAATAAATTAATTGAGTTTAACAATGGATTACCGGAGACAGTAGGTGTGCGTATTGTTATTAAATTAAATCAAAGTGTAAATAATATATTAACTAAGGATGCACAATATGATGATCAAGGTAACTTAATAAGAGAAACTACAAAACAAAAAGATGATTTTACATTTGCAGGTTATTTAACTGATAGCGATGGACAACTTATTAATCATACATTGGGAACGTCAACATTAGCATTACAAGATTATGATAAAGATGGTCTGTTAGACAGATATGAACGTCAAGTTGCTTTATCAGACCCTGAAAACGAAGACACAGACGGTGATGGTAAAAATGATGGTGATGAAGTTATTAATTATAAAACATCTCCATTAGTAGGGAAACCTCAAGCTGCTGATATTACAAATGAAGACACGGTCGTAACAGGTTCAGTTCCACTAAAAGAAGGCGCTGCAACACAAACAGCTAAAGTGATTAACGAAAACGGGAAAGTAATTGGTAGTGCTACGGTTAACGCCGATGGTAAGTTTAATGTATCAATTCCACAATCACCAGAAGGTACTTATACTATTGCCATTGATTCGCCTAACTATGAAAACGATGAAGTTAACACGTTCAATATTATAGATCTTTCTAAAGTTCCTGTACCGTCAATCAACCCAGTTGATGATAATGATACAGAAATTCACGTCAACGGGACAGCAGGTGCTACTGTTACTGTTCGAGACAATAATAATAATGAAATTGGCTCAGTTCAAATTCCTGACGATGGTTCATCAGCAACTATCACTTTAAACCAACCACTGCCAGCTGGCACAGTTTTAACAGCAATAGCTAGTAAAGACAGCAAAATAAGTGAAAAGTCTGGCCAAATTATAGTAACAGACGAAACCGCGCCAGATGCACCAGTAATAAATCTAGTAGCAAGTAACGATACGCAAGTAACAGGTACAGCAGAACCTAACTCAACAGTGACAATTGGTTTCCCAGGTGGGGGTAAAATTTCAGTGAAAGCTGATAATCAAGGTGATTATACAGCTGATATACCAAGTGGTGTCATTCTTAAGGGCGGAGAAGTGTTCAAAGCAGTTTCAATAGATGAAGCAGGTAATGAATCAATTGTAGCAACAACAACAGTTGCAGATAAAACAGCACCTGATGCACCTACATTAGAAAATGTAACAAGTAATAGTAATCAAGTGACAGGGCAAGCAGAAGCAAACGCAACAGTTAAAGTAACGTTCCCGAGTGGCGCAATTGTTGAAACAACAGCAGACCAAAATGGAGTTTACACAGTAGCTATTCCAGAAAACGAAGGATTGAAAGGTGGAGAAACGATTGAAGCTACAGCAACAGATGTGGCAGGTAATGTTTCAGAATCTGGTAGTACGGATGTGATAGATAAAACAGCACCAGATACACCACAAATAAGTCACGTAACAAGTGTAAGTACTGAAGTAACAGGTAAAGTAGAAGCAAACGCAACAGTCAAAATAACATTTCCAAGTGGTGCAATTGCTGAAACAATAGCAGATGAAGATGGTAACTTCACAGTAGCTATCCCAGAAAGCGAAAATCTACAAGGCAAAGAAACAATTAGTGCTACAGCAACAGACACAACAGGTAATGTTTCACAACCAAGTTCAACTACAGTAACAGACGAAACAGCGCCTGCACCGCCAATAGTGAATAGCGTGACAAGTGAAGATGCGCAAATCACTGGTGAAGCAGAACCTAATACAACCGTGACAATTAAATTCCCTAACGGTGAAACAGCCACTGGTGAAACTGACGCAGATGGGAAATATGTTGTTACAATACCTAATGAAATAGACTTAAAAGGCGGAGAAGAGTTAGAAGTAAAATCCACTGATGACGCTGGTAATGAAACCGATCCAGTGAAAACCATTGTTAAAGATGAAACAGCGCCATACGCGCCTAAGGTAAATAACGTAACAAGTGAAGACAAGACAATCAGTGGAACGGCAGAACCAGGATCAACAGTGACTGTAACATTTCCAGATAATAGCACTGCGACAGGTAGAGCAGACCAAGATGGCAATTATTCAATTGAAATTCCATCAGATATTAACTTAGATGGTGGTGAAGCGTTACAAGTCGTTGCAACAGATAAAAACGATAATATTTCAGCACCGACAATGACAACAGTAGCAGACACAACAGCGCCAGATGCACCAAAGATAAATGAAGTCTCTAGTGAAGATACTCAAATTGCTGGAACTTCAGAACCAAATTCAACAGTGACCGTAACATTCCCTGGAGGTGCTACAGTCGATGTAGAAACTGACGAACAAGGTAACTTTATAGTTGATATACCAGAAAATATGGACTTGACAGGTGGAGAAGAAATTCAAGCCAGTGCCCAAGATAAATCCGATAATAAATCAACTTAAGCATCAACAACGGTTGTGGATGCGACAGCACCAGAGGCACCAACGGTGAACGAAGTAACAAGTGAAGACAAGACAATTAGAGGAACAGCAGAACCAGGTTCAACGGTAACTATAACCTTCCCAGACGGTAAGACTGCAGATGGAAAAGCTAATGCGCAAAGTGAGTATTCAATTGCTATACCGGAAAATGTGGAATTAACAGGTGGAGAAGAATTATTAGTAGCTGCTATGGATAGTAATGGAAATATCTCAGATTCTGTCACAACAACAGTTACTGATACGACAGCGCCAGAGGTACCAACAGTGAATGAAGTAACAAGTGAAGGCACAACGGTAAGCGGAACATCTGAACCAGGATCAACGGTAACAGTGATGTTCCCAGACGGAACAACAGCAACAGGTACAGCTGATGAAGAAGGCAACTACACGATTGAAATTCCAACAGATATTAACTTAGGTGGTGGAGAAAACATCACAATTACTGCGAAAGATAAAGCGGGTAACCC
This sequence comes from Staphylococcus sp. GDY8P131P, assembly GCF_017891975.1. Lineage (NCBI taxonomy): Bacteria > Bacillati > Bacillota > Bacilli > Caryophanales > Staphylococcaceae > Staphylococcus > Staphylococcus sp. GDY8P131P. The sequence continues at coordinate 46,844 of NZ_JAESKF010000008.1, forward strand.
ATCAGAGTCAGCGACAACAACGGTTACTGATACGACAGCACCAGAGGCACCAACGGTGAATGAAGTAACAAGTGAAGACAAGACAATCAGAGGAACAGCAGAAGCAGGATCAACAGTAACAGTAACCTTCCCAGATGGCACAACAGTGACTGATACAGCTGATGAAGAAGGTAATTATACGATTGAAATTCCAACTAATGTAGACTTAAATGGTGGAGAGGATATCATAGTTACTGCGAAAGATAAAGCGGGTAACCCATCAGATTCTGTCACAACAACAGTTACTGATACGACAGCACCAGAGGCACCAACGGTGAATGAAGTAACAAGTGAAGACACAACGGTAAGCGGAACATCTGAACCAGGATCAACGGTAACAGTGATGTTCCCAGACGGAACAACAGCAACAGGTACAGCAGACGATGAAGGCAACTACACGATTGAAATTCCATCTAATGTAGACTTAAATGGTGGAGAGGATATCATAGTTACTGCGAAAGATAAAGCGGGTAACCCATCAGAGTCAGCGACAACAACGGTTACTGATACGACAGCACCAGAGGCACCAACGGTGAATGAAGTAACAAGTGAAGACAAGACAATCAGAGGAACAGCAGAAGCAGGATCAACGGTAACAGTAACCTTTCCAGATGGCACAACAGTGACTGATACAGCTGATGAAGAAGGTAATTATACGATTGAAATTCCAACAAATATTAACTTAAATGGTGGAGAAAACATCATAGTTAAAGCTACAGATCAAAGTGGAAATACTTCTGAAAACACAAATACAGTTGTGCCAGGCGCAGATAAAGTACCAGATACAGGAGAAGCGCAAGATACAGATGAAACATCAGATAAAGGTGAAGCAACAAGTACAAATGAAGGAGCGATCCCAGAAGAAAAACAAAATACAAGTGAAACATCAGGCGTAAATCAATCTTCAAATACGGGGCAAACTTCTAAGGTAGATCAAAACAGTAATGCGGAATATAATAATTCAGGAAGTGCGACTAGCAATTCTAATAAAAAAGAAAAAGATAACGTAGCTAATAAAAATAATATTAATAAATCCGAATTACCTAAAACAGGGGAGCATGAAGAAAACAATGCTACTCTATTCGGTTCATTATTTGCTGGTATGGGCGCATTATTATTATTTATTAAGCGTCGTAGAAAAAAAGAAGAAGATAAATAACATCAGTTTACAAACAGAAAATTAATATAAGTATGAGTGAGGCCGAGACATAAAAAAATAATGTTTCGGCCTCAAATTTATTATGCCCAATAGCTAATTAATGTTATTTTTTTAATAAACTAATAAACTGAGTTAAATTAAATAAATACGTTTATAAATTGTGATTGATGTGTATAAATTTAATAGACTTTATAAAAATAAAATGGGGTTAATATATGTTTGTTATTATTCAATATAGCAAGGGTAATATACTTTTTTATTTACGCAATAGGAAACAAGAACCTATAAATTCAAGAGTAGTAACAATTTCAAAAAAGAATTATAAACAGAGTCTTTTAAGAAATATTTATAATTTACTTTCTCAAACGAATAATAAAGTTAAAGATTTAGATTTTCTATTACTTAAAATGAATGATTTTAAGTCATTAGAAGTGGATGCAGTTTGTGAAGTGAGTAGTTACCTTAAAATGCAACTTCATAAAAATATTATCGTAACTAATAATATAGAAACATTTAAGTATAAGGAGTATTTAAAAAGGAAAGAAAGATAATTAAAGTAATTTGATTTTTACATTATAATCATAAATTTATTTGACTTAGTATAATAGCTGAATAGTAAATTTTATTCCACTAAGTCTTTATAAAATAGTTGTCCATATAATAGAGTGACTATGAAACCAAAGGGTAGTGATTGGTTCCAATAGTCATATATTTTAGGTACATATTACACATTAATCTAATGTGGTTTCATAGTAATCTTCGCCAAGCATATTTTTAGCGACATAGGTAGATGGGTCTAAATGATGTGTGATAAATTGTGCGACTTCACCTTGTTGGATGTTATACATAAACTCAATTTCTTTTGAAAACAATCTATGCTGTGCTTTTAAATACAACCCTAAGTCTGGTAGGGGTTTTGGTGCTGATTTATCATTGTTGTTTAATGTTTCGATTGCACTAATATACACATTTAAATCTCTGCCGCCTACAATTTTAGTGCCTTGATTATCACTATTTACTATTACAATAGTAGGGAAACCTCTAACACCTAATTGTCTTACTAAGTTAAAATCATCTTGAAGTAGTTCTTGACCTTTTTTACTATTTGCTAAATCTAAAATAGTTGCAGTGTTTATCGTTTCGTTATTTTTATATAAATCCTGTACAATCGATTTAAGTACTTTAGGATTCGAAATATTTTGATTGAATACAAATACTGCTTCCCTGACGAGTCTAATGAATTCAATAGCGGTAGTAGGTGAATCTATTTGCTGGATTGCTTTATATAAACGTGATGCTGGGTATGAAGATTGCACAGGGGCGATTTCCATAATGGTACCATCGATAGGCATACGTGAATACTTTCCTACCTCTTGCCAGTGTGGTGTTACATCGGCAGGTTTATAAATGCCATTAGCTGGGTCGATTGGCCCATCTCCCCATTCCTCTAATAGACCCCCCATTACCATTTGGAAATTAAATAAATGCCCATATTGTACTAAAAATTTATTTAAAGTAGGTTCGAATGCCCAACAGTGTGAACACATAGGGTCAGTTACGTAATATAAAGTTAAGTTAGGGCTATCTATGTTTAGGTTAATTGCTTCTATTTCACTTTCCTCGTTAGGTTTACAAACGCCTGAATAGATATCACATACCATATTGTTAACCATATTTTTGTCCTCCTAAGTTTGATTAAATTGATATACACTTATAATAAGTAGTAATATGAATAATAAGTACCAACAGATTGTAATAAATGTTGAATATCCAACATTTATAAATTAATGTTGGGAGAAAATGAGGGAGTCGAATGCTACAATCAAAATCAGACTTGCGAGTTATTAAAACTAGAAAATCTATTATGCAAGCTTTTATTAAGCTTTCAGATGAAAAAGATTTTAAAAACATAACCATAAAAGATATTACCCAAGAGGCGCTTATCAATAGAGCCACTTTCTATTATCATTTTAGTGACATCTATGATTTATTGGATAAATCGCTTTCTGAAGAGCTATTAATTAATTTAAATTACGAATATTTTGAACAGTGTCAATTGGACGAAACAACCATTGCTAATATTTTTAAAGCGGTAGCAGAATTCCAATTGTCTTTAAATAGGAAGTGTCACAGAAGTTATCCGGAAACGATAAGTAATATTGTTCAAGCGCATATGGAGAGTATACTTTATAAATTATTGATTGACATTCATTTTGAGGATGATAGTACGCGTCAATTAGCAGCAAGTATGTTAAGTGCGAGTATCTACAGCGCTTCTGAAAAATGGTGTCAAAACTTTAGTGATATTTCTGCTGAAACTTATATTAAACGTGTCACACCTTATATTATTTCTGGTTTTGTATCTTGTGAAGCAACTAAAAATTGAATTGAAATGGGGTTTTTAAAATGGGGATCATTATGATTATATTGCAAATTATATTAGGTATATTTTTTATCATGACAGGTTCTAAAATATTGTCTGGCGCAATGAAAAAAGATTTTGCCCGTCTCGGCTACCCACCTATCTTTAATCAAATTACAGGTATATTCGAATTTGTAGGCGGTCTTGGTATGCTTATAGGCGTTTTATATAACGTGATTGCACTACTATCTAGTGTATTACTAGGTGTGACTATGTTTGTTGGGGCCTTATCGCTGATTTTCTTAGGTAAAGACCCAATTAAAAAAGCAATACCAGCCATCATATTATTTTTATTAAATTTTGGCGTGTTTATCTATTATATTTAGATACGTTGTTATTTTTAATATTAAAGCCCCCAGTTAACTTATTTTAAGCTGGGGGTTATTTGTAGTTGATTAAGCTAGACCTTGAATTTTTAATACAATTTCTGCTACGAGCGCAGAACCGATATATGTACTGAGCAAAATAACAATACCAATAACAATGGTTTTCCACCCTAACTTGGCGAAGTCAGCCCAGGAATTCCCTATTGAAACGCCTGCATAGGCAACAACTGGCGTGGCTAATGACAGCAAATCTACTTGTTCAGTCCATTCAACGATGTGAGAAGATCCAGGAACCCCAGGTATAGTAATGATTAAACCTATTATACCAATATAAGCAATACTTGGTATGTTTAAAGGCACGATATCACGTAAAACCAATCCTAATAAGGCGACACCCATTAATGCAAGGATGCCGGGTAATGCCTCCAAAGGCATGACATTATACCCAATCCAATTACTAAAAATTGAAATAATTCCTACTATACATAAGGTGAGAATCCAATTTATAATTTTTGAAGACATCACAGTCACTCCTTATCTTTTGTGAATTTTGATTTAACATGCATAATCAAGCTATAATATTTTCGGGTTAAAGGTAGAGCAATTAAAATACCAATATAAAGTCCCGTCACTGACGTCAGAAGATTACTTACGCCAGAAAATGCGGTAATTGTGTTAGCTTGGTCAGGATACATTTCGACTAAAGGCCCCAGAGCAGCTGCAGTCATTACGCCACTTCCTACTCCTGTAGCCATGGCAAAAGCAATCGGACTAAATGGTAAAATGGAAACCAAAATACCAGAAAAGATACTAAAAAATATCGCCCCAAAAATGGTTCCAAATATGTACATAGACATCACGCCTCTCCACTCTGGGGAAGAGATACCATATTTTTCGGTGATCAGCGCTAAATTGGGTTCTCTACCTATTGAATGAGTCATCCCTATAGACTCACGTCGTAAACCTAATAATATAGCTAATGGTAATGAAATGATAATCGTAGCTAAATTGCCAGCTTCCTGTAATATTAAAGCAGGCCCAGCTGCAATGATTTTAGGTAATGCGGGCCCTGCTTCTACACCAAATTTTGCTATGAGTAGTGCTACTGAAATAAATACCATTGGTTCGGAATTTTTAGCTTGTTTTTTACCGATGATGGGCGTGAAATAAACCCCTAATCCGAGTAACACTGCATAAACAACTGGCAACAAAAGGATTGAAGTTATGCCTAAAGGTATTTTATGCGCACCAATGACTTCGGAAATAATCATAATAATTAATACAATGCCATGTAATCTCCAATCTTTCCAAAGTGTATTTTGTTGTTTCATATCAATCCCTCCTAGTTAAAATATTCCGAAAATTCTAAATACGAATAAAATCTATTCTATACTTAATATTTCAAAATGAAAAGGGTATCAATATGATTTATAAATTTTAGAAATTTGGTAAGTGTAAATATGGAATTTAAGCGTATAATGGACCCACTACAATCGAAAGGTGTGGAGAAGATGCAACATGCTTATCGGCAACTTTTATTAGGGATGATTTGTTTATTTATAGTAATGGCGATTGGACGTTTTGCATATACACCTATTTTGCCATTTATGCAGCAAACAAGAGGTTTAGATGACCGAAGTGCTGGTTTACTAGCTACGATTAATTATCTAGGTTATTTGATAGGAGCCATTGTTCCTATATGGATTGTTATGTTTAGTAAGGTTACGGATTTGAAAATTTATTTATTTATAAATATTATTTCGACTTTAATGATGGGACTTTCTGATAATTTTCTACTATGGTGTATTGTGCGTTTGGTTTCTGGAATAACAAGCGGTACAGTTTTTGTTTTAGCATCGAATGTAACGCTTGAAGCTTTAAGAATAGCGAAAAAAGATGGCATCTCAGGTCTGTTATATAGTGGCGTAGGTTTAGGTATTTTTACAAGTAGTATCTTTATTTTCTTATTTACTACAGCGAGCACATGGAAACTTACTTGGATATCACTAGGCATTTTTTCTTTAATGATAGGGATTTTTGTTATATTTGGTATGCGCGAAAATCACAATATCGAAAATAAAAATTTCAAATCAAAAAATATTGAATATACCGAAACAATTAAAGTGAAGAAAAAATTTATTTGGGGGTTTTCAATCGCCTATTTTTGTGAAGGCGCTGGTTATATTATCACAGGGACATTCTTAGTAGCCATCGTTAAATCAATACCTGGATTAGCCGATTACGCAGCGTTAAGTTGGATGTTTGTAGGTTTAGGTGCTGTGCCTTCTACGATTTTATGGTCTATGATGGCAAATAAGGTAGGGCATGCGAAAGCAATATATTTTGCATTTGTACTACAAATCATTGCTGTGATACTACCTGTTTTTTCAGGGCATGTAGTGAGCTTAATAATTAGTTCTCTGTTCTTTGGAGCAACATTCCTTGGGTTAACAACATTATTCATGTCTAAAGCACAAACACTTATGTTTCAAGGTAATCATAAAGTGAACTTGGTAGCTTTATTAACAATGATTTACAGTTTAGGACAAATGATTGCGCCAGCACTTTCAGGTATATTAATTGGTGAATCAGGGGATTACAATGCATCGCTAATTTTTGCTGCTTTCATATTATGTGTAGGTTTGTTAAGTAGTATATATAGCTATCAGGGGAACAATGGAAGTTAAATCATTCTGTTGTTTCCAAGTAATTTATTGAAAAAGTTAGAGTGATATATTAGCCTGTTTTAATTTTACTTATAATTTTTGGAACATTATCAAATTTCAAACGAGATAGAATATTATTTTATGTCAAATATGGTTTATGAATGATAACAGAGTTTCTTATCTTATTGTAATATATTGCTAGTGCGATTTGTCTGGATAGGCTTTTCATTAGATATCTTCCTTTTGTGTAAGTTGACATTTTGTGGTAATATCGTCATGGATAAAAATTCGAGATATTAATAGATAAGAAGGTTTAAATATATATGAAAGAAAATTTTTGGCGTGAATTGCCGCGTCCATTTTTTGTTTTAGCACCGATGGAAGATGTTACAGATGTTGTCTTTCGTCATGTTGTTAGTGAAGCGGGCAGACCTGATGTATTCTTCACTGAGTTTACAAATACAGAAAGCTTTTGCCACCCTGAAGGTGTACACAGTGTGCGCGGGCGCTTAACATTTACTGAAGACGAACAACCTATTGTTGCTCATATTTGGGGAGATAAGCCAGATCACTTCCGTGAAATGAGTATCGGGATGGCAGAGATGGGCTTTAAAGGAATAGACTTAAATATGGGGTGTCCAGTGGCGAACGTTGCAACAAAAGGTAAAGGTTCAGGTCTAATTCAGCGACCTGAAATCGCAGCTGAAATTATTCAAGCAGCTAAAGCGGGTGGACTGCCAGTGAGTGTTAAAACGCGACTTGGCTATTCTGAAATTGATGAGTGGAGAGCGTGGTTGAAGCATATTTTCGAGCAAGATATTGCAAACCTGTCCATTCATCTTCGCACGCGTAAAGAGATGAGTAAAGTGGATGCACACTGGGAACTAATTGGAGAGATTAAAAAGCTGCGTGATGAAATAGCCCCGGAAACTTTGTTAACGATTAATGGAGATATCCCAGACAGAAAAACAGGACTTGAACTAGCTGAGAAGTATGGCATTGATGGTGTCATGATTGGTCGAGGTATTTTTCATAATCCATATGCGTTCGAAAAAGAACCAAGAGAACATTCCAGCAAAGAACTTTTAGACTTGTTGAGATTACATCTTGAACTATTTGACAAATATTCAAAAGAAGAATCACGTTTGTTTAAACCATTACGTAGATTCTTTAAAATTTACGTACGGGGCATCAGAGGCGCGAGTGAATTAAGACATCAATTGATGAGCACGAATACGACAGACGAGGCTCGCGCGCTACTCGATAAATTTGAAGTGCAAATGGAACAGACCAGTTAATTTAAGCGTTTAAAACGAAAATACTGAAACAATAAGGAAACTGAGATTAAGTGATGAACACATATACCTTAACCATAAACTGGATATAAGCAATTGACGCCTAGTATAAAAATTGTATTAAGCTTTTATAACCTTTTTAGGTATCTTTGATAGGGAGCAAGATAAGGAGACCATTTAAAAATGTGATTTCTCTCTTGCTCTCTATTTTTGTCTAATGGTAAGTGAAATAATGAATGCAATTATCATAAAACTCGTAATCATTATTACAACGCCAGGCCATTGTAAGAGGCTGTAAAAATAACCTGCTAATGTGCCACCTACAGAAGACCCCATATAATAAAATAATAAATACAAACTAGAAGCTTGTGCTTTATGATGTTCAGCTCTTCCGGCAACAACAGCACTTGCGATAGCATGACCGCTAAAAAACGCGTATACACTAAATGCGAGACCAAGTATTTTGAATGACAATGGTGGTAATAATGTAATACATATACCAACTATTAATAACAAAATGCTAAATTTCAAAGCGTTTAAAGTGCCTAACTTTGAGCGAAGTTTTGCATTAAGTATGGAAGAAATCATACCTATTAAAAAGAGTAAATAAATAAAACTAATAAGACTATCATGTAATCGATATGGTTCATCTGCTAAAACAAAGCCAATATAATTGAACGCTGCAATATTACATCCTAATAATAAAAAGCCGACCATAAAAGGTTTTAATAGTCTGACATTTTTCAAATGTTGGGCATAGCTTATTAATAATGCTTTTACTGAAAATCGTTGTTTTTCAAAATGCTGTGAGTTTGGTAGTAAAAAAGTAAATACAATAGCAGCAATGACACTAATTATGCCGATAGTGATTAAACCAACTTGATAACCGTAAATACTAGAGATAAATCCTGTGAAAATACGACCAAAAGCGCCTCCGAATGCGTTGCCACTTATATAAATGCCCATCGCTTCAGGTAAATTGTGAGGTGAGATTTCTTCACCAATATAAGCCATAGCTATAGAAGGTAGTCCTGCTAAACATATACCTTGTATCAGCCGTACAATTAAAAAAGTATTGAAATCTGCCAAAAAAGGTTGAATTAAAGCGAGTATGGACACAGAAAGCACTGAAAAAATCATAATAGGTTTTCGTCCAAGAACTTCCGAAATAGCGCCAAAAAACAACATTGCAAACGCAAGGGTTAATGTTGCAGAGGATAAAGCTAAGCTAGCCATAGTTTCGCTTACATTAAAAGATTTTGTAAAATGGGGTATTAAGGGTTGGACGCTATAAAGTATAGAAAATATTGTAAACCCAGAGATAAAAAGCGCAACGATTATTTTAATATAAGTTTTTGACCCTTTTGTTACATAATTATTTGGTAAACCATCCATATTGCATACCCCACTTTTATTTAATAATTCCATATTAGCATGTAATGCACCATATCAAAAAAACACTGTTTTTAAATTTAAAAGCAATTATAAAAGATGATTTGTAATAATTTAGAAAAATAACAAAAATAATTTACAAAAAATAAGTAAAAAGTAAACTGTTGTACTTGTTCGAAAGTAACTGTACTAACTAAAGATTGTGCTTAACTTAAATTTGCGAAAGCGCTATCTATTGTTATATAAGGAATTTTCAAAAAATTTACATCACATCTCAAATAAATTACTAGAAAATTAAAAAACAGTTTCTACTATTCTCTTTATACAGATTCTTTGGTACGATGATGTAAGTAAAATTTTTGGGAGGATTTATTAATTATGAAAAAAATGGTTACAGCCACAATTGCTACGTTATCTTTAGGAGCAATTGGCGTTGCACAAGGAGAAGCACAGGCTTCAGAAAACAATCAATCTAACGCACAATATACAAGTAATCAATCTTATAATGATATTTTTAATTACGGTTATATTGATCAAGATGATAATGGGAACTATCATCACACATTAGATGGTAACTGGGACCAATCTATGTTTGATCAACAGCAATATTACTTTTATTTAATCGATAATGAAGGACAATATCACTATTATTATTTCCCAATGAACGATCAAGGTTCTAATGTTACAAATACTAATGATGTAAATGTTTCAGATGATAATAATTACACTGGCAATCAAAGCCACTCAGAAGTTCAATCTGAAGGTTATGACATAAATGAAGCGCCAGAAAATAACGAAATTGCCAACGATGAAAGAACGAATCAAACTGCTCAAGCAACTCAAAATAATTCAAATGACAGTGTAGATAATACACAAAATCATACATCAGCAGACAATTATGAAAGCAGCTATACACAAAATAATGGTCATAATGATGTGAAACAAAATGCTACATCAAGTAATGATGTTACACCGCAACAACAAGCTGCACCGCAACAACAAGAACAAGCTGCACCGCAACAAAACACATCACAACAACAAGATTCATCGCAACAAAGCACTACAAACGCACCACAACAAAACACTACAAGTCAATCAACGACTTCTAACAGTACGAGCAATAACGAGACGCACTCAGCAAATTGGTTAACTAAGCATCGCCAATTACAACCATACGGTAGCTATCATGGCGGAGGCGCACACTACGGTGTTGACTATGCTATGTCTGAAAATACACCCGTTTATTCATTGGCTGATGGCACTGTAATCCAAAGTGGTTGGAGTAACTATGGTGGTGGTAACCAAGTTACAATCCAAGAGAAAAACAGTGATAACTATCAATGGTATATGCACATGAATTCCTTAAATGTTCAAAAAGGGCAACAGGTGAAAGAAGGACAACAAATTGGCCTTTCAGGTAGCACAGGTAATTCTACTGCACCTCACCTACACTTCCAACGTATGCAAGGTGGCGTCGGTAACGAGTATTCAGTTGACCCAACATCATACGTAAATTCAAAATCATAATATATGACATATCAGTCGCCTTTGAATATCTTTAAAAGGATATCAGAGGCGATTTTTATTAACTATGTTTAGCTTAAAGCAATATGTAATGGCTTCAAATATGACTTAGATTATTTGAATTATGATCAATGACATATCATAATTACACTAAAGTCTAATTGAAAGGGAAGATGATATGTTTACAATATATGGCCATAGAGGCTTACCAAGTAAAGCTCCCGAAAATACGTTAGCAGCATTTGAAGCAGCAGCAAAGGTGTCTGGGCTCAAGTGGGTTGAACTAGATGTTGCTATAACAAAAGATGAAAAGCTCATTATTATTCACGATGATTTTTTAGATAGAACAACGGATATGATTGGTGAAGTCACGCACATGTACTATGATGAAGTCAAACAAGCCTCTGCAGGAAACTGGTTCCATTCGCAATATAAGAATGAAAGATTACCAACTTTCGATGAAATCATTACATTTGCTAATAACCATAAAATGAATTTGAATATTGAATTGAAAGGTGTAACAGGTGACAACGGCAGCGATTTGTCTGAAAGTATGATTAGACAAGTTACTGAAAAATTAAAAAAGCTAAACTCTGATTCAGATGTTCTGTTATCAAGTTTTAATCTTGTTTTAGTAAAATTAGCACAGCAATTCATGCCCCAATATAAACGTGCGGTTATTTTTAAAGCTGCAGCATTTACTGGAGATTGGAGAACGCTTTTAAATTATTGCGGGTCAAATATTGTAAATATAGAAGATGCAAAGCTTACAAAAAATCGTGTACGTTCAATTAAAAATGCTGGTTATGAATTAAATGTATGGACAGTAAATAACAAGATGAGGGCTAATCAATTGTCTAATTGGGGCGTAGACGGGGTTTTCACAGATAAAGCGGATGAATTAGTACATTTAAATAGTTAATTCATCGCCATATAATAGTATGAGGATACAAAATGGTAGTGTAATTTTGTGTCCTCATTTTATATAAGACTATGTACGATATTGTTGGAAGTATGTTTAATAATTACAATTAAATATTCCCTTTGTGTTTATTATACTATATGAAAAATAAATATTATAGACTACTTCTTTTATTAATTGGCACATATAATAGTAAGACGCTTTAGCGAAATGTGGGGGCTATTTTATGGAAAATCAAAAACAAGCATTTGAACAAGATTTATATTTACATGGCACAAAAGCTCAGTTGCAGATAGGTGATTTATTAAATCCTTTGCAAAAATCTAATTATCAAGACCGCATCATGAATTATATTTATTTTACAGGAACATTAGAAGCAGCAAAATGGGGCGCTGAATTGGCTGTAGCATTAGCTAAAGAAGAAGCAGATGCACACATTTATATCATAGAGCCACTAGGAGAATTTGAAGATGATCCCAATGTTACAGACAAGAAGTTTCCTGGCAACCCAACGTGTTCATATCGTTCTAGTGAGCCATTGAAAATTGTTGCAGAATTAGGTTCATGGGAAAGTCATTCTGAAGAAGCAATCAACCAGATGCTAGTAAAAATTGAACAATTGAGAAGTGAAGGTTTAGATATTATAGAAGATTAATAGTTATAAATAAAAAATTAATTATAGGGTTAATTTAATAGAAAGTTCGTTTAATTCATAATTAATTACTTCGCAATATATTTATTTGCTGTTTGATAAATAAATGATAGGTAGTATTATCTTAATTCACAAAAATATTTTTTTAAAAAATATATGAATATGATTAATTTTATTTTACTAGGGTATCTGTCAAAAAAAGGGGGCAATCGATATGAGTAAAATATTAGATTCTTTAATGAGCGCACTAGATAGTATTATTAGCTTCATACCAAATGTTATAGGCGCAATCATATTCTTAATTATTGCGTGGATTATTGCAGTAATTGTCAAGAAAGTTATTGTGAAAGGGCTAAGTGCATTAGGTTTTGAATCTTGGCTACAAAAGAAGGGTTTAGTAGATAATGAAGGAGGAGAATCACAATCTTCTGGATTAATACAAACATTTGGTAAATTAGGTTACTTCTTAGTGTTCTTGCTATTTTTACCATCTGTATTTGATTCATTAAATATGCAGTCGGTGTCTAAACCTATTAAAGGCATGATGAGTAGTATACTTAACTTTGCACCTAAAATTATTGTTGCAGTTATTATACTAATAATCGGTATTTTTATTGCAAAAGTCTTAGGTACTTTAGTAAAAAATATTTTATCAAGCCTAAATGTGAGCAAATTTAACCGTTATGTGAATTTTGGTGAAAACAAAGAAAGTATAGATATCCCAGTGGCAACAGGTTGGGTTATCACTGCGTTAATTGGTTTATTTTTCACTGTTCAAGCATTAAATACAGTGAACTTAACGGTATTAAATCAAATTGGCGCGGCTATTATCGGTTATTTACCATTAGTAATATCAGCAGCGATTATTTTAGGATTAGGTTTAATAGGTGGTAACTTAATTGCTAAATTAATTAACAAATCTACAGGAAATGGTATGTTAGCTGAAATTGTAAAATATTTAGTTATTATCGTTTCCGTATTTATGACTTTAGACCAATTAAACTTTGCGCAAAGCATTGTAAACGTAGCGTTCTTATTAATTTTAGGTGCCGTTGCAGTTGCTTTCGCAATCGCTTTTGGCATAGGTGGAAAATCATTTGCTGAAAAACAATTAAATAAATTCTCAGACAAAATTGACTCTGAAAAAGATAAATAGTAAAGTAGATGATTTTTAAAATACGTGAGAAGGGAGAGGGGCAGAAATCTCATTTTTCTATATAGATTTCTTTTCCTTTATGGCAAAGCGTAATAGAGCTGAAGCGCTTGTATAAGCACTACTAGATCCAAGTGCATTAGATTACATGAGTTAAGACTCATGTATAAGTATCAATAACTCAATAAAATTGAGCAGTGAAACTTCAAAAGTAGTTTTTTAAAGCAATAGACTTTGCATTTTCATTACATTCATCTACTGTCAAAATGAAATCTAAGACTGACACATTATTTATGGCTCAGCGCTTTAAAAGTTTGTTATAAACTAATTTCAATCTAGGTAATTATTATCAATTTTATTGAAGGATCTGAGACATTAACCTTATGTTTCAGGTCCTTTTATATTTTTAAGTGAAAGCAAACAATGGATATTAACTTATTAAAATTAATTAATTATAATCTTATTTAACGCAATAATAGTATTAAAATAGTATAGTGATAATATAACTATATAATGTAAAAGGATTAAAAAGTATGTTTTATAAATTAACTAAAGCATTACCGACAGCTATTTGTGGTTTAGTTTTAGGTTTAGTTTCTCTAAGTAATTTGTTATTTAATATGTCTTGGAATATTTTAGCTACAGTATTTTTTATATTGAGTTGTATTGTTTTGTTGCTCTTTATAAAAAAATGTCTTTTATACCCACGTTTAGTTTTGAATGAATTGACTGATCGTAATATCTGCGCCACTTTTCCAGCTTTTACGATGGCTTTAATGACAATTATTTATATTATATATCATCATTTTAAATTTGAATTTGTAGGAATGATATGGTTATGGTGGATAACGATTGTAGTACAATTCATCATTATAATGGGATTTGTTTATTACCATATTATTTTACATAGGAAAGATAAGGTTATACCGAATACGAGTTGGTTTGTAACGTTTGTAGGTATCGGAGTTATATCTGAAACGTCAGGAGATTTTTATCCAATGTTTGGTAAAATGATCGTATATATTGCTACAATATGCTTTATAATATTAGTAGCAATCGTTTTAATAAAAAAAACATGGCGTTTATATAATGAAAATCAATTTCCAATGTCAATCATTATAGCTGCACCTGCTGCACTGTGTTTCAATGGTTATTTACTAAGTGAAACGCATATAGAAACAATAATTGCCATATTTGGTTTTGTGATATCTCAGCTATTGTTTGTAGTTTCTTTAACGTTTATTCCTAAGCTTATAACAATAAATTTTAGGTTTTCGTTTTCTGCTTTAACCTTTCCATGGGTAACAACAGCAACTGCTTATTTTAATTTTATGCATCAAGTAAGCATGCCTAAGCAGTTAAAAGCTTTGTTATACATTTTAATGATGTTTGAAATTTTATTTACGTTATTAACAGTCGTTTACGTTGTTTTTGGGTATTTTATGTTTTTAAGAAAAAGAATGATTAAATAGGGATTTTATATAAGGGAGTGGTCGTTATGACTTATCATTTTAATAACGTTGTTAATCGAAGACAGACAAAATCAGTTAAATGGGACACTATGGAATCAGTATATAACATTAAAGACGCCTCAAATGTATTACCAATGTGGATTGCAGATATGGATTTTAAAGCGCCACAACCTGTCATTGAAGCGCTGGAAAGATGTGTTGAACATGGTGTGTTTGGCTATTCTTATTTAGATGAATCGTGTAAAAACGCAATACAATCTTGGCTTGAGAAACGGCATCATTGGTATATTGAAAAAGAATGGGTTATCGCCCATTCAGGGGTTGTTCCTGCCATTGCGTCTATTATTGAAACATTTACAAAGCCAGATGACCGTGTTTTAATAACGCCTCCAGTCTACCCACCGTTTTCAAATTTGCCTTCAGGCATGGATAGAGAATTAGTAGTGTGTTCTTTAATAGAAGAACATGGTAACTACTCTATTGACTTTGAAGATTTTGAGGAAAAATTAAAACAAGGTATAACCATGTTTATATTGTGTAATCCACATAATCCTGGAGGCGTAGTCTGGTCAACAGCTACGTTGGAAAAAATAATTGAATTATGTGTTAAATATGATGTATTGATATTATCAGATGAAATACATTCTGATTTAGTATTTCCTGAATATCAACATATACCGTTAGGCAAGTTAGCATCCGACCAGGCATCTCAAAAAATTATTACTTGCACAGCACCAACGAAAACATTTAACCTAGCGGGTATTCATGCAGCTTTGATTATTTCACCAAATCAAGCTATTCGTCATGCGTTAGAAACTAATTTTACAGCACATGGATTAGGTGTTAATCGCATTAGTCCATTTGGAGCAGCTGCATTAGAAGCAGCTTATACTTACGGTGAAAATTGGCTAGACGAATTATTGCATATCATTTCATCAAACATGGATTACGCTATTGCCGAAATTACAAAAGCGATACCGCAGATAAAAATTAAAAAACCGCAAGCGACTTATTTATTATGGATTGACTATAGACAAACAGGTTTAACTGAATCAAAAATCATGGATAAGCTATTAGAAAAAGGAAAACTTGCACTTGAGCCTGGTACAAAATATGGCGAAGAAGGAAGAGGATTTTTAAGAATGAATGTAGCTTGTGCCCCAAGTACTGTTAAAGATGGCGTTGAACGTTTTATTTCAGCATTGCAATAAAAGGATATAAACAAAAACTGAGAGGTGTTACGATTACATGATACCGCTCAGTTTTTGCTTATGCTATTAAAATGAAATATTTAAAAGGGCCTCATTTATTAACTAATTTATACTATTTTTTGTATTATTATCTTTTTCCCATAGTAAAATATGATTTTTTCCTACCCGCAATTGTTGGATTGGTCCTAGTGTAGCCATATCAATTCTAGAATGATTTAATAAGTCGGAACTTAATGTTAAAGGGCTACCATCAATATCTTCAAAATCAGCATCTACTAGTCTTACTTTAGGAAGAGAGTATGTGGAATGAATATCCCCCTTGAAATTCAGCAATGATTCAGGAATCGTCATATCCAAATAAACGCCCGAGTTGTCCTCTTGAATATTAAGATTTGGATTAAACGCGTTGTCTTGAATAAATGACTGTTCTCTGTCAAAATGTTCAGCTTGATTAAAATAGGCATTATGGTTAATAAATACTGGTTGTTTGATTTTATGAAAAGCTTCGTGGTCTCCTTCTTCTTGTGAAACTAAGTCTATATATTCTTTTAATGATGCAGTATAGTCGTTGAAGATACTAGTTCCAATATTTTTAATACCGTTTTTTCCGATAAATATATTATTATAAAAACGATCATCACCACCGTAAACTGGTGCAAATCCTGAAATCAAAGTGCTGTGTGGCACATGATAAGGCGTAGCTCTATCTAACATTAATTTATGAACAATTTCACCACTAATGATATTATTAATATATGCACCACCTTGAGCATGATTATCTAATGCGTAATCAGCTGTTAAAATGTTATTGTCAACCAAATAAGGGCCGCTACTCACTTCTACAAATAAGTCCCTAGTATTATGTGCAAATATATTCTTACTAATTCTAGTACCTTGCGTTTGCCAATCAAACCACATACCTAAAGAACAATGATGAACATAATTATTATATACTTGCGTATCAAGCGCTGCGTGCAATTTCATGCCTGCAATTTCATGACCAAAGAATTCTCGTCTGTTTCCAATATTATAAATATGGTTGTTATAAATAAAACTAAAAGCACTACCTAAATGGCCCACGATTGCGTTTTGACCACAATCATGGATTACATTATTTCTAATAATATGTGAACCTATTGTCTCTTTGTTCCAATCGCTATTTACAGATTTGAATACAGTTTCGATTTGATATTGATAGCCGGGTTTGTCTTTTCTATAAGTGTTGAAATTATCACCTGTAGAGATTTCTTTGCCTATTGATATAGCACTACACATAGAATTGTGTATATGATTATTCTCTATAATCCAATTTTTACTCCAATGTGTATCGATGATGCCAGTTTGATTAGCAGTAGGAGGTGACCATTGTGTTGCTGCGTGTGCAATTTCAAAATTTTGTATCGTAATATAGTTTGTATGTGATTTATTCGGACAAAAAACATGAGGTCTTATGTTAAACTCAATTAATTCGTTATTTGGGTTGTAATCTTGGAAGTTGGCGTAAACAGTCGTAGTATCTTCTTGTATTTCTGCATACCAAACGTATTTTGATTCATTAGTATAATCAAAAGAGACTAATTTATTGGTCCAATGATCTAATATTTCGTTTACAGTTTTAGGATTTCTCACATTATTAAAATCATTTACTTCAAATAAGGCTTGACCATTTATATAAACTTGGCCTAATGTTTTACCGTTATCAACGACTAACCAATCACCAAAAAGCTTTGTACCAAAGGGATTAAAACCATTAAAGTATTGGTTATTAATATCGACCTTCCATATATTTTGTTCAACGTGTTTCCAATTATTTATTATTTCTGATCCTTTAATAGTTACTTTTTCGTTATCAGCTGCTTTAAATGTAATTCTACGTTTCTCACTTGAGCCGCTATTTATGTGTTTGATTGCTTCTCTGTATACCCCTTCATGGACAATAACAGTATCACCTGGTAAAGCTATTGAAGCCCCTTTATCAATAGTGAGGAAGGGTGAAGATGCTGTGCCCAGCCCGTAATCAGACCCATTTTTAGAGACATGTATTAAATGATTCATATGAAAATACTCCTTTATTTATATATTTGTTTAGATCGTAAAGTACCTACTTTATTTGAGCGTATCTGATTTTTAATTTGTGTGATAAACTTCTCATAATTTAAAAATAGTGTGATAATCGTAATTAATACCACTGTTAATAATGGGAAGTAAATTTGCATGGACTTAATTGCTAATATTGTACTTTCAGATTGAACCGCAGCACCAGCTACATAACCACCAACGGATAATGACCAACCGACAATTGCAGATTGTAAACCAGACCCTATTTTCATACCCGCGCTAGCAAGGCTGAATATAGAACCTTGTACTGGGACGCCAGTTTTCCAATATATGATATCTCCTACGTCTGCAACTATACCACTTAAAGCTGCCGTGAAAGGGACTAACCCGATGCCATTAATTACTAATCCGACAATCAACATGGTTAAGTTCTCTGAGAAAACACCCATCACAATATAAGAAATGATGGAAATAATTAGACCAATCATAATACTTTGTTTAATGCCTAATAATTCGGCAAATTTAGGCGCTATGAGTAATCCTAATATAGTAGGAAGTAGTGTAGATATACTTAATATTGCCATGATATTGGCGTTATCAAAGATGTAAGTTGCATAATAAATTCTCATACTATTATCAGTTTGGCGTAAATACCATAATAGATAGAGCGCAATGGTGATAATAAAATATTTTTCAGTAAGTAATGATTTGAGTATAAGTGTAAAAGGTATGCGTTTTGTTTTACTTTTTGACGTATACTGCTTTGTTGCAATATTTCTTTCTTTAACAAAGTAACCAGTTATCATTAACGGTACAGCACATAAAAATGCGTAAACCAGTGCAGTATAAGTCCAACCTTGTTGGTTTTCACCAAAAAGAGTTACTAAATAAGTAGTAAAAGTTGTAATACAAAGCACGCTAATATTAGAAAAAATGAAGCGTATACTGCCTAAAGATACGCGATCTTTTTCATCTTTTGACATAAATGAAATGAGTGATGAATAAGCAACATTATTAGCAGTATAAAAAACGACAGAAATCAAAAAATAAATAATAAAAATATACACAATTTTGCCGCTATAACCTACAAAGTCAGGAATATTAAACAATAAAAAAGTCAAAACACCTAATATCGGTGCTGTCCAAAAGACCCATGGCTTTGCTTTTCCCATCTTTGTATTAGTATTATCTATGACGCTCCCCATAAATAAATCAGAAGCGCCATCTGCAAAACGGCAAATGAGTATAATAGTGCCAATGACTGAACCAGCGACACCTACAACATCAGTCATGTAAATAATGATGAATGACGCAATGAAGGTCCAGCTGTAATTTGCACCGAAGTCCCCTATACCAAATACTACTTTTTCGTTTGTACGTAACCGCTTTGTTTCAGTTTTCGAATCTACTAAAATACTTTTTTCTCCAGAACTTGCATCAACTGTTTGGTTCATTTAATCCCCCCTAGTAAAAACATCTATCCTAAGTTAGTTAATTTAGTAAACAAACCAACTTGAGTGAAATATTACCACCTAATTTTAATTTTGTAAACGCTTTCTTTAAAATGGTGACTACTTAAATATTTGTTTTTGAAAAAGAAAATTGAATAACTATAGGTTGCGTCATAAGGTGTTTAGAGAAATATTTTGTGCTATAGTTAAATTAAACTTTGTAATTAAATTGAAAGTACTGTACTTATTTTTTAGAGTTAATATAGAGGTGGTGTTAGTTTGAAACAAATAGACGCGTTAGATTTAAATGAAAACCAAAGACGAGTAATACAACAAATATTTAATAATAAACTCATCTCTAGAGTTCAAATATCTAAAGATTTAAATATTAATAAAGCAACGATTTCGAGCATATTAAATAAGTTAAAAGAGAAAAAATTAGTGAATGAAGTAGGACATGGAGAAAGCACTAAGAGTGGAGGGAGAAAACCGATACTTTTAGAAATTAATAAACATTTTGGCTACGTGATTTCTTTAGATATTGCGTACGGCTCAATTGAAATGATTTATAACTATTTTAATGGTGAAATACTTAAACATGAATCTATACCATTGTCTAATAAAAAAATGAGCCATGTATTAGATTTGTTAAAACAACACATTAATACAGATGAAAAATATGGTACGCATCATGGGTTGTTAGGTATATCTATTTCTGTCCACGGAATCGTTAATAATAACCAAGAAATTGTTCATTTGCCATTTCATGAAATCGAAGATATTTCAATTACAGAAAGTATTAAAGATATCGCAAATGTGCCTATCATAGTGGAAAATGAAGCGAATTTATCCGCAATTTATGAATGTAATGAAAATAATGACTTAGAAGTTAATAATTTAATCACACTTAGTATACATAAAGGTATTGGCGCGGGTTTAATTATTGATAAAAAATTATATAGAGGTACAGATGGTGAAGCAGGTGAAATTGGAAAAACGCTCGTTTCGGTTATTCAAAATAATCATAAAACATTTCATAAAATTGAAGATATCTGTTCTCAAGATGCTTTAGTTCATAATCTTGAAGAAAGGTTGAACCAAAAATTAACCATGACAGCATTAAAAAAGTTATATTATGATAAAAATGAGATTGTAGTAGACGAAATAAATCAGTTTTCAATGAGAATAGCCATACTGATATATAATCTAAATATGCAAATTAATCCAGAAGCTATTTATATCAATTGTCCATTAATTAACGAATTACCGGACGTTTTAGAAGCTATTAAATCAGCTTTTATGACATATACAAATAAAAATGTAGAGATATGCCTGACTTCCAACGTTAAGTTTTCGACATTGTTGGGAGCAACCCTTGCAATAACACAGAAAGTATTAAAAATTGATAACATAAAACTTAATTTTTGATACTTTCTAGATATATCCATAACTCAAAACATAGGTATTGTTGATTAAAAAAGAGCGGTTATGATATTTTCACTAATTATTAGTAATAGAATTTATTAATTTATTTTCGAAAAGTAGGATAGAAACCAAATTTAAGTGTTTGGTTTCTATCCTACTTTTTCATTTTCTTAAGTAAGCGTTTACAAAAAGAAGAAGAGGTGTTATATTATACTCAAAGTTAGTTAGTTTATTAAATTAACTAACTAAGGAGGAAAATTGAGGAGGAATTCTAATGACTTACTTTGACGTTGAACAAATAAAATACGAAGGGCCTAAATCTAGTAACCCATTTAGTTTTAAATATTATAATGCTAATGAGAACATTGGTGGAAAAACGATGGCAGAACATTTAAGATTTAGCGTTGCTTATTGGCACACATTTACTGCAGATTTATCTGATCCTTTTGGGGTAGGAACAGCTACTAGAGATTGGGATGATTTAGATGAAATGGGTAAATCGAAAGCGCGTGTAGAAGCTATCTTTGAATTTATGGAAAAAACAGGTGTTGAATACTTCTGTTTCCATGATGTTGATATTGCTCCTGAAGGTAAAACATTGAAAGAATCAAACGATAATTTAGATGAAATAGTAAGCTTAATTAAAAATAAAATGAATGAAACAGGTAAGAAATTACTTTGGAATACAACAAATAACTTTACGCACCAACGCTTTGTGCATGGAGCTGCGACTTCTTCAAATGCAGATGTTTTTGCATACGCAGCAGCAAAAGTGAAGAAGTCATTAGAAATTGCAAAAACGTTAGGTTCAGAGAATTTCGTTTTTTGGGGCGGGCGTGAAGGTTATGAAAGTTTATTAAATACAGATATGAAACTAGAGTTAGATAACCTAGCTAAATTCTTTAAAATGGCAATTGCTTATGCAGAAGAAATCGGTTATACAGGGCAATTTTTAATTGAACCCAAGCCTAAAGAACCCACAACGCATCAATATGATACAGATGTAGCGACAGCTCATGCGTTTTTACAAAAATATGACCTAGATAAACATTTTAAATTTAATATTGAGGCAAACCACGCTACTTTAGCAGGTCACTCATTCCAACATGAATTACGCTATGCAAGAGATAATGAGCTTTTAGGGTCAGTAGATGCTAACCAAGGACATCCGCAATTAGGATGGGACACCGATGAATTCCCTACAGATGTATATGATACGACATTGGCAATGTACGAAATATTGAAAAATGGTGGACTTAATCCAGGAGGATTGAATTTTGACGCCAAACCAAGACGTACATCATTTAAACAAGAAGATCTGATATTAACACATGTTGCTGGTATGGATACTTTTGCTCTAGGCTTACGAGTGGCGTCTAAAATGATTGAAGATCAGTTTTTTGAAAAAATCATAGACAAAAAATATGCTTCATTTGCTAGTGGTATTGGCAAACAAATTGTTGATGGAGAAGTCTCCTTCAAGGATTTAGAAAATCACGCTTTAAATCTTACGACAATCGATAATGAATCGGATCATTTGGAAGTGATTAAATCACAAATTAATCAATATATTTTAAATATTAATAATGAGGACTGATTGAAATGAAATACGTCATTGGAATAGATGTCGGGACAAGCGGTATGAAAAGTATAGTTGTTAATCAAAAAGGCAATGTTGTGTCTAGTTATAGCGTTTCTTATCAAACAGAACACCCACATACTGGCTATAGTGAAATGGACCCAAATATCTGGTATGAAGCAGCTATTGAAAGTTTAAAAGTCTTGGTAACTCAGTATGGCGTTGATCAAATATCTGGTGTCAGTTTTTCAGGTCAAATGCATGGTTTGGTAATTGTAGATAACCAAGGGCAAGTAATTAGACCAGCTATATTATGGAATGATACACGAACATCTCAAGCGGTAGCAGATATTAAAGAAAAAATTGGTTTGAAGACTTTGCTTAATGAAACACAGAATACCGTAATTGAAGGTTTCACTTTGCCCAAATTAATATGGCTTAAGCTTCATGAACCAGCGCATTATAATGAAATTTATAAATTTATGTTGCCTAAAGACTATATCGTATATAGGTTGACAGGTAACCTTTATTCTGAGCCTTCGGATGCAGCTGGTACAATTATGTTTAACGTTAAAGAAGAAAATTGGTCGACTACCATTTTAGAAAAATTAGATATTGATACAACCATTTGTCCAGATATCATTCCATCACATGGATTTAGTGGTACATTGACCCAATCAATTATGGAAGAAATTGGTTATAAAGGGGAAGAAACAATAAATGTTTACCAAGGTGGTGCAGACAATGCTTGTGGTGCGTTAGGTGCAGGTATTACAGATGAGAATAAACAGTTAGTAAGTATTGGTACCTCAGGCGTGGCGCTTTCAATTATTAATCATAAAAATTATGAAAATGATGGCAAAGTGCATTATTTTAATCATTGTGTGCCTAATCAAAAATATATTATGGGTGTCACATTATCTGCAGGATACAGTCTAGAATGGATTAAGCAATTATTTAGCAACGAAGAAGATTTTGAAACTTTTTTAAGACCAATAAGTGAATCGAAAATTGGTGCAAATGGTCTCATTTTTACGCCATATTTATTAGGTGAACGAACACCGCATAATGATGCCAAAATACGAGGTAGTTTTATTGGGTTAGACGCGAATACAACGCGTGCAGATATAAAACGCGCTGTTTTAGAAGGCGTTACGTTTTCAATTAAAGACAGTATTCAAATCATAAGAGGTGAAGGTAAGGCCGTTCAAAACATTGTATCCATCGGTGGAGGCGCAAAAAACCCACACTGGTTACAAATACAGGCTGATGTATTTAATGCTCAAATTACTACTAGAACTGAAGAACAAGGTCCAGCGTTTGGCGCTGCGATGCTAGCTGCTATGGGTGAACAATGGTTTGATAGCTTTAGTGATATGAGTGAAATGTGGATTAATTATAACGCATCTATAAATTCAGACGATCATAATGTTGGTTTATATCAATCATATTATGAAATATATCAAGATGTTTACAGAAGTACGCGAGCATTATCAGATAAACTAGTTCAATTCAAGTAGTGAATAAGGGGATGGGCAAATGTCATCTTATAATAATAAAAAATTCATCG
Organism: Staphylococcus sp. GDY8P131P; assembly: GCF_017891975.1. Taxonomy (NCBI): domain Bacteria; kingdom Bacillati; phylum Bacillota; class Bacilli; order Caryophanales; family Staphylococcaceae; genus Staphylococcus; species Staphylococcus sp. GDY8P131P. Next base: position 71,160 of record NZ_JAESKF010000008.1, read on the forward strand.
TAACGATTGCATTGATTGCGACTCTAGGTGGGCTGTTGTTCGGTTATGATACAGCTGTTATTTCAGGCGCTGAACAGTCTTTACAACGTTATTTAACAGCTGATTATGGTAGTTTTATTCATGGTTTGACTGTTTCAAGTGCCTTGATAGGTTGTGTGATTGGCGGGTTATTATCATCCAACTTTTCAAGTAGGCTAGGTAGAAAGAAATCATTACAAATAGCTGCAATATTATTTATTATTTCAGCCATATTATCTGGGTATCCAGAATTTCTATTCTTTGAGCAAGGCAATGCTAGTTTAGGTTTATTATTAATGTTTAATTTTTACCGGATTATAGGCGGTATAGGTGTTGGGTTAGCTTCCGCAATTTCTCCTATGTATATAAGTGAAATTTCTCCATCATCAATAAGAGGAACACTTGTTTCTTGGAACCAATTTGCGATTATTTTCGGTATGTTGGTCGTTTATTTTGTGAACTATGGTATTACATTTGGAGAAACATCCCATTGGATAGACGCTATTGGTTGGCGCTATATGTTTATAACAGAAGCTATTCCAGCAGCGTTATTTTTTATATTATTGTTTATGGTGCCAGAGACACCAAGATATTTAACTTTAATTAATAAAAATGAAGCGGCGTTTGAAGTGCTAAATAAGATATACAATTCTAAACAGCATGCGCAAAATGTATTGAATGATATTTTATCTACTAAGCGCAAAGGTAATGATGTAAAAGCGCCATTATTTAGCTTTGGCAAAACGGTCATCATTTGTGGAATCGTGTTATCAATTTTTCAACAATTTATTGGTATCAATGTGGCCCTATATTACGCACCAAGAATTTTTGAAAATTTAGGGGCAGGCGGCAACGCTTCTATGATACAAACAGTAGTCATGGGATTGGTTAATGTTATATTTACCGTAATTGCGATTTTATATGTAGATAAATTTGGACGTAAACCGTTATTGATTATTGGCTCAACAGGTATGGCTATAGGTATGATTGGAATGAGTGTGCTGACAGCCAACGGTACATTTGGTGTGATTACATTAGTATTTATGGTGATTTATACTGCATCATTTATGATGAGTTGGGGACCTATCATTTGGGTATTGTTATCAGAAATATTTCCTAATAGAATTAGAAGTGCTGCTATGGCCATTGCAGTTGCAGTACAATGGTTAGCCAACTTTACAATCACTTCCACATATCCATTCATGATGGATATCAGTGGGACAATGACATATAGTTTTTACGCATTAATGAGTATTTTGTCCGGTCTCTTTATTTGGAAATTTATCCCCGAAACGAAGGGTAAAACATTAGAAGAAATAGAATCGATTTGGCAAAAATAAATGTAAGGATAGCGAACTAGAAGACCCTGAGACAGTCATTTGTAATCTCAGGGTCTTCTATAATTTTTACAACCATTTACTAAATGAAGATAGGTTGTTAAATAAGGTTTTAAACGCTGTTTATCTATATTGGCGTTGATATCATAATATCAAAAAGAGGTCTATTTCTCATCTTCTGTTCCCGCTTCTTGATAATTCACTGCATCGTAATTTGTTTCCAGTTTGCGCAACTCATCGCGTGTTTCTTTTTTTAAACCTTCACCATAATCCATCATTTTTACAATATCTTTAAACGCTGCATAAGGGATGGCTAATTCATCTATGTCATCTAAAGTGACATGCAAATCAATGTCTTCTGGTCTATGATCTTTTAATTTTGTAACAAAGTCCGGTTCTGTGACAAAAGGTGAAGACATACCAACCATATCTGCATTTTGTAGAGCGTCTAATGCACTTTCAGGAGAATTAATCCCACCGCTAGCAATAAGAGGGACACGTCCATTAATATATTTATAAACGACTGCATTAACATACTTACCTTTATGCTTACCCTCTGAGCGCACTTTGTTTTGGTAAATTTGGCGACCCCAACTGGCAATTGCTAAGTATTGAATATCGGCAGTTTTTAACACCCAGTCTAAATGACGATTAAATTCACTAACAGTATAACCTACCTCACTACCACGCGTTTCTTCTGGTGTCGCACGGTAACCTAAGATAAACTGAGGTGGTGCTTCTCGATCAATAACAGCTTGAACCGCTTTTAATATTTCCAATTCAAAACGGGATCTATTCTCTAAAGTTTGACTGCCATAGGTATCAGTTCTTAAATTAGAAAAAGTGGAGAAAAAGGTTTGTATTAATAAACGTTGTGCAGCTGAAATTTCAACGCCATCAAATCCTGCTTTAATCGCTCGAGAAGTCGCATCGGCATATTGTTGTATTACTGATTTAATTTTGTCTTTAGACATAGATAATACTTCATGTTTGATTGGTGTGTTTAACGTCATAGCGCTTGGACCATAGACTTGCCCAAAATTTAAAATGGCTTGGTTTGAAAAACGACCAGCATGCGTAAGTTGTAGTATAGCTTTATTGCCACTTTGTTTCATCGCATTAGCTAATGTGGTTAACCCTGGAATACAACGATCATCAGTAATACTAAATCCATATTCAAATAATTGTCCGTAGGGTTCAATGTAGGCAGCTCCAGTAACTTGAAGTGGCGCAGAATGTGCGCGACGGCGCGCATACTTAATATCTTGTTCTGTAATATGGCCATCTTGTGTGGAAGAATTGGTCGTCATTGGAGATAAAACAAAACGGTTATTTAAAATAACCCCGTTCGGTAATGTCAATGGTTCAAATAATGCATCATAATTAGTGTTCATAACTAAAACCTCTATCTTCGTTGTAATAATTAATTTTAAAGTAACACTTAATGAGATTAGGGTCAAAATAATTAAAAAAGTAGAGAATTTTTCAAGCAAAATCTAACAAAAATTCTCTATATGGGTTATCCTATTAGATGAGGATAATGTATTGGATTTATCTTAACTGAAAGTGGTTAGATACTCAAATATACTTACTTAAAGAATGAACGTTAACAAAGCGTATCGTATGATGTATGATTAGTGGAGGTGGTATTTCAAGTGGTCCAATTTAATGTGTTAGATTACGCTATCATTGATGAAGGCAAAACTGCTGAAGATGCCTTACAAGATACTATTCGCTTAGCACAGTTAGCTGACAAACTCGGTTATAAGCGTTTTTGGATGACAGAACATCATAACGTTCCAGCATTTGCATGTAGTAGTCCAGAATTGTTAATGATGCAAATATTGAATAAAACACAAAAAATTCGTTTGGGTTCTGGTGGGGTCATGTTACCTCATTATAGTCCATATAAAGTAGCTGAGAATTTTCGTATGTTAGAAGCATTACATCCCGGCCGAGTTGATTTAGGGATAGGCAATAATGCAGGTACATCATATGTGAAAGAAGCTATGAACGAAACCAAAGCACGCTTTTTAGACTACGGGCAGTCTATTGAAGACGTCCGTCAGTATTTAACAGAACAGCAAACTAAACAACGACATGACCATGTTGTAGCGCAACCAAGCACAAGTACCATTCCTCAGATGTGGTTACTAAGCACGAGTGTGGCATCTGCTAAAAAAGCAGGTGCACAAGGCATGGGGTACACGTTAGGTACATTTTTGCTACCTAGCGCTAACGCTATAGATAGAGCGAAAGATAGCGTCGATATCTATCGTGATGCATTTCAACCCTCTTCATTGAATATGGATGCAACTGTGATGGTCACTGTTTTTATTGCTTTAGCTGATACAGAAGAAGAAGCTAAAGCTTTAGGTAAAAGCCTAGACATTTGGCTATTAGGTAAACAACAATTTGCTGAGTTTGAACACATGCCTACAATTGATACAGCAAACGCGTATCACCTAACAGAGCGGGATAAGCGCCAAATAACTCAAGGCCGTGCGCGTATGATTGTTGGTACCAAAGATACTGTAAAACTACGATTAGATAGTATGATACAAAAATTTGACGCTGATGAAGTGATGGTGGTGCCTTTAATACCAGGTATCGAAGCGCGTTGTCGAGCAATTGAATTACTTGCAGAAATATATTTATAATAATTTATGAAAGGAAGTTATGATTATGAAAAAATTAGCGAATTATTTATGGGTAGAAAAAGTAGGAGAGCAATATGTTTATAGTATGACACCAGAATTACAAGATGACATTGGTACAGTTGGTTATGTTGAATTTATGGGTAATGATGATATTGAAGTAGACGATGAAATTGTTAGTATCGAGGCTTCTAAAACAGTGCTAGACGTTCAATCTCCTTTAGCAGGCAAAATTGTAGAACGTAACACCAAAGCTGAAGACGAACCGACAATTTTAAATTCAGAAAAGCCAGAAGAAAATTGGTTAATTAAATTAGAAAATGTTGACGAAGCAGCATTTAATGCACTTCCAGAGGCATAATATATGCAACAACAAGAACGTTTATCGTATTTAATTGAATACTTATGGCGTGAAGCTTATGGTGAAGCTACATTAGACCTGCCAGAGAGTGACACAGCCCAATGGGAAATGTATAGGGGACTTGCAAATATAAGACCGCCTCAACCTATCTCTGAGATGTATTTAAATGTTCAAGATGTGTTTTTACAAACGTATAATAATCATTTTATGACTACTATGGACACATTATCGCCATCTATAGGCGATGATGTGTTTTTATGGCAAGGTGATATTACCCAATTAAAAGTAGATGCTATCGTGAATGCAGCTAATAGTCGGTTATTAGGCTGTTTTGAGCCTAATCACAATTGTATTGATAACATTATCCATACAAAAGCAGGTGTACAGTTACGTTTAGCGTGTCATGAACTTATGGAACAACAAGGTAAAAAAGAAGGTATAGGCAAAGCTAAAATAACTTCAGGATATAATCTCCCTGCTCAACATGTTATTCATACAGTAGGACCACAAATCCATAAATTACCAGTCTCAAACATGAATAAGGATTTGTTGGCACGTTCTTACCGTAGTTGTTTAGAAATTGCAGAACAACATCATTTAGATAGTATTGCGTTTTGTTGCATCTCTACAGGGGTGTTTGGCTTTCCGCAAGTAGAAGCGGCAAAGATTGCTATTGATACTGTATTGGCATATAAAAAAGAGCATAACATCGATATGAATATTATTTTTAATGTGTATACTGATACAGATGCTCAATTATACAAGGAGGAACTAAAACGTTATGACTGAATCAACATGGCGTGCCATATCAACCAATCATAATAGTCAATCTGATGTTTTAGCAGAAGCTATCAATGAAGCAGATGCAGTGGTTGTTGGTATCGGCGCAGGTATGTCGGCATCAGATGGTTTTACTTATATTGGCAAAAGATTTACTCAAAATTTTCCAGACTTTATAGAAAAGTACGGTTTTTTTGATATGTTACAAGCAAGCCTCCATACATTTGAAAGTTGGCAAGAATATTGGGCCTTTCAAAGTCGGTTCGTTGCATTGAATTACTTAGACCAACCAGTAGGTGCTTCGTATATCGCATTAAAAGAAATACTAAAAGACAAAGCACATCATATTATTACAACAAATGCAGATAATGCATTTGCAGTAGCTAATTATGATTTAAATAAGGTGTTTCATATTCAAGGAGAATATATTCTTTGGCAATGTAGCCAACATTGTCACGCAGAAACGTATAGAGATGATGCAGCTATCCGTCAAATGGTTAAAGCACAATTTAATATGGAAGTACCACGCGAACTTATGCCGCATTGTCCAAAGTGTGATGCACCAATGGAAATAAATAAGCGAAAAGCACAAGTAGGGATGGTTGAAGATGCAGATTTTGAAGCACAACTCAAGCGTTATAATCAATTCCTCGAAAACCATAAAGAAGGCAAAGTGTTATATTTAGAAATCGGTATTGGGTACACAACACCGCAATTTGTGAAACATCCATTTCAGCGAATGACACGCCATAATCCCGATGCACTATTTATGACGTTGAATAAAAAAGCGTATCGTATACCGCAAAACATACGTGAAAGAACAGTACATTTAACTGATGATATTTCGACATTAATTACAGAAGCAAATAATAAATTAACTAAGTAGGAGAAAGTTATGTATTTAATTGAACCAATTCGAAATGGCGAATATATTACGGATGGCGCTGTTAGTACAGCAATGCAGGTCTATGTTAGTCAAAATATATTTTTAGACGATGATATTTTATTGCCTTATTACTGCGACCCCAAAGTAGAGATAGGTCGTTTTCAGAATACAGCAGTAGAAATTAATCAAGATTATGTAGATGCGCATGACATACAAGTTATGCGTCGAGAGACAGGTGGCGGTGCGGTTTATGTAGATCGCGGTGCGGTAAATATGTGTTGTCTATTACAAAATGATAATTCGATTTACGGCGATTTCCAAAAATTCTATGAGCCAGCAATTAATGCACTACATCATCTTGGAGCTACTGAAGTCGTCCAAAGTGGGCGTAATGATTTAGAAATTAATGGCAAGAAAGTTTCGGGAGCTGCGATGACCTTAATACAAGGCCGTATCTATGGAGGCTATTCTCTCTTATTAGATGTCGATTATGAACCTATGGTCAAAGTATTAAAGCCCAACCGTAAAAAAATTGAATCAAAAGGTATTAAATCCGTAAGATCAAGAGTTGGAAATATACGAGATTACTTGGCGGCAGCATATCAAGATGTTACCATACACGAATTTAAAGATTTGATGGTTGAACAATTATTAGAATTAGACGATATCAATAATGCTAAACGTTATGAATTAACAGAAAAAGATTGGCAAGCTATTGATGAAATGGTCGCTTCAAAATATAAAAACTGGGAATGGAATTACGGGCGTTCCCCACGTTATGAATATAATAGAGATGCAAAATTAGCAGCCGGCACAGTTGATATTACACTTTCAGTTGAAAAAGGCCGCATTGCTGCATGCCGTATTTATGGTGATTTCTTTGGTCAAGGTAATATTAAAGAAGTGGAGCAACAACTCATTGGTGTACGAGTCATTAAAGCAGATTTACTCGAGGCTTTAAGTGCAATCGATGTTGCTTACTATTTTGGTAAAGCTTCTGCTGAAGAACTTGTAGATTTGATATTAAGTTAAAATATTAAGCGATGTTGAAGTGGGCATGACATTTTTTTGAATAAATAGATTACACCCTGCTTTTTATTAAACTAAAAATTTGAACAGTGACTGATTTAGAAATTGTTTTATGGGTAAATAAATATTAAGCTATTATTTATTGCTTAAGGAGGTTTAATATTGGATAAACAACAAGTTATAGAGGCTTTAAATAAACATGGTCGAATTATTATTGAAACAATAGAGCATGACCGTATAAAGGTGAGCAAGGTTGAAGATAACGACGATAAACAATATATACACGTATTAGAGCCTAAAGAACAAACTATAGAGGTTGCTAAAATAACTGACGTTCAAGAAAATAATTTTAACCAGTTATAAATCTTCTGAGCAGAGAGATTAAGAAGTGTCCCTAGAATGGGATGCTTTTTTATTTAATTTTTATAAAAAATTGAGAAATGTTATAAGTGATGCACAAACTTTAATTATATAAACTATTAATATAAAATAGAGAAATATCAGTCATTATTTAGACACATATGATATAACAATTAAAATGACAATGAAAAGAGGATGGTTATGAACATTGGTATAGTTGGAGCAGGTAAAATTGTCAAAGAAGCACTGCCAGTTATGTCAGAAATACCCGAAATAAAAATAAAAAGTATAGTTACAACTGGTCGTAACCCGGGTAATGTCGCTCAATTAAAAAAACGATTTGAAATAAAGTCTGTTTTTGAAGACTATCAAGCATTTTTAAAAGATGAAAGTATAGATACGATTTATTTAGCTGTACCGAATCACCTTCATTTTGATTATGCGCGTAAAGCGATAGTAGAAGGTAAACATGTAATTTGTGAAAAACCATTTACATTAACTAAATCAGAGTTAATCGCTTTAAAAGATTTAGCGGCAGAGCGTGGCGTGATTATCATTGAGGCAATTACGAATTTATATTTAAGTAATTATGACGTGTTAAAACAATCTATCTCAGAAATTGGGAATTGTAAGATTGCTCAATTTAACTATTCACAGTACTCTTCAAGATATGATGATTTTAAAAAAGGTATGATTCAGCCTGCATTTGACCCAAAACAAGGTGGGGGCGCATTAATGGATATCAATGTTTATAATATTCACTTAGCATTGGCTTTATTTGGTGAGCCCAGTAAAGTAGCATATTATGCAAATGTAGAAAATAATATTGATACATCCGGAATTTTACAACTAGATTATGATGGCATGAAAGTTGTCTGTATCGGAGCTAAAGATTCTAATTCAGATAATCAATCTTATATCCAAGGAGATCAAGCAACTATCCATATTAAAGGACCAACGAATGAATTAAAGGCATTTGAGCTAAAATACCATACGGGCGGCACACAGTATTATCAAGTCAATCTACATAACCACCGGATGTATGAGGAACTTGTGAAAATTGAGCAAGTTATCCGTAATCAAAATACTGAATTTGCTTTAAAACAATTAGAACATAGTATTTGCGTGGTAGATGTTTTAGAGAAGGCGTTATCAAGCGCTAACATTAATATAGGTCCATCTATTAAGTGAAATTTAAAAAATCAGTATATAAATAGCTGAGCAAGGCAATGAATTCTTTTAAAAAATTGAATTTTTGTCTTGCTCTTTTTTATGATTCCCCCTCGTGACACACAATAGTAATTCGCCTTGCTTAAAATATTAAAATAATATATCGTAGGTAGTGTGAAATATAATAATATTAAAAAATCTTTTTTTAGTAAAATATTTGGGGATGAGGTTGTAAGTCGATGCGCGTATGGAAATTCCTAACAATTATATTGGCAATGGCACTAGTAATGTCTGCTTGTAACAATGATAATGATTCGAACAAAGAGAAAAATAGCAGTAAAGATAAGAAAACAAGCCAATCAAGCAAAGATACATATAGTAAAATCGATTATCCGAAAGATGGTGTAAAAGGCATATATGTTGCGCCAGGCGCAACAAGTAATGAACAATTTGATGAACTGGTTAAATTCATAAACGATACGGAATTGAATGCGATGGTTATCGATGTCAAAGATGACGAAGGTAATATTACGATGGATTTGAAAAGCGATAATAAATTAATTCGTAGTAATACCTTAGACCGAATAGATGCCAAAAAAATCATCAAAGAAATGGAAAAAAATGATATCTATCCAATTGCGCGTATTGTTACATTCAAAGATTCAAAACTATCAAATCAAAGACCTGACTGGTCATTTAAAACATCTGAAGGTAACGTATGGGAAAATGAAGGGGGAGACAGTTTCACAAATCCATTTAGTGTTAATGTATGGGACTATAATCTAAATGTAGCAAAAGAAGCCGCCAAGGCAGGATTTAAAGAAATACAATTTGATTACGTCCGTTTTCCAGAAGGATTCGAAAATAAAGATCAATCATTACAATATTCGAGTGGTAAATACGAAGAGAGTGGATTGAATAAGGTTGAACAACGGGTAGATACGATTACAGAATTTTTAAAATTAGCACGTAAAGATTTGAAATCATATGATGTTCAAACGTCTGCAGATGTATTTGGGTACGCAGCTACAGTTAAAGAAACACCAGGTATTGGACAAAGCTTTCCCAAGATTGCTAAAAACGTCGATGTTATTTCATCGATGATTTATCCATCACATTGGAACCCTGGTGATTTTGGATTAGAAAATCCAGATACAGAACCATATAAAACTATAGATCGCTATTTAGATAAAGAAAAAGAAGCACTTAAAGGGATAGATAGCCAAAAAGTTAAATCTCGTCCATGGCTTCAAGATTTTACAGCTTCTTACTTAGGGGAGGGGCGTTATAAAGTATATGATAAAGATGAGGTAACAGCACAAATCCAAGCGCTAAAAGATCATGGTATTGATGAATTTTTATTATGGGATGCATCAGGTAATTATACAAAAGGTGCGGATTATAGCCCGGAAAAATATTCGAATCCAAATGCTAAACAGCCTGATCATAAAAAAGATAAATAATGATATTAAAAACCCCACTCAATGTATAATCTGTGCTCTAAAAGTTAAACTGAAAATGTAACTTTTAGAGTCTCAGTATAGTAATTGGTTCAGTGGGGTCTTTTTCTAATGAAATTTCAACCAATTTGTATGTGTTTTTGAATTTCTTGGTTGATATGGTCATATACTTGTACAAAAGGTGTGTTTGATTGAATAGCAGCGTTTCGTACATCTTCAAATTCGGGTTTTGCTTTAATGATTTTATCGTTTAACATAGCAGTTTTTACTAAAATAGCACCATAGCTAGTATGAACCGTTTCGAATTGTCTATGAAGCACTTTACGATTAACTGTATAACTTCTGACGCCTAGAGAAGTTGTGTTTTTAAGGACATAGTCTTCAAAAAATGACGCGTTTTCAATTTTGCTAATGATAGTAAGCTTTGTTGCGGGTCTACTTTTTTTCATAGTAATCGGAGTAAAGTAGGCATCTAACGCGCCATCTTCAAATACTTGTTCAAGAAAATAACTTAACATTTCTGCAGACATATCGTCTATTTGACATTCAATGACTTGTACTTGTGTTGGTGTGTTATCTTTTGTTTTAAATTGAATTGCCCTTAAGATATTTGGAAAGTCGAAATTTTTTGTTCCACAACCGTAACCAATATGATCTATTGTGATAGAAGGTAAAGGGCCAATTTTAGACGCTAATGCTTTAATAAAAGCTGCGCCTGTTGGTGTGGTTAATTCACTATCAATTTCGAACGAAGCAAGTGGGATACCTTTCAAAATTTCAGCAGTCGCCGGCGCCGGAACCGGATATAGTCCATGAGCGATGTTTACTTTACCGCCTCCCGTTGGTATAGGAGAAGCGTATATTTCATCAATATTTAAATTTTCTAAAGCAAGACATCCACCAATAATATCAATAATAGAATCCATAGCGCCAACTTCATGAAAATGGACATCTTCTACTGACATGCCATGAATTTTAGCTTCTGCTTGAGCAATGGTATTAAATATTTTTTGGCTACGCATTTTGACTCTATTTGGTAAATGGCTATTTTGTATTATTTTAAAAATATCAGAAGCAGTTCTATGATGATGCGCTTCATTAAATTCTATATTTAAGTATTTGGCTTGAATGCCTTTTTTATTCTGATTTGAAAATTGCATTTGAAACTCATTTAACGGTAAACGTTGTAAATGAGTTTCAATATAAGCGACGTCTGCGCCTAAATCTACAAGTGAAGATAAAAGCATATCACCAGCAATACCAGCGTGGCAGTCTAAATAAATTGCATTTGTCATATAAAATCACTCCATCTTTGAATGGTGTTCTAGCATATTGATAATCATGGCAGCGTTATACCCTCCACCAAAGCCATTGTCAATGTTAAGGACGCTTGTACCAGGCGCACAAGAATTAACCATAGAAAGTAGCGTCGTGACCCCGTCTAAATTAGCACCATATCCAATACTGGTTGGTACTGCGTACACAGGATGATCAACTAAACCAGCAACGACACTCGACAACGCACCCTCCATGCCGGCAACTACTACAGAAACATTGCAGGCGCGTATATCCTCAATATGGGCGAAAAGTCGATGTATACCTGAAACGCCAACATCGTAAAATCGTTTTACTGATATCCCCATCACTTCTGCTGTCACGGCGGCTTCTTCAGCAACAGGGAGATCAGAAGTACCAGCGCAAATAATGGCTGTTTGCCGGTCGGTTTTGTGTATATAATTTAAGCGTGTACATACAATATTTGCTGTTGCATGGTATTCTAACTGAGGATATTTTGTAATAATAGTATTCGCTTTTTCACTATTTATTCTAGTAATTAATACCGTTTCCTCGTGTAATAATAGTGAGTGAATAATCTTAATCAAATGTTTTTCAGTTTTGCCTTCCCCAAATATGACTTCGGGAAAACCTTGCCGTTTGCTTCGATGCAAATCAATCTTTGCAAAACCTAATTCATCATATTGATTTAATTCAGCTTTAGCATCAGAAACGGATAATTGATTTGTCTTTACAGCTTGCAGTAATGATTCAATGGAATCATAATGATCTGTCATAATTAAGCCACCTTTATGTTATTAAATCAGTCATGGATATGCATAACTTCGTTCATACTACCTGTACGATAACCTTCTAAATCGATTGTTACATAATCAAATCCAAGTTCTTTAAGATATAGAGTAATTTGATTTCTGTGTTGGATAATGGTAGGAATATCAGTTTCATCAACTTCAATACGTGCTATATTATGATGATAACGTACTCTAACGTGATTTATACCCAAGCTAAGAATGTATTTTTCAGCTTCATTCACTTTGCTTACTTTATTAAAACTTAAAGGTTCTCCATAAGGAATACGAGAAGCTAAGCTGCAAAGTGCTGGTTTGTTCCAAACAGGAAGATCGTGTAATTTGCTCAATTCTCGTACTTCATCTTTATAAAGATCGGCTTCTTGTAAAACACTTCTCACCCCAAATTCAGTTCTTGCTTTAAGTCCAGGTCTGAAATCTGAAATGTCATCCATAATCATGCCATCTAGAACATAATGAAACGCATTATTTTTTCTTAATTCTTCAAGTTTTGCATACAATAAATATTTACTGTAATACCAACTGTCAGGTGTATTTTCAACAATGTGTGGTTCTTTTAATTCTGCAATTTCAGTTTCTATAATATGTGCATTTAGTATGTGTCCTAATTGTATAGCTTGATTAAATTCTTCATTTCTAAACAATTCAGATTTAACAATAACTGCTTTGACATTACTGCTGCCTAATACATCAATTGCTTTTTTTAAGACAAGGCTACTATCTACACCGCCCGAAAAAGCGACTATCACTTGCTTCATTTCTTTTAAGATATTTTCAAGTCTTTCTTCTTTATTTTGTATTTGAGTCATCATTTAAATTGCCTCCTTAATAATTACTTTTAAAACTTAAATATTACGATTCTACGTAAGGTATGGTTAGTGGCCCGAGTGGCATAACACCAATCGTCATATCTTTTCCATATTTTTCTTCTAAAGATTTTAATGTTTTTTCTACATTTGAAACTGGATGTAACATAGCATCTTTTGCTTGTTGGTCGGTTAATTTGGAGTATAAATAAACATGTGCAAAAGTTTGAATTACGGCTTGTTTTTGTACTTGCCATTGGTCTAACATAGCAAAGTTAGGGTCGTTGATCATTTCAACAAGTGCTTTAGGTGTGTCTGCCATTTTAAGTATTTCTGCATAATTACCATGATTTGGAAAACCATCACTACATTCAGATAACATGATGATACTGCCACCCTTTTTAACCACTTTATGAGCGGCACTCATGCCTTTGACTGTTTGATATAAGTTTTGATCTAGCGGGTAACCTGAATTAGAAGCGATGACCACATCAAAACGATGATCACATCTAAACATAGCGTGCTTTTTAGCATAGGCACATCCTTTATCATGTGCTTTATATAATTCACCAGCAAATACTTCTGTAATTTCCTTTTCTTTATTCAACGTGACATTTAACATAAAATCAGGTTTGCACATTGCGTTAATTTCTCTCGTCATATCTTGTACTGGATTATCTGTCATATTGCCCCATGTTGAGCGGATATCGCCAATCATTTTAGCATTGTGAAACGTCATAATTGTGTCTATGCCAGCAATACCAGGCATGATACCTTTTGGACCACCTGAAAAGCCGGCGAAAAAATGTGGTTCAATAAAGCCAGTCACAATTTTGAAATCAGAATCAACATAGTCTTTATTTAAATAAACATCACACCCGTATTTACTTTGGCCTACTTTTTTTAAAGTTTCTTTGTCATTACAATGGTTATGAACAATCCTAACATGATTAACAATATCCTCGCCGAGCATTTGTATTAATTCATCTCTAGTTTGGTCACGATGCGTACCAGTGCCATTAATAATAACAATATTTTCTAAAGGCACATGATCTAATGCTTCAATAATTAATGGTACGAGTACATGATTTGGAGTGGGGCGAGTGATATCGCTAATTACGATTGAAACCGTTTGGTTTGGTTGGACTAAATCACTCAGTGGTTCTGAATCAATAGGATGCTGCAATGCACTGCGTATCGCATCTATGTCGTTTTCAAGTGCAGGAATAGGGGTGGGTTCAATTAATACGCTATTGTCTGGTAATTCAACGTTAAGATTTGATTTGCCATATAATATTTCGGTTTTCAAATTTATTCATCCTCCTTATATGAAGCGCTTACATAAACGCGTGAACTGCGCTGTTCATTCGCATTAATAGATGATTTGTGAGTAAAATATTCATTTGTGCCATAAACACCTTTGTTTTTTTGATATTTATCTACCATAATAACAGCTATTGGACACAATATCGCTGTTGTTATGGCCGAAATTGAAATTTGTGCCGTAGCGAGTGGTGCTATTTTTTCTATCATGGCAAATTCATTTTGACTTAAATTGCCATTTGCTAAAGCAGTTGAAGCAGCTGCAACGACTGCTGCAGGTGTAGACACAGCATTACCCGCTGTAGAAGATTCAGAAATAGGGGCAATGACGCTTTTTTCTTTGAATAATTTAAAGGCAATGACGCCTGTAAATGCAGTACAAATAAAAGTTAATAATGCTAGTGTTAATCCGCCTGATAACACTGAAAAATTAAAGAATTCAGCTAAATTCATACCCGCGCCTAAAGAAAAAGCAAAAAAGGGAATAAGTATGGTTTCGCCTGGGCGTAAAAATTCTGAAATTTTAGGATCAAGATTTCCTAAAATCATTCCTATACTTAATGGTAACAAAACAGAAATAAATGAGATAATAGGAAATGTTGTACCAATAAACCCTAGTGAAATCAGCGTTAATAATGGACCGTCATTAATAGCAAGTATAGACAAACCGCCTACATCAGAACGATTGCCATATGTACTAGTTAAAGCAGCATACATGCCACTATTACTATTTGTCATTGCTGCAATAATGGCTATTGTAGATAATCCAAATAAACCATTCCAAGGGTCAAATAGCAAACCTAATAAAAGACCCACTGCTAGACCCGAAAAATATTTAGTTGTTGTTAATAGCATACCTTTTTTTAATGCTTTGCCGCCAATTTTTAAGTTCATTTGACTTCCTACACAAAAAATAAATAGAGCTATTAAGACAAGTGCGCTATCTTTAAATAATTCTTGTGAAAATCCACCAATTTGCAGCATTTCATAGTAGCCTTCTTCAGTTTTGGGGGCGCCTAAGGATTTTAACAAATTCATTATTGGCTTGAGATGCAATTGATCAATCGTATTGATAGAAGCCCCCAGTAATAATGGCACGACCATCAGCCCGCCAGGTATTTTTTCTATTGTATCCTTAATTCTCATAACAAACATCCCCTTAATATGTTAATGGTTATGGAAAAATGTACTTACAATATTCTTTGTTGTTTGTTTTATTAATTTTTCCGAATTTGAAAAGATTTCTGCTAATGACATAGGCCCATTACTTAAACTAAAAGCACTGATTACGCCAGTATTTTTTAAGTCTGTTATATCTATTTCTACAGCTCCCCCTATAAAAATAACAGGCACGTTATATTTTTGAGCACATTTTGCGATACCAATAGGTGCTTTTCCATAAAACGTTTGATAATCAATTTTTCCTTCCCCTGTAATAACTAGGTCAGCGCGCTTTACATATTTTTCAAATTGAATGTGTTCTATAACAACTTGAATACCATCTTTAAAATAACTAGGAAAAAATGCTTTGAATGCGCCCCCAAGACCACCTGCTGCACCAGCTCCTTTCAAGTCATGAAGTTTTATCCCAGTTGTATTTTCAACATGATTTGCCCAGTGATTAAGATTAAGGTCTAATTGCTTTATATCTTCTGGTGATGCACCTTTTTGTTTTCCAAAAATGAAAGATGCACCGTTTTGACCTACCAAAGGGTTTTGAACATCCGAAGCAATGATAAATTTACAATTAGCAATTCTAGAATCAAAATGTGTTAAATCAATATGATTTAAATTTTTTAATGCGCCACCGCCTAACGTTAATGAATGGTTTTGATTATCTGTTAATTCAGCGCCTAACGCTTGTAGCATACCTGCGCCCGCATCATTGGTTGCAGATCCACCTATAGCTAGGATAAATTTTTTATACCCTTTATTTAATGCATGTAGAATTAATTCGCCAGTTCCATATGTTGTCGTTACCAGTGGATTTAGTGCATCTTCACATAAATGTTTCAACCCGGAAGCTTCTGCCATCTCTATTACACAAGTATCGTTATTTATAACGCCGTATTGCGCAAGCACTTTTTCCCCTAAAGGTCCAGTAACATCAATCGAAGTAAGTACACCATTAGTTGCATTAATTAAGGCTTCTAATGTACCTTCGCCGCCATCTCCAACCGGTAAATCATGAATGATGGCTTTAGGAAATATGTCTAAAATACTTTCTTTCATATAGTTTGTTACTTCACTGGCTTTCATACTACCTTTAAATGAATCTGGTGCTAAAATAATTTCCATGATTATGTTGCTCCTTTTTAGAAAGCGTTTTCTATTACGTGTTCTTTTAGTGTATCGATTTCATTTTCTAGAAAATAGGGTTAAACTATACAAAATTAATGTTCTAATTTTGTATAAAAATTATAAGGGAGTGAGAAAATGAATGTATTGACTGAAGAAATGGCTTCTTTCATAGTTAAAGAAACAGCTAAAAGAACTAGCAGTAATATTAATATTATGGATTACAATGGCGTGATTATTGCTTCCTTTGATCAAAAGCGTGTTGGTATTATACATGAAGGCGCTAGGCAAGTGTTGAAACAAACAGAAACAGTAGTAATTACCCAAGAAGACAGTGTCTGCTTAAAAGGGACGCAAGCAGGTGTTAATTTGCCGATTATTTTTCAAGATAATATTGTGGGTGTCATAGGTATAACAGGCAATCCAGATCAATTAATGCATGTAGCAGATTTAGTTAAAATGTCTACAGAATTATTGTTGTATCAGAATTATTTTACATATGAATTGGAAGGGCAAATACGGACTCAAGAATTACTGATTGAAGAATTGTTAAAAAGTGAAGCTTCAAAATCATTTATACAATATTTGATAAAACACCTAAACATGAATTTATTGACTTTTAAAAAGTGCGTTATTATCGATATAGAAAAACAGATGTTTTCTAGAAATAGTATCGTTCGTTCACTCACTCGTAGTATAGATGGTCGCTCATTTACAATTGCATTCACAAATTACAATCGAATTGTCATTCTAGCTATGGATCAATCTACTTCAGAATTAGATAAAAAAATCAGTAATATATATCAAGTGTTTCAGGATCTTGAATTGAAAGTTTACATGGCTTCGAGTCTGATATTTAAAAATTTAAAAGGTTTTAAAAATGCTTATGAAGAGTGCGAATTGGTATTTATGTTAAATGAAAACGGAGAAGCGATGACTTCATTTGAAGATATTGAAGAAAAAACATTGTTATATCAAATAGACGAAAATATAAGGCAGCGCTATAAAAAGAGAGTTTTAGGGGAGATGGATCAACTGAGTATAGATACGTTAAAAAGCTTCTTTTATAATGATTTAAATATTACAAAGACAGCAAAATATTTATACATTCATAGAAATACGCTGTTATACAGACTAGAAAAGTGTAAAAAAGAAACAGGTTTAAACCCTAAAAAGTACTCTGATGCGGTTAAGTTACAAATTGCTATGTGGTGTTGAGTAAATCATGTAAATGGATTAAGAGAAGGGGATTTAGCGAAATATGAGTAATAAAATAAAAATATTAACAACCATTCATAAAATTGAAGAAGTGACGCGGCTGTATTTTGTTAAAACGATAAAAAGCGCTTTACAAAAAACTGCCTCAACAATATAATTAAATTAAGTTATCACTTTTAAATACTATAAATTTTAAAAACGAATGTTTTTGAATGTGAAAAAATTTGTGATTAATCATAAAATCTATGAAAAAATGGCGCCATTTTGAATAATTAAGTGATAACACATACACTAATGGATTCTTAGTGAATTTTAAGATATTGGAAGTGAACCTTATGTAAAACAAGAAGAGCATCTATAATTTTAAAATGCTAAAGCATAACGCCGAAAATGTATACGCTATGATGTAGTATGTCATTCCGTTTGAGTATTATTTTGATAACATATTGAAATGTAGCTTTTAAAAAACCGCCCAATGATTATATATTAACCAGTTACCTACTTAAAAATAGTTTGTTATGCTATTTATGCCAGTTTAAATTATATTTTAAACTACTAACTACAAAAGTATTATAGTTCTTAACGCAAAACGCTCTATTTATCCTACTTATTTATTATTTTCCACTAATTAAACCAGTTTATATCAACAGTAATAATTGAATAGAATTAAGTGTGTTTCAATTTTATTAACTATAGTGCTAATTGTAGTATGGTAGTTGATATGAAGACTACCTATGATATATCACTTATTTTATAAATCATAGTTGCATAGTGACATAATTGATATCTTAAATTTAAATATGGCAATAAACTGGAAAATTTAAAGTTCTAAGCAATACAGCGTCATGGTATTGCTTAGGCTTTTTTTATTTAATCTGAATTCAATCACTTTGGGGTTTTAAAGCAAAATAAGTATATAATAGTAATTTTTTAGTTGTTTTTTAGATTTTAATATGACATACTCAATAATAATTAGTATGACACATTAAAAGATTGAGGTGCTTTTGTATGACAAAATATATTTATGCATTTGATGAAGGCAAAAAAGCAATGAAAGATTTATTAGGTGGTAAAGGTGCGAATTTAGCAGAAATGAAACGCTTAGGTTTACCTGTTCCCGATGGTTTTACACTGACGACGCAAGCATGTATTGAATATTTGAACCATGGTTCTAAACTTTCAGAAGAGGTTATGGAATCATTACATGAACAATTAGAAGCATTTTCCAAACGCACTAAAAAATCATTTTCTTCCGAAGAAGCGTTATTGTTAGTATCTGTAAGAAGTGGCGCGAAAATTTCTATGCCTGGTATGATGGACACAATATTAAATTTAGGGCTTAATGATAATAATGTTAAAATATTAGCAGAAAAGACGAACGATGAACGTTTCGCATATGATTGTTATCGTAGGTTGTTACAAATGTTTGGTGAAGTTGTATACGATATCCCGATGGCATTATTTGATACATATTTTAATCAATATAAATCGCGATATCATTATCAGAACGATGCAGATATTCCAGCTGAAGGATTGCGAGAAATTTGTGAGTATTATAAAAACGTATATTTAGAAGAGGCTTATAAACCATTTCCACAAGAACCTATTGTGCAATTGACTGAGGCTATTGAAGCAGTGTTTAAATCTTGGGATAACGACCGAGCGCGTGTATATCGTCAGTTAAATGAGATACCATATGGTATTGGTACAGCTGTCAATATTCAAGAGATGGTTTTTGGAAACAGTGGCAATCAAAGTGGTACTGGTGTGGCTTTTACACGCAATCCAGTTACTGGGGAAGCGAAATTGTTTGGTGAATATTTATTAAATGCACAAGGCGAAGACGTTGTGGCAGGTATACGCACACCAAAAAATATTGAGACTTTAAAAGTGCAGATGCCTCACGTTCACCAACAATTTTTAAAGGTTGCTCAACAATTAGAAATGCACTATAAAGATATGCAGGATATTGAATTTACAATTGAAAATGAGCAACTCTATATTTTGCAAACCCGAAATGGTAAACGTACTGCTAATGCAGCGATTCATATTGCGGTAGATTTAGTAGAAGAAGGGATTATTTCAAAAAAAGAAGCTGTTATGAATGTTGAAGTAAAATCAATAGACCAATTACTGCATCCTAATTTTGATGATAATGCATTAGAAGCGGCTACTATTATTTCTAAGATGGGACTACCAGCGAGCCCTGGCGCAGCAAGCGGTCAAATCGTATTTTCGGCTGAAACTGCAAAATTAAAAGCTGAGCAAGGAGCGCATGTTATATTGATGAGGCCTGAAACTTCTCCTGAAGATATTGAAGGTATGATTGCAAGTAAAGCAATTGTTACGACACATGGTGGCATGACGTCTCATGCAGCAGTTGTCGCAAGAGGGATGGGGAAATGTTGCGTGACAGGATGTTCGGATATTGAGATTAATATCATAGATAAAAAAGTAACATATCCAAATGGCACATTAAATGAAGGTGATATTATTTCAGTCGATGGTGCTAAAGGTGACATTTATTTGGATGAAGTTAAAACAACGAAGGCTGAAAGAAGCAAAGACTTTGAAACGTTTATGCAATGGTCAGAAGAAGTGGCAAGGTTAGACGTACGTATGAACGCAGAAACGCCCCAAGATATTCAAGCAGGTTACCAATTTGGAGCGAAAGGTATCGGTTTAGTCCGTACTGAGCATATGTTCTTTGGGGCAGAACGTTTAATTGAAATGAGACGGTTTATCTTATCTTATACACAAGAAAATAGGATTAATGCTTTAAATAAGATTAAGCAATATCAAAAAGAAGACTTTGAAACAATATTAAAACTGTCGGGCGAACGTCCAACTATCATTCGTTTGCTGGACCCGCCACTACATGAATTTTTACCTAAATCAACAGAGGAAAAACACAGTGTTGCGCGTCAGCTTAATGTATCTGTTTCAGAATTGGAACACTATATAGCAAGTTTAAATGAAGTGAATCCTATGTTAGGTCATCGTGGTTGTCGTTTAGCTATAACTTATCCAGAACTTTATATCATGCAAGCAGAAGCTATTGTCGAGAGTGCTTTGAAACTGAAACAACAAGGCATTGATTGCCAACCTGAAATTATGATTCCGCTTGTTTCTTCTGTGTCAGAGTTTACAACATTAAAAGCACAAATCATAGATAAAATAGAAAGATTAGAAATTGAAATGGATGAAAGCGCGCATTACTTGCTTGGCACTATGATTGAAACACCGAGGGCGTGTCTAATTGCTGAAGATTTAGCAAAAGAATGTGACTTCTTTAGTTTTGGGACAAATGATTTAACGCAATTAACATTCGGTTTCTCACGTGATGATGCTGGTAAATTTATAAATGCATATTCAGAACAAGGTATATTAGATATAGACCCATTCCAAACATTAGATTTAGAGGGTGTAGGGCAATTAATTCAACGGACGACAGAACAGGCGAAATCTGTAAATCCGACGATTAAAATAGGTGTGTGTGGAGAGTTAGGCGGAGACCATAGATCCATACAATATTTTAACCAATTAGAATTAGATTATGTTTCTTGCTCACCGTTTAGAGTGCCCGGTGCCTTACTATCTACGGCACAAAGTGAAGTCAAAGGTGGTAGATTACGTGTCCAATGATTTTGAGCAATTACAACTAAGCCTATTTGTTGTATCCGACTCAATCGGAGAAACTGCACAACGTATGATTAACGCAACATTAACGCAGTTTCCGGATATAGTTCATGTTGAGATAAAAAAGTTTCCTTTTATCAAAAATTACGATGAATTACTTAATGTGCTTTCATTAGCCAAAAAACGCGGCGCAGTGGTTGTAACGACTTTAGTGAATCCAGAATTTAATAAAAGAGGCCGGCAATATGCACTTGAACAACAAATTCCATATGTTGATTACATGTCGGATTTAATCGGTATTATTCAGCGACGAACGAATTGTTCACCAATTTTAGAAAGTGGTGCATTACGCAAATTAGACGAAAATTATTTTAAAAGAATTGAAGCCATAGAATATGCTGTTAAGTATGATGACGGAAAACATTTTACTGACATAGAAGAAGCGGACGCTTTAATCATAGGTGTTTCTCGTACTTCAAAGACACCACTTAGTATGTATTTAGCAAATAAAGGATATAAGATAGCAAATATCCCTTTGGTACCAGAAGTGGATATACCAGATGAGGTTTTTAGACATAAAGAACTCAAAATATTTGGTTTAACAGCCAAACCTAATTATATTTTAAATATTCGGAATGAGCGCGTGAAGATATTGGGATTACACGGGCCAACTGATTATAATAGTATTGACCGCATCAAGGAAGAATTGATGTACGCCGAAGAAATGTTTGCCAAGTTGAATGCAATTGTAGTTAACACTGAACATAAATCTATAGAGGAATCAGCATTCTATATAGAAAGATTTTTATAGCGTGCAGAGATGAACGAATAGAAAGTCGTATTTAAGACTGCCCGCATGACTATAATACAAAAAGTCATGCGGGTCATTTTATGTTAGCTTTTAATCTTTATACGTACGTGTAATCTTGGCTTTGGATATCATATATATTATCCATCCAGCAATAGCAGCAATCGTAGCAAAAATTAACAATTGATAAGTTAACTCTGAATTTTCAGGGAGAGATTGATGTATGACAAACGGGATTAAGTAATTATTTATATTGAAGACAATAAACATAGCAAATGCAAATATGAAACTTCCTTTACGTGCTTTTTTAATATATCGTTGGTATCCCTTTTTAGAATCGACTTCAAAACGATCTATTTTTTTATTGCGAAGTGAAGAAGTAAACACAATCGAAGCTGCGGTTAATGCAATCATTGCAAGTATACTAACGACTGGAATTTGTTTTAGATACATAGAAACAAAGATGTCCAATGTGGAAATAATCAAAGTGCCCCAAAATATCCATACATATAGTTTGGCATATATATTTAATAACACTTTCCGTTCATATTCATCTGTATATCTATAATTTGGAATTAAGCGGAGTATTTTTTCGTTAGTCAATATCAGCGTCCTCCTCTTTTTTTATTAATTTTACACGTGAGTCTTTTGCAACGGTAAAAATAGCCCACATTAAAAATGGTAAATAAGTACTTATATTGAATAAATAACTAAAATTCAAGGGATTACCTGCCAGGATAGGTGCAACGATAGTTGCGGTAACTGGCATATAAATTAAAGCAATAACTAAGAAAATAATTCTTTTATTCCGTGTTTCTTTGAGCAATTGATGATATGTATATTGATCATGTACTTCGATTTCTACGGGGTCAGCGCTGAATTGGTTCATGCTCACTCTACAAAATAAAATAATAATTAATAGTACACCGCCAATGGTGAACGGAGATAAAAATGCGCGTTCAATATCTAGAAAAATAGATAAATATACTAAAGCTAATAGTGTATATAAAGCAATGATAGCAATTTTTGCCATTAACTTATCTATTTCATGCCGCTGGTACTCATCTGGTATACCAATTAAACCAGCAAAATTTTGATAAATCCATTTGTCTTTTTTATTCATTCGTTTCTTCCTCCCAAAATAAATCGTTTAACGTGACATTTAACGCTTTCGCAATATGTATACATAAGTTTAATGAAGGATTGTACTTGTTATTTTCAACCATATTAATCGTCTGTCGTGAGACACCTGATGAACGTGCTAAAGAAAGTTGAGATATTTTTTGTTGGATTCGATAATGTTTTACTTTGTTCAATTTACGGACTCACTGCCTTTTTTATAGTTAGAATGATGTGATTATGTCAAATATATATGACATAATTTTTGCGGTCAAGGCAATATAAAATGAAAAATATATTTATAGTTATTTTATTAACTTTATTATTGAATATGAATTGATCTATACAAAAATAGAGAACAAAACAGAATTCATATTTTGTGAAATGAATTCTGTCCCGCTCCCTATCTGTTGGCAATAGTTCATTGAATTGACCTATATTAGTATTAAATAATTATCTATACACACTAGAAGTGGCGACAGGAGGTGAAAAGGTATGTTTAGAGAGATCAATGTTTGTTATTCTCGTTTATATTTATGGATGGTTTCGAATACAGTTTGTATATATCAATTTCAATAACTATGGCGTTTGATAATGAATTGTGGCAGTAAATGTAACAACGTCTTTGGTTGGATTACAGTAGCTATGAGCTACATCACTGTTAAAACGAAAAGCTTGGTTATTGCTAATTGTATAAGTGGTTCCATCGACTTCAATTTTTAAACTGCCTGTGTTAACAATGATAAATTCTTCTGATTGCACATGGTGTGCATCGGAGTCCATTTTACCACCAGGTTGAATTTCCATTTTAAACATTTCAAAGTGATTCTTATCATTATATGGAAAATAAGGATAGATTTTAATGTTGTCATCCATAATAGGGACGATGTCTGACTCGTCTACAAAATCTACACACTCTTTTTTTGTTGATGTAAGTTCAGAAAGAGAGAGGTGTAACCCGTTGGCAATTTTCCATAACGTAGTAATGGTTGGATTGGACACGCCTTTTTCAATTTGGCTCAGCATATTTTTGCTAACACCAGTTAAATTAGACATTTTATCTAAACTAAGTTGATGTTTACTACGATAATCAGCAATATTTTTGGCAATGATATTTTGAATATTATACAAGTGAATCGCTCCTATTTACATTATAACGTACATATTGTACCATATATAATGTTATTTATGAAAATAGTTAAGTAAGGTGGACAAAATGGAAAATAATAGAAAAGTAAAACCGATTAATTGGTTATTATTTATAGGCATATTGCTTGTAGGCGCGAATCTTAGGGCGCCTATTACTTCGATTGGTGTTGCGTTACCTGATATTAAACACGACTTAGCCATGTCTAATAGTGCGGTTAGCGTGATTACAGTAGTACCATTGATTGCATTTGCAATTGTTTCATTATTTGCTGCGAAAACAAGTAATCGCTTTGGATTAGAGAAAACGATTTTTGTAGCTTTATGGTTGATACTGATTGGTGTTATTGTACGTTCAGTCATAGGTATTTCATGGCTGTATATAGGTACGGTTCTTATCGGTATTGGTATTGGTTTTGGCAATGTACTTGCGCCCGCTGTTATTAAAGCGAAGTTCCCCTTACATATAGGTATTATGACGGGTTACTATACAGTGGTTATGAATGTATTTGGAGGGCTATCTTCCTATGGAACAGCGCCACTTGTCAAAGCATTTAATTACAACATTGCTATTAGCGTGATAGGTGTGATTACGCTGATAACAATCATTATATGGATATTTCAATTAAATACTAAGCAAGATACAACAGCCTCCGTACCACAAGAGAGTGTTAATGTTTGGAAGTCTCCGTTATCATGGCAAATCACCATGCTTATGGGCGGGCAATCACTGATTTTTTATTCGTTAATCAATTGGTTACCTGCGTACTTATCTCAAAATGGTATGTCGATTAATGAAGCAGGCATGTATTTATCTATAATGCAAATAGCAATTATACCTTTAACGTTTATTACTCCAATTTTTGCTACTAAAATGAAGTCGCAATTCCTATTAACATTTTTGACTGGGGTTTGTTTTGTGATTGGCGTCTCGATTATGTTGTTTAAACCAGAATTTGCTCTCATTTCAACAGTATTAATCGGTGTTGCTAGTGGTATAGCATTTGGCCTAGTAAACACATTCTTTAGTTTGAGAACTGAACATAGCCAAACATCAGCTAAGTTGTCAGGTATGGCACAATCAGTAGGTTATATATTTGCTGCTGTTGGCCCATTATTGTTTGGTGTATTACATGATGCAACAGGCAAATGGATGGCATCATTAAGTATTTTATTAATCACTTCATTGTTAATCACATTATTTGGATCACAAGCTGGTCGTAATCGTACGATAGAGAAAACGATGGAAGAATAGACAGTCTATTTTAAATATTGTACGATATTTTGTAACGTACTTTAGCTTGGTATTTAATACATTTAAAATAGTTGAGCTTAATAAATTGTGCTGCATTTTAATATACAAAATCACAAAAAGTACTTAGTATTCATTAATAATTAATAAACATGATGAGGTGTCTGTATGCAATTAATATTTGATCCAAGTGTAAGCCCAATTTATAGAGGAATACTTGCATTTTTCTTTGTCGTTAATATAGCGTTAGCTTTTGTTATTGTTTTTTTAGACCGAGATAGAAGAGACGCTACTGCAACATGGGCTTGGCTTTTTTTACTCTTTGTCGTGCCCATTTTAGGTTTTATCATCTATATCTTTTTTGGGCGAGGTGTACGAAAAAAACGTGAACAAGGTTTTCACAATAACCAGATAGATGATATAAAAAAACGTATGAAAACACAATTGTTAGATTCTACCAATAAGATAAACAATTCCGATTCTCCATTAATAAAAAAGCACGCAGATATTGTAAATACATTATTAACAAAAGAACCTACATTTTTAAGTTATAATAATAATGTTGACATTTATACTGATGGCCATCAGTTGTTTGATCAAATGAAAGAAGATTTACGTAACGCAAAACATTATATTCATTTAGAATATTATGTTTTGAAATTAGATGGTTTAGGTTCTGAAATCGTTGATATTTTGCAGCAAAAAGCTGAAGAAGGTTTAGAAGTTAAAATATTGTATGATGCAGTCGGCTCTAAATCAGTACATAAATCTAAATTCAAAAAATTTCAAGAAGCTGGTGGGCAAGTTGAAGCTTTCTTCCAAGCTAAGATTCCTTTAGTGAATTTTAGAGTTAATAATAGAAATCACCGTAAAATTTTAGTCATCGATGGTATGACCGGTTATGTAGGTGGATTTAATATTGGTGACGAATATTTGGGATTAGACGAGAACTTTGGTTACTGGCGTGATACGCACTTAAGAGTTAAGGGCGATGGCGTAGACGCTTTACAATTAAGTTTCATACATGATTGGAATTCTCAATCCCACCGTGAACAACTCGAATATACTGACAAGTATTTCCCGGATAACGCAAATCAAGGCGGAGATGTTCCACTGCAAATCGCACTCAGTGCGCCTAGCGATAATTGGCATCAAATAGAGTTTGGTTATATGAAAATGATTATGAATGCAAAAAAATCTATTTATATGCACAGTCCTTATTTTATACCGGATAAAGGTTATGTTAACGCCTTACGTATAGCTGCAAAAGCTGGTGTCGACGTTCGGTTAATCATACCTAATAAACCGGACCATATCTTCGTATATTGGGCAACGATTACAAGTGTTGCTCAATTGATTAGAGACGGCGTCAAAGTCTATACCTATGAGAATGGTTTTATTCATTCTAAGATGATGATTATCGATGACGAAGTAGCTAGTGTAGGATCATCAAACATGGATGTGCGTAGTTTTGAATTAAATTTTGAAATTAATGCCTTTATGTATGATGAAAAGATTGTGAAAGAACTGAAAGCTGCATTTATGGAAGATTTGAAAGTATCAGAAGAACTCACAGAAGCACGTTACGAACAACGTTCAACTTGGATTAAATTTAAGCAATCTATTGCAAAACTAGCATCTCCAATTTTATAAAAAATTGAAAGCAATCAGATATATTGCACTCCCACGACATAAAAATTAAATTGCCTTACGACTGAAACATAGTTAATCGTATTGTTTTGAAGGTGCGCAATCGATATTTTATTGGTGTGGTGAGCGATAAAACTCAGCATTTCAATCATTTATCATTCTAACGAGAATGGGTATTAGAAATCAAATTAGCATTTTTGATTTCTATCCCGTTCTCGTTTTTATTATAATAATGTAAGCGATGTAAGAGGAAAAATTTATAAATTAGAATGAAAACAAGGGGGGGATTGGATGCAACGTGAGGCAGGTCAATATATTTATCGACAATTATATAGTCAATTAAAAGAAGATATACTTGCATTCAAATATGAGAGCCGTGAGAAATTACCTTCAAAAAGGGATATGGCTAAATATTTAAACATCAGCGTGAATAGTGTGAAAGCTGCGTATGAACAATTGCTAGCAGAAGGTTACATTTATACTGAAGAGCGAAAAGGATATTTTATTGAACCTTTAGACAAGTTGATTGTGGATCCAAATGCACAAATCGCTTTGGAAGTTCAAGAGTTTCCCACTGAAGATAGTTTTGAGTACTCTTTTTCACATATGAGTACGGATATTGCAGCATTTCCAGTCGATTTATGGACTAAATTGATTAAACGTGTATTTCAAAATTATGATAATTATTTATCTTCGATACCTCATATTAAAGGCCCAGTTGAGCTAAGGCAGTCGATTGCTAAATTAGTATCTTATCAAAGGGGCATACAATGTCATCCAGAACAAATCGTTATTGGTTCTGGTACGAATACTTTATTAACAAAACTCATGCAGCTATTACCTAAGGGTATAAAAATTGCAGTAGAAAACCCGGGTTATTCAAGATTTAGGTCTTTGATTAAACAAACACACGCACATTTAGAACCAATTTCTTTAGATAATAAAGGTATATCGATTAATAAAATCAAACAAGTTCAACCCGGCGCTGTTATAGTGACACCATCACATCAATTTCCTATGGGGACAATTATGCCTGTTTCACGTCGTATTAATCTTTTGAATTGGGCAAGTGAAACACATAGTTATATCATTGAAGACGATTATGATAGTGAATTTAAATATGAAACAGATAATATACCTTCATTGTTTAGTTTTGACAAAAATGAACGTGTGATTTATTTAGGTACTTTTTCTAAAACTTTAATGCCTGGATTACGGATAAGTTATATGATTTTACCAATTAAATTAGTGAAACAATTTGAGATGTTGAACTTAAATATGATACCTGATTTCTCAATGATTAATGCACTGACATTAAATTTAATGATCAAAGAAGGACATTATGAAAAATATGTAAAAAAGATGCATCATTTATATGAAAAGAAAAGGGAATACCTTATAGCACAACTAACAAATGTGTTTAAAAATAATATTAAAGTTAAAGATACACGCGCGGGTTTGCATTTCATCGTGGAAATCAACACCACATATTCTTATGCTGAAATTGAATCTCGTGCCAAAGAAAAAAGATTGGAACTTTATACGTTAAACCGATTTTCTGTAGAACCGCTTGAAAATAATAAGACGAATAAAACGCTTATTATGGGTTTTTCAAAAATCAAACAGGCACAGATACCCCAAGCTGTACGACGTTTAAAGGAAGTGCTCTGGGAATAAACTGGTACCATTAAAGTGATATAACTGGTTCTTTACACTATACCAATAATCCCTTAAATTTTTAGGAAACTGTAAATCTTGAATTAAGTTAACAAGGAGGGATGATTGATGATAAATCAATTTGAACATTATAAAAAACAAAGGGAACAATATGTAGCGCGTGGTGTAGGCAATGGCAACTTACATGTTGCAGAGCATGCACAGAGTGCTACCATCACGGATGTAGAAGGTAATCAGTTTATTGATTTTGCAGGTGCAATTGGTACATTAAATGTAGGTCATACACATCCTAAAATAACGAAACATTTAAAAGAACAATTAGATAAGTTTATACATCCTGGCTTCAATGTCATTATGTATGAAAGTTACTTAAATTTAGCGCAAAAGTTAACTGAAATTACACCAGGTGATTTTGCTAAAAAAACAATCTTGCTTAATTCAGGTGCAGAAGCTGTAGAAAATGCGGTCAAAATTGCTAGAAAGTATACTGGAAGACAAGCGGTCGTATCATTTGTGAGAGGGTTTCATGGCCGTACTAATTTGACGATGTCTATGACGAGTAAAGTAAAGCCTTACAAATTAGGATTTGGACCTTTCGCCTCAGCTGTTTACCAAGCACCATACCCTAATATTTCTGAAAAATCTGAAGAATTATCGAAAGCAGCTTATGTCGATCAAATAATACAAAAATTACATGACTTTTTTATTGAAACAGTAGATCCAAGTGAAGTTGCCTGTATTGTAATGGAACCAGTACAAGGCGAAGGTGGCTTTATTATACCTGATAAAAAATTCGTGACAGCTGTTAAAAATATATGTGAAGCTAACGGAATTATTTTTGTTGCAGATGAAATTCAAACAGGTTTTGCAAGAACTGGCAAAACGTTTGCGATTGAACATTTTGGTATTGAGCCAGATTTAATAACAGTATCTAAATCTTTAGCAGCAGGCTTTCCATTGAGCGGTGTGGTTGGGAGAGCAGAAATGATAGATAGTGCAGCACCTGGAGAACTAGGCGGCACCTATGCTGGAAATCCTTTAGCGTGTGAAGCAGCTTTAAAAGTCATTGAAATTATAGAAGAAGAAGATTTAAATAGCAAAGCCGAAAAACTAGGCGAGCAACTTGAAGATTACTTATATCAAATAGCAAAGCAGCATCCATATATAGCTCGTATTCGAAGACTTGGGGCTATGGTTGCTTGTGAAATTATTGATGAACAGAAGGGTGAACCTGATAAAGCATTAACCGGAAAAATTATTCAAACGGCAAATGAACAAGGTTTGCTATTATTATCTGCTGGCATTAAAGGGAATGTTATTCGTTTCTTAGCACCTTTAGTCATTTCAGAAGATGAATTGCAACAAGGTTTATCCATTTTAACCAATACATTAAATGTAGTGGGTACTACCCAAACGCATATGAACGGTTAAAAATTTATTTTTAAATATAGGGTATAGATAAGTCATACCTCATAATATAAATCATCGAAAAGGAGAAATCGTAATGACACAATTAGAAGTATTTAATCCGTCTACAAATGAAGTTATAGAACGTTTGGATTACACGAACCATGATGAAATCAATTCACAAATTAAACACGCGAATGACGCATTCCAAGATTGGAAATTAGTTGACGCACACGAACGTTCAGCAAAGTTGTATCAATGGGCTAACCTGATTGATGAACATCAAG
This sequence comes from Staphylococcus sp. GDY8P131P, assembly GCF_017891975.1. Lineage (NCBI taxonomy): Bacteria > Bacillati > Bacillota > Bacilli > Caryophanales > Staphylococcaceae > Staphylococcus > Staphylococcus sp. GDY8P131P. The sequence continues at coordinate 101,953 of NZ_JAESKF010000008.1, forward strand.
ATGATCTTGCGAAATTAATTACGTTAGAAGGAGGCAAACCTTTAGATGAAGCAAAAGGTGAAGTAACTTATGCTAATGCTTACGTTAAATGGTATGCAGAAGAAGCAAAGAGAGTATATGGTCGAACAATACCTGCCAATACGCCATCCAAAAAAATAGTGATAGATAAATTTCCAGTTGGCGTAGTCGGTGCAATTACGCCTTGGAATTTTCCAGCAGCAATGATAACGCGTAAGATGGCACCTGCATTGGCAGCAGGCTGTACGATAATATGTAAACCTGCAGTGAAAACCCCATTAACAACGATTAAACTGGTTGAACTTGCACATAAAGCTGGCATACCTAAAGATGCTATATCGTATATTATTGCTTCAGGTAAAGATGCTGGGGATATTTTCACATCACATGAAAGTATCCATAAATTAACCTTTACTGGTTCAACAGCGGTTGGTAAATCACTGATAGAACAATCAGCCAAAAGTGTGAAGAATGTAACGATGGAATTAGGAGGCTTAGCACCTTTAATTGTTCATAAAGATGCTGATATTGAAGCGGCAGTACAAGGGACAATTGATTCTAAATTTAGAAATGCTGGACAAACTTGTATTTGTGCTAATCGTATCTTTGTGCATCGAGATATTGCAGAACAATATACAGCACAATTGATTGATAAAGTGCATGCACTAATAGTAGGTGACGGTTTACAAGATGATGTTAAAGTTGGTCCTTTAATTGATAATAATGCAGTCAAAAAGGTACTGACACATATTACGGATGCCCAAGAGAAAGGCGGTAAGCTATCACGTACGCTTGATGAGATACAATCATTAAAAGGTAATTTCTTAAAGCCAGTGGTCATTTCTAACGCAAATTTAGGTATGAAAGTAATGCATGAAGAAACATTCGGGCCAGTTGCACCTGTTATGGTTTATGATGATCTAGATGAAGCGATAAAAATGGCTAATGACACTGAATTCGGCTTGGCGTCTTATTTCTTTACAAATGATTATCGAACTGGCTTAAAATTATATAACGAATTAGAATATGGCGTTATTGGATGGAATGACGGTGGACCTTCAGCAGCGCATGCGCCATTTGGTGGTTTGAAAGAAAGCGGTTATGGTAGAGAAGGTGGGACAGAAGGCATAGAACCGTATTTAGAAACAAAATATTTATCAATTGGCATTTAAGATGACGACAAAGTAGTGCTGTTAATAAACAAAGGAAGACATAGAAGTTTAAAATAATAAATGAGTGATAATGAGATTAAGTGGTCAAACTATTGACCACAATCTCATAGGTTCACTTTTAAATTGATGAATGTTATGGGGTATGTTAAATGAAGTCTCAATTTAATAAGACGATGAATATTGTTGATGTCTTATTTCTTGCAATCGGTGCCATGCTTGGATGGGGATGGGTCGTATTATCAGGAGAATGGGTATCAACAGCTGGTTTTGTAGGTAGTATTGTAGCATTTTTACTTGGTGGTTTCTTAGTAATTGTAATCGGACTTACATATGCAGAATTAGCTGCAGCAATTCCAGAAACGGGTGGAGGATTTGTTTTTGTTAAAAAAGCATTTTCCCCAGGTATTGCGTTTATATCTGGTTGGTCTGTATTATTCGGCTATGTTTCTGTAATTACATTTGAAGCGGTCGCTTTACCCACCGTTATTGACTACGTTATTCCATTTCAACATCAAGGATTAATGTGGAACGTAGCCGGTTGGGATGTGTATCTCACTTGGGTTATTATTGGTTCACTTGGTAGTGTGGTATTAACTTCACTCAATTATTTCGGTGTTAAACCTGCAGCGATCATACAGACTGTTTTTACAATTTTTATAGTAGGTGTAGGCTTGTTACTCGTCTTCGGGGCAGGTTTTAACGGCAACTTTAATCATTTACAACCTTTTGAAAATGGTGTAGGCGGTACGATGTCAGTGTTGATGATGATCCCTTTCCTATTTGTAGGGTTTGATGTGATTCCACAAATTGCAGAAGAAGTTAAAGCGCCAGCGAAGAAAATAGGCGGCATCCTAATATTGTCGATTATTGCCTCTGTTATTTTTTATTTACTAATTGTTTTTGGTGTAGCGACAGGTTTATCGCCTCAAGCTTTAAATGCCAGCAATTTAGCAACAGCGGATGCAATGGTCAATTTGTTTGGTCATAGTGGGTTTGGTGTCTTACTTGTGCTAGGCGGCGTAGCTGGTATTATCACAAGTTGGAATGCGTTTATTATTGGCGGTAGTAGAATATTATATGCCATGGCTAAAAATCAAATGATTCCAAAGTGGTTTGCATTTATACATCCAAAGTATAAGACACCGACACATGGTATTTTGTTTCTTGGTATACTAGCATTTGTTGCGCCACTATTAGGTAGAGCAGCGCTTGTGTGGATTGTCAATGCTGGCGGTATAGGTGTAGTATTAGGTTATTTACTAGTGGCTATTTCATTTATGAAATTACGCAAGGTTCAACCTGAGTTACCCAGACCATACCGTATTAAAAATGGGAAGATTGTTGGCAGCATAGCTATTATTCTAAGTGTTTTGTTTATAGCTATATATTTACCGGGCATGCCATCCTCATTAGCTTGGCCTTCAGAATGGCTCATTGTATTAGCTTGGTATGTCATAGCAGCAATTTTATATATAACACAGACAAAAAAATCTGATATGGATGTGCCTATTAATGCGCATATTAATAAAGAATAACGTAAAATAAAGCGATGGTATAACCATCTATTTTTAATATTTCTCTATGACTCGATTCGTAAAAGCACATTAAGAAAAAATACAAGCGTGATATCAAGATATTTATCATTTAATAATCAACTGCTAATAGCAAATCAAAGCCTGAGACATGTTATATGCCCCAGGCTTTGATTTTTATTGTTAGTTTGCAATGTGAATAAGTTGATCTCCTGCTTTAATCCATTGCTTTTTCAAACAGAATTTATAGAGGAGAAAACTGATGATTGCGGGCAATATGATATGAAAGACGAATATTAATACCCAAGTACGTAATGAACCACCCATTGTGTTGATAGTCATAATTTGACCGATTAATCCACTTGTACCCATACCAGCGCCTGCAGCATTATTTGTCATTGGGAATAACGTCGTCATAATAGGTGCAACAAGGGCACTTGTGACAGTAGGTGGTAGTAGAATCATTGGGTGTTTAATGATGTTAGGAACTTGTAACATACTCGTACCAATACCCACTGAAAGCGTGCCGCCCCATCCGTTATCTTTAAATCCGGTGACTGCAAAACCGACCATTTGTGCAGCACATCCTATGGTCGCAGCACCTGCAGCTAAACCGCTTAAATCTAGCATTAGCGCTAACGCAGCACTAGAAATTGGTGCGGTTAAAGCTAAGCCAAAAATCACTGAAACCAAGATGCCCATAATTAAAGGTTGTTGCTCTGTTGAAACGATAATAATATTTCCTAACCCAGTCATAAATTGGTTCAACGCAGGACCGAATGCTTTTGCAATAAAACCACCAATTAATAAAGTTAAAAGAGGAGATAAAATAATATCGATTTTTGTTTTTCCAGCGTATAATTTGCTCAGCTCTACCACGACGACTGTGGCAATATAAGCGCCTACAGGGCCTCCTTCAAATGTTGTATAACCCAATGTCCCTACAATGACACAAGAAAATACAATCAGCGGTTTTGCGCCTAAACCGTAAGCAATCGCCACACCTATAGCAGCCCCAGTGACAGACATTGCTACTTTACCTATTTCAGATAAAAATGACAAATCTAATTGTAGTAACAGTGTTTGTCCCCCTAGTGTTTCTAGGATTAATCCAATAATTAAAGAACCAAATAAACCTAAAGCCATATAGCTTAAAGCTTCAATAATCCATCTTTGTAAATAAGTTTTCATATATTAAACCCCTTAAAAATGTGTTGATATGTTGTAAATTAATATTATTATATAGTTTGTTTGTTCTTGTGGCTAGACGGTTTCAATATTTATAGTGAAGTTATATAAGTAAATTTGAAAATTTCAAATAAATGGATATATTGAAGGGTAGATTTAAATAAAAGGAGTGGGAACGATGTATGACATTTACACTATAGGTCATTCTAATTATAGTCAAAATCAATTTATCACAATGCTTAATGCATATAACATAGAAGAAGTTATAGATATAAGAGCATTTAGGACGAGTAAACGACATACACAATATAATGAGAAGATGTTAAAACAATGGTTAGGTGAGGCAAAAGTAGAATATTGTGTAATGCCTAACCTTGGGGGCAGAAGAACATCTTCAGATACTATAGGGAGAAAAATTAATGAAGCATGGAAAAATGAATCTTTTCATAATTATGCAGACTATAGTTTGACAGAGACATTTCAAGAAGGCATAAAAGCATTACAGCAATTAGCAAGTCATCGACGGGTAGCGATTATGTGTGCTGAGTCACATCCAGCACGCTGTCATAGGTTAATTATTAGTAATTGGCTTGGCGCGCATAATTGGAAAGTATATCATATTATGTTGCATCATCAACAAAATGTATATGACGAACAGCATGAGTTAGGAAAATGGGGCGCAATGCCGATTATTGAAACAGATGGCCAAGTAGTTTACCCAATGTTAAACGAAAAATGATAGCACGTAAAAATGAATCACGTTTATAATATATGGGCGACATTTGCGTCATAAAAGTGCACCTGCTAAAAGTATAACAATTGTTTTGACATATACACGTCTAAAGCAGCAACATTTTAAATAGAAAAATCCCCCTTCAACATGAACTTTGATGTTCGAGGGGGATTTTATAATTAATGACTATGCTTTTATATTAAATACGTCTATTTTACCCCAGATGATTTCCCGGGAAATATAAACATATTAGCGTGTTAATATATTTATATTAAACTTTGTTTACTGATGCATCGTAGATTGATTCGATTGTTTCGCCTAAGATTCTATCGAATTCTTCATCTGATTGATTAACATTTAAGTCATTGATTAACGCACGAGAGAAACTGGCAATTAAGCCTTTGTTTTGTTTCAATACTTCATTAGCATGTTCTCTACTATAGCCCCCTGATAATGCAACTACACGAACCACATTAGGGTGCTCAATCAATTCTTGGTATTGGTTTGCTTTAGTTGGGATTGTTAATTTCAACATAACTAATTGATCATCATTTAATTTATTTAATTCAGCTAAAATAGCACTTGTTAAATATGATTCGATTTCAGCTTTATTTTCGGCATTAATATTTACTTCTGGTTCAATGATTGGAACTAATCCAGCTGAAATAATTTGTTTTGCAACTTCAAATTGTTGTTGAACAACTTGATCAATACCAGCTTTATTAAATTCTAAAATATTCGAACGCATTTTTGTGCCAAAGATTTTATGGTCGTTTGCACGACTTAGTAAATCGTCTAAATTTGGCATTGGTTTCATTAATTGTACACCGTCTTTTTCTTCAGCTAAGCCTTTATCTACTTTTAATAAAGGAACAATGCCTTTATCAGCTAAATAATCACCAGTATGTTTACCTTCTACTTCGCGATCCATCGTTTGTTCGAAAAGAATTGCACCTACAATTTTATCCGAGCTGAATGCAGGTGAAGAAACGATGCGAGTACGCATGTCATGAACGAGTTTAAACATTTCATCTTCGCTGCTATATTGGTCTTCAGTAACGCCATAGTCACTTAACGCTTTAGGCGTACTGCCACCACTTTGGTCTAATGCAGCGATGAATCCTTTACCGTTTTTCATCTTTTCTAATTGTTCTTTATTCATTCTTACCACTCCTTTAGCTATTATACATATATAGTATGATAAAAATTAAGTTACAACGCAAGTTCTAGGCTTTGAGTGACTTAAAATATTAAAAAATCTATATCATTAGCAATATTTTGGCACTTAAGATATTCAATTATTTCGTAATTGCTATTAAAAATATGGGGGTCGGATTATAAAAATCATCTTCTGATTTATAAATACGTTTGTAGATATCTGTATCTAGATGAATAGATTGCGTATGGATTTGTTGAAGTATGTCTAAATCATATTGCGGTCTTTCATAGTGATTGATCGAAATACTCTGCTTTATATCTTCGCTTTCTTGTAACATCTCATCACCTAGTGTATTGTGTGCATGATCGCTTGGCAGATCACTATAATCTACAAATGAATCTTTGCCATAGTTTCCGTCAATATTGATTAGTTTGCCTTTCGGTTTTAAAACACGTAGCCATTCTTGGTAGGCGGCTTTCGTGTCAGGTAGTAACCAAGTGACATTTCTAGCTATAACTAAATCAAAATGTGCATCATCAAATTTTAAGTTTTCAGCATCCATGACTTGAAAATGAATTTGCTGATCAAAAAGTGAGGCGTTTTGTTTTGCTGATTGAATCATATCAGGGGAGAGATCAATGCCAGTTACTTGTGCGCCTTGTTGACGGCATAAAATAGCTAAAAAGCCTGCACCTGTTCCAATATCTAAAATTTTCATGCCAGACTTGATTTTAATAATTTGATTGATTTCATCTAGCCATCTTTGAGCATGTTCACTTTTTAATTCTGCTTGTTTATCGTCACTAAAAGAAGTAGCACGTTTATCCCAATAATTTATTATTTTATTTTTATCCATGATTAATACCTCATTTGTTAGAAATATAGTACATATCGATTATAAAATAATTTAACTAAAATGTAAGGGGGATGTAGCAAATTTTATTATCACTTAAGTCATTATACACGAGACCATCCGTACTGATTAGAAGTTTTGTCACTAGTCATAGACATATAAAACAGCGCAATGATACTTAAAATAAAGAGTACGATACCTCAAATACCAAAAATAAGTTGTATAATATTGAAAAAGCCCCATTACTAAACGTAATATACAATTGTACTTTCGATATTATGTACAAGATTGCAAATACAGTTGGAAAAGCCATTGTTGTTCCAATATCATGCATACCTCTCGTAGTTAACGCAAAATCTGGGATAAATAATGATAACGGTGAAGAAAGTTTCAATTACGTCACTGATTTTCGTAGATACCTTAAGCATATAGCTTACGCCTAAAGTTAATATGAGAGTGATGAGTATATTGACTAAAAAGGGAAACCAAAATTATTTTCTTCTAGCACGTCCGTTAAAATCAAACGCATTTTTCCAATATCATTTATAGTAATGCTACACGTTATCCACTCCTCAACGCGCAATGATTAATTCACACAATATGATTGCAATAAAATAAGAGAATTATGTAACTGGAAAAACATTCCCGGAAACTTGAAAAATAAGAGTTTTTCAAAAAATATAAAATTAATATTAATACAAAAATAAAGTATAAAAATACAGAAAATAAATTTGTTTCTTTCGTTAAATTCGTTAAATTTAAACTTAACACCGTGATTGTAGCAAATACCAAAGCTACGCTAATAATAATTATTATATAAATATTCATCTTTTGGCTCTCGTGTTTTTGAATGTAATTTGCATTATTATTTAAAGTTCGTTAGGCTCATGTTTGTGAATTAATATATCGTTTCGCTAACGATAAAAAAATAAGTTAGCGATTTTTTACATAATATTTACTATAAGGGGTGTCAAATTTTGAAAAATAATAGAGTTATGGATTGGACGACCTTTATAGGGTCATCCGTAATTTTACTTATTGCAGTAATTCCAATGATGGTTTTTCCTAAAGCCAGTCAAGACATTATCACAACAATGAATGATGCGGTTTCAAGTACGATAGGCTCGGTGTATCTCATCATAGGTTTAGCTACTTTAATATTTGTATTATACATAGCATTTGGTAAATACGGTAATGTTACGTTAGGTAAAGCAACGGATAAGCCTGAATTTAATAATTTTAGTTGGGCGGCGATGTTATTTTGCGCTGGTATTGCTTCTGATATTTTGTATTGGGGTATTATAGAATGGGCTTTCTATTACCAGGATCCGCCTCATGGTGCTGAAGGGATGACTGATACAGCTTTAAACTATGCTACAATGTATGGCATGTTTCATTGGGGCCCCATAGCTTGGGCAACATTTGTGTTACCAGCATTATGTATTGGTTATCTTATATTTGTGAAGAAAAAACCAATCTATAAAATAAGTCAGACGCTACGACCAATTTTAAAAAGTCAGACAGATGGTTTTATTGGTCAAGTCGTTGATATCATATTCATCTTTGGTTTGTTAGGCGGCGCTGCGACTTCTTTAGCGCTGGGTGTCCCAATGATCGCAGCAGGTATTGAGCGATTGACAGGTATAGATGGGGATAACATGATAATGCGTGGTGCCATTCTGTTAATGATCACAGCGATATTTGCTTATAGTTCTTATTCAGGATTGAAAAAAGGAATTAAAGTTCTAAGTGATTGGAATGTGATATTGTCATTTGTTTTACTTGGTTTTGTATTTATAGTCGGTCCTACTGTCTTTATAATGGAAACCTCGATTACAGGCTTAGGCAATATGGTGAAAAACTTTTTCCAAATGGCGACATGGATTGAACCATTTGGCGGAGTCGGCGGACGTGAAGAAACGAAGTTCCCACAACAATGGACAATATTCTATTGGTCATGGTGGATCGTGTACGCGCCGTTTATTGGGTTATTTATTGCCCGTATTTCTAAAGGCCGTACGCTTAAAGAACTGGTGTTAGGTACATTGATATATGGCACGTTAGGCTGTGCGTTGTTCTTTGGTATTTTTGGGAACTATGCTGTTTATTTACAAATCAGCGGTGCATTTGACGTTATTCAATATTTAAATTCACATAGTACAGAAGCAACAATTATTGAAGTGTTACATCAATTGCCGTTTCCAAATGTAATTATTACGTTATTTTTAATTTCTGCAATTTTGTTCCTGGCAACTACATTTGATTCGGGGTCATATATATTGGCATCAGCTTCACAGAAAAAAGTAATTGGAGAACCATTAAAAGCAAATCGTTTATATTGGGCATTTGCTTTATGTTTATTACCATTCGCTTTAATGTTAGTAGGTGGGGAACGTGCCTTAGAAGTGCTGAAGACAGCCTCCTTATTGGCGAGTGTACCTGTGCTTGTGGTCTTTATTATGATGATGATTGCCTTCTTAAGGACGTTATCCGAAGATCGGTTGAAGTTAGAAAACAGAGCTGAAAAATATAAAGAAGTTGAAAGACGTTCGTTGAGGATTACTCAAGTTAGAGAGAAAAAAGAAGACGATAATTTATAAACGTAAAATAAAAATATTGAAGATGCATGCTCCTTTCAAAATGGACACTTAAAAGTGAAAATATTGAAGGGAGTATTTTTTATGCTTTATAAATATAAAACAGGCCGGGACATAAAATGCCTCGGCCTTTATTAGCAGATAAACAGTAGTTGTAATCCGCTGCATAGTCCTGGGAGTGCTTATATAAGCATATAAGCATGTATATTTTTGATAGAAAAAGACAACGCAACCACTTGTGAAAAATGTAAATGCTATACCGCTCCGGAAACTTAATTATTCTTTTCTTTCTGGCATTGGAAAATATTTGAAAATTTCTCCGGATTCTAACGCATCACTTAATTGCTCTAGCCATTCATAATAAGGCAAAGTATCAAGTAATTGTTGTTTAACTTCTTTTGCTTCAGCTATTGTAGCTTCATCTGCTTTATCATTATCAATAATTTTATCAAGAATTGCTACTGCATCGTGCACGCCTTCTGAATTGATAACAATTTCTCTACGCCACTTGCGTGAAAAGAAATTTCTGAAAAAATTAAAGAAATCTTTTTCAGCGATAAAGTGTTGTTTTCTGCTACCGCGTGTAAACTGTTGTTTGACGATATCGTATTCTTGAAGTCGTTTAACACCAGCACTCATACTTGGTTTACTCATTTGTAACTGTTCTCTCATTTCATCAAGTGTCATGCTATCTTCAAAGAGCATTGTCCCAAATAAGTTCCCTACACTTCTGTTTATGCCATAAAGGTCCATTGTTTCGCCAATAGCGTTAATAACAATATCTTTCGCTTCTTCTAGTTGGTAATCAGGATTATTCGAATGTACCAATTGTCCACCTCCGTCCAAATACTTGTTGAGTTCAATAATTAAATAAATAGGGATTGATTATAGTGTACATAGCATTTAAAGAAGATGCATGTATAAACCCCTATCATTTTTAAACTCGTTTGACACTTTTTCAATTACTATGATAACATAAAGTTCATAAAATTCGTTAAATAAAAATTTAACAAACTTAACGGAGGTAATTTTAATGGAACTTGTAAATCATTTGTCCCGTCGTCAATATATAGATGGAGAATGGGTAGACAGCTCAAGTAAAGAAACGAGAAAAATCATAAACCCATATAACCAAGAAGTTATTTTTGAAGTAGCAGAAGGCACTGCAGAAGATAGTGAACGTGCTATTTTAGCTGCAAGACGCGCTTTTGAAGAGGGTACATGGTCTCAAGAAACAAGCGAAAATAGAGGTAAAAAAGTAAATGCTATTGCTGGATTAATTGAAACACATCGTGAAGAGCTAGCAAGACTTGAGACATTAGACACAGGTAAAACACTAGAAGAATCTTATGCAGATATGGACGACATCGCAAATGTATTTAACTATTTTGCAGGATTAGCAGACAAAGATGGCGGAGAAATCATTGATTCTCCGATTCCAAATACTGAGAGTAAAGTTATCAAAGAACCAGTAGGCGTTGTAACTCAAATTACACCTTGGAACTATCCTTTACTACAAGCATCTTGGAAAATTGCTCCAGCACTTGCAACTGGTTGTTCCCTAGTAATGAAGCCAAGTGAAATTACGCCGTTAACGACAATTCGTGTATTTGAATTAATGGAAGAAGTCGGTTTTCCTAAAGGCGTAATTAACTTAGTTTTAGGTAAAGGCTCTGAAGTTGGAGAGCCATTATCTTCACATAAAGATGTAGACTTAGTATCATTCACAGGTGGTATTAAAACAGGTAAACATATAATGAAACAAGCTGCAGATCATGTGACCAATGTGGCACTAGAATTAGGTGGAAAAAATCCAAATGTTATTTTTGAAGATGCTGATTTTGAACTTGCAGTTGATCAAGCTTTAAATGGTGGATTTTTCCATGCAGGACAAGTGTGTTCGGCAGGTGCGAGAATTATAGTTCATAACGATATCAAAAATCAATTTGAATCGGCGTTAATTGAAAGAATTAAAAATATTAAATTAGGAGACGGTTTTAACCCTGAAACAGAAATGGGGCCCGTTATCTCTGCTGAACACAGAGAAAAAATAGAAAAATATATGGAAGTTGCTAAATCAGAAAACGCTACAATTGCTATCGGTGGTAAACGACCAGAGCGTGAAGATTTAAAAGCTGGTTTTTTCTTTGAACCAACTGTAATTACTGATTGTGATACATCAATGCGTATCGTCCAAGAAGAGGTGTTTGGTCCTGTTGTAACAATCGAAGGCTTTGACACAGAAGCAGAAGCGATTGAACTCGCGAATGATTCTATTTATGGCTTAGCTGGTGGCGTATTCACTCAAGATATTAGTAAAGCTGAACGTGTTGTGAATCAATTGAAGATGGGAACTGTGTGGATCAATGATTTCCATCCATACTTTGCACAAGCGCCATGGGGCGGTTATAAGCAATCCGGTATCGGTAGAGAATTAGGTAAAGAAGGACTAGCTGAATATCAAGTCGAGAAACATATTCTTCGTAATACAAATCCAGAACCAGTCAATTGGTTTGGTAAAGCATAATAAAAGACGATTATAAATTAAAATAATATTTAAGCATTAGGAGGCTATATTAAAGATGAAAAAATCATACGATTATATCATTATTGGTGGCGGCAGTGCCGGTTCCGTATTAGGAGGCAGATTAAGTGAAGATGCATCTAATAGTGTGTTAGTACTTGAAGCGGGTCGTAGTGACTATCCTTGGGATTTGTTAATACAAATGCCAGCCGCGTTGATGTACCCAGCAGGCAATAAACTTTATGATTGGATTTACGAAACGAATGAAGAACCACATATGGATGGTAGAAAAGTAGGACACGCACGTGGTAAAGTACTGGGTGGATCAAGTTCTATTAACGGTATGATTTATCAAAGAGGTAATCCAATGGACTATGAAAAATGGGCTAAACCAGAAGGCATGGAAAGTTGGGATTATGCACATTGTTTACCATACTTCAAACGTTTAGAAACTACATTTGGTGCGACTAAAGATGATCCGTACCGCGGTCACCATGGTCCAATTAAATTGAGACGTGGACCTGCTTCCAACCCATTATTCCAAGCATTCTTTAACGCTGGCGTAGAAGCTGGGTATAATAAAACGCCAGACGTAAATGGTTTCCGTCAAGAAGGTTTTGGACCGTTTGACAGCCAAGTACATAACGGACGCCGCGTGTCTGCATCTAGAGCATATTTACATCCTGCAATGAAACGTAAAAATTTAGAAGTACAAACACGTGCATTCGTTACGAAATTAAATTTTGATGGGAACAAAGTAACAGGCGTTACATTTAAGAAAAATGGAAAAGAGCATACAGTAAACGCTAAAGAAGTGATCTTATCAGGTGGTGCAATTAACTCACCTCAATTATTACAATTGTCTGGTATTGGTGACTCAGAACACTTGCGTTCAGTTGGCGTAGAACCACGTTTGCATTTACCAGGTGTAGGTGAAAATTTTGAAGACCATTTAGAAGTTTATGTGCAACATGCATGTAAAGAACCAGTTTCTATGCAACCAAGTTTAAATAAATTAAAAATGCCGTTGATTGGATTGCAATGGATTCTGGGACGTAAAGGTGCAGCTGCATCAAACCACTTTGAAGGTGGCGGTTTCGTTCGTTCAAACGACGAAGTAGATTATCCAAACTTAATGTTCCACTTCTTACCAATTGCAGTAAGATACGATGGTACGAAAGCACCAACTGCTCATGGTTATCAAGTGCATGTCGGACCTATGTACTCTAACTCTCGTGGGCATCTCAAGATTAAATCTAAAGATCCATTTGAAAAACCAGACTTTGTGTTTAACTACTTATCAACTGAAGAAGATAAGCGTGAATGGGTAGAAGCAATAAGAGTAGCTAGAAACATCTTATCGCAAAAAGCATTAGATCCTTTCAATGGTGGAGAAATTTCACCAGGACCAGAAGTACAAACAGATGAGGAAATTATAGAATGGGTTAAACGTGATGGAGAAACTGCATTACATCCATCATGTAGTTGTAGAATGGGGCCTAAATCTGATGAAATGTCAGTCGTAGACCCAGAAACATTTAAAGTTCATGGCATGGAAAACTTACGTGTTGTAGATGCTTCAGTGATGCCACGAACAACTAATGGTAATATTCATTCACCTGTCTTAATGATGGCTGAAAAAGCAGCAGATATCATTAGAGGTAAACAACCATTAGAACCAGAATATCTTGATTTCTATCGTCATGGTGTACACGATAAAGATGCAGGCACAATAAAATAATTAACACGTTAAGATAAAGGTGTAAAACAACGTAAGCCCTCATTAATTTATTATAAATTAATGAGGGCTTAAGATATATACTAATTATTTATTTTTTGAATTTAGGCCATCGGATATCACTTCTAAATTATAGCGTAAATAACTTAAATAAGTATCTGCATCTTCGCCTTTTTTGCCAATTTCATCAGAGTAGATTGGCTTAGGATAGATTTTAACATTACTCTCTGTAGAAACAGTTTCCATAGGCCGTTTATCTACATTAGATTCGATAAATAGTACAGGAGGTTTGTTTCTGTGAATAAATTGAACTAAATTCTTAATTTGTTCTGGAGAACCATTTTCTTCTGTATCTATGGCCCAAATATAACCTTCTTTTAAATTATAGCGTGAGGTTAAATATTGGAACGCCTGCTCACTCGTCACGAATACCTTATTATCCTTGGGGATGCTGTTTAATTTTTTATCGTAATCACGTTCAATCTCATGTAGCGATTTTAAATAACGTGCCTCATTTTTTTTGAAATATGCTTCATGCTCAGGATTTTTTTGTATTAAAGAGGAAGTAATAGCCTTTACCATTTTTTCTCCAACATAAGGATCGATGAAAGCGTGTGGGTTAACTTCTTTATTATCCTCATCTCCAATATACATAGGTTTTACATCTTTGGATACGGCCACAGCGTTACGTTTTTGATAGTCTGTTGTATCTAAAACCTTAGCTAACCAACCTTTGTCCCCGCCTTCTAAATTTAGCCCGTTATACAAAATTAAATCTGAGCGTGCAATATCTTTCATGTCGTCTGGTTTTGGCTCATAATCGTGCGGATCAGTACCTATAGGCACAAGATTTGTGACTTTTACATGTTTGCCACCAATTGACTTAGTCATATCCTCAATCATAGAAAAACTAGTAATGACTTCAATTTGATCTTTGTCGGTTTGTGTAGGGGGATGATTAGACTTTAATGTAATATCATCTTCTCTACTACAACCTACGAAAATAACAGATAATATTAAAGTGAGTATGAGTAGAACTAATTTTTTCATTCGTTTTCACCTCGCAATCGATCGTTTACTTTTAATGGATTTCCATAAGAGACCTGATTTAGGTGCTAAAAAGAATGTCACTATAAAAATCGTTGTAATAACTAATACAATGACCACGCCAGAAGGTAAATTGTAAGAAAAGCTTAAGAATAAGCCGATAACTGCAGAAATTGCCCCAATAAATGCAGAAACAAATATCATCGTGGATAATCTATTGGATAATAGATAAGCTGTTGCTGCAGGCGTGATTAGTAGAGAAACTACCAAGATAACACCGACTGTTTGTAATGAAGCTACTGTTACTAATGTTAATAAAATCATAATTGTATAATGTATAAATTTTACAGGCAAACCTGAAGCGGCAGCCATAGTAGAGTCAAAAGTAGATAATAAAAGCTCTTTATAGAAGACAATGACAATAATGAGTACAATAGCTGCAACAATCATTGTTAAAGTTCTATCTTCGCCTTTAACGGTTAAGACGTTACCAAAAAGAATTTCCGTTAAGTCAATAGAAGATTGCGCCTTGGTAACGAGTAATACACCTAACGCTAAAAAGAATGAAAATACAATGCCGATTGCAGAGTCATTTTTAATATTACTATTTTGATTTACAAATCCGATACCAAGTGCAGCTAAAATACCGAATAATGCAGCGCCATAAAAGAAATTGACGCCTAACATATAAGAAATGGCTACACCTGGTAATACTGCGTGAGAAATAGCATCTCCCATAAGTGCTAACCCTCTGAGTACGATAAAGCAACCGATGACGCCACAGACGATACCGATAATAATAGAAGTAATGAGTGCACGTTGTAGGAAACTAAATTCCATAACATCACTCACGAATTGCTGAATCATTGTCTGCACCTCCTTGTTCTGATGACACTAATATTTCCGAACCAAATGCACGTTTAATATGCTCTCCAGTAAATACATCGGAAGTAGCACCATAAGCAATTAACGATTTATTAAGCAGAATTAACCCATCAAAATATTTATTCACTTTAGATAAATCATGATGAACGATTAATATTGTTCTGCCTTGTCTGGCCATTTCTTTTAACAATTTAATGATAATATTTTCGCTTGTAATATCGATACCTACGAAAGGTTCATCCAAAAAGACCAAGTCAGCGTCTTGGATAATTGTTCTTGCAATTAAAATACGTTGAAATTGTCCACCTGATAAATCACTGATTTGTCTATTGCGGTAATCATACATATTAACCTTTTTTAAAGCTTCTTCAGCTTTTTGTTTTGCGTGTTTACCCGGTCTTTGTAAAGGGTTAAGTGTGGGGAAAATACCTAAAATAACACAATCAATGACTTTCATAGGGAAAGTCGTATCAATATTACTTTTTTGCTCAACGTAAGATAAATTTTTACGTTGTGTTTTGATTGGTTTATCATTATATAATGTATAACCAGAATGAGGTAATAAATCTAACATAGCTTTGATTAACGTTGATTTACCTGCACCATTGGGTCCTATAATGCCATAAATATTACCTGGTGGGACTTCTAAACTAATCTCTTTTAAAGCTTCAATTGTATTATTATAAGTTACTGTAATATTTTTTGTTTCTAACATTTTGTTCCCTCCAACTATTCTAATGTAACAAAATAATATTATTAGGTAAACCTAAAAATATTATTTACATTACCTTTTTTAAATGTTTAAAGCATGCTTTGTTGTTTTTTTGAATTATAAAATAATTATATATAAACCATTGTCAAAAGAGTTATTATTTGATTAACTGGACTATAAAGATTTTTAAGGGGAGATTGAATTGAAGCACTTGCTTAAACAACTAAATGAAAGTAAAAAAGGCGTAGATATAAGTTTGATCATATGCTTTATTATTTTGGGGGTTATAGGTGTTATTATGGTATACAGTGCCAGCATGGTGCCAGCAGCTAAAGGGGCGTTAACTGGTGGCCAAGCGATTTCAAGCGATTACTTTATGAAAAAACAATTTACTTTTTTAGTTTTAGGTATTTTAATCATTGTTATTTCATTATTTATTAATATCAATATATTAAAGCACACTAAAGTACAAATGTTGATTGTATTTGGCACGTTGGTGCTGTTATGTTTAACTGTGTTAATTGGTAAAGAAGTTAATGGATCAAAAAATTGGATAAACTTAGGCTTTTTTAGTGTTCAATCTTCAGAATTTTTAAAGTTAACTTCTATTTTTTATCTTTCTTATATCATTAATCAACGTTTAACGAGTCGACAGCATCATAAATTAAGTTACCTCTTTGCGCCTTTATTTTTACTGGGTATTGGCTTAGTATTAGTTTTACTTCAAGGCGACTTGGGAGGTACTGTATTAACGGTAGGTATTATTGCTTGTATACTTATCTATTCAGGTATAACAAATAAAGTTAAGTTGCAAGTTATGGGGTTTACTTTAATCCCTATGGTTTTTTATTTGATTTATACTTTAATGATAGATTCAGAAAATACATACAGATTAAAACGGATTAACGTTATGATAAACCCTTTTAAGTATGAGAGTGACGATGGTTACCAGTTGACAAGTGCCCTTATGTCTATTGGTAATGGGGGATTTAGTGGTAATGGGCTAGGTAATGGTGTGGCTAAGTTAGGGTATTTGCCTGAACCGCATACAGACTTTATTTTCACAGTAATTGCTGAAGAACTTGGTTTAATAGGCGTATTATTTATTTTAATTATTTACGGTTTTATTTTATTTAAAGGTCTTATATATGCGAATAAAACACGTAATCATTTTTATAAATTAATATGTGTAGGGATTGTGAGCTACTTATTTATCCAAGTGTTTGTTAATTTAGCAGGTATATCAGGCTTAATTCCGTTAACAGGGGTAACGCTCCCATTGTTAAGTTATGGTGGATCCTCGATGCTGAGTGTCAGTATTGCATTTGGTACATTGCTTGCTGTGACGAAAAAGATAAATGAAGAAAATAAAATGAATTCTGATAAAGGTTATTAAATAATCAAAATTTATGAATGTTGTAATATATAATAACGCCGATCGCAAAGAATTAATGCGACCGGCGTTATTATATGTTTTGTGATTTACTTGTCATGTGTTATTAAATCAGCTATGGCTTTCGATGCTTTACCGTTTTCAATTGAACAGAAATTATCATGGAATTGATTTATTTTTGCTTTATAATCTGTTTCAATTTGATCTAAGCGTTGTAAATCTTCTGCTAATTGATAGGCGTCTTGGTAAATAGGGCCAGGTAAATCTTTATGATAGTCTAGGTAGAATCCTCTTAAATCTTTAGCATATTTATCTAAGTCATAAGCAAAGAAAATTTGAGGTCTTTTGAGAACGCCATAATCAAACATAACAGAAGAATAATCTGTTATTAGACAATCAGAGATTAAATATAATTCTGAGATATCGCTATAATCTGATACATCAATTGCAAAATCTTCAAATCCTCTTAAGTCTAAAGCATTAGCAATTAAATAGTGCATTCTTAATAAAATGACATAGTCATCACCAATTTTTTGTTGCAAATTACTTAAATCAATTTTTAAATCAAATAGATATTTACCTTTTTTAACAAATTCATCATCACGCCAGGTAGGTGCATACATAATGACTTTTTTATCTTTAGGTAGATTTAAATTTTCTTTGATTTCTTGAATATAATCTTGATCATTAGCGCGATTGACTAATACATCATTTCTAGGGTATCCAATTTCAAGTATTTTTTCTGGAGGCATCCAGAAAGCTGTTTCAAATATTTTAGATGAGTACGCGTTTGGCGAAATAAGGTAATCCCAGCGACTTGTTTCTTCTTTGAAGTTTCGTTTGTAATTCTCTGTAGTGGTTCCAGGCATACGGATAACTTTCATATCGTTAGCTAAACGTTTTAGCGGTGTTCCGTGCCAAGTTTGGATGTAAACTTGATTAGCTTTTTTATTTAAGTATAATGGTAATCTTGCGTTCGTCACCCAGTATTTAGCGTTAGCATAAGCTTCGTAATATGCTTTGGAGCCTTTTTTGACTTTTGTAGCAGGACCAGGTAAATAAACTTGGTTAGGTTTGCTAAACACCCAAATAAATTCATAGTTTGGGTGGTATTTCATCATATATTCATAGATATATTTTGGACTATCACTATAGTTCTTACCACCGAAAGCTTCGAACACGATTGTATTGGGTTTGACTTTATTTTCATTGTCAGTAAGTAGATACAATGAACGATTTTTATTTTTACGACGTAAAATAACATTTTTAGCTAAGCGTGCATTCTTTCTTAACTTATTAATTTTAAATGCTGGTTTTTTCTTGTTAAACATCAACATTAAGGATTCTAAAATAAATAATGGTTTTTCACTTTTGAAAATAGTAGTCATTAATTGTTTAGTTACTTTTGGTAATAACTCACTATTAGCTTCATATCTTTCTGGTGTTTTCTTTAGTGAAGGTTCAAATGAATCCTTATATAAATTTTTCATTTTATTTTTGATGAATTTTTTATTTTCTTTTAATGGTGCACGTTTCACCGAATCAGAAAAACTATATACATAGTCGTTGAAAATAATGTTAAAGCTTTGTGTAGATAACGTTGGTTTTTCAAATGGGTCGTAAATTTCGCCTTTGATATAGAAAGGAAACCTACTGACTCTTACAAATCCATTAGCATATTTAATAAATTCTAAGATGAATGACCAGTCAATAAATATATTTAAATCTTCGTTGAATTTAATGTCGTGGCCGCGCATGATTGCTGTCTTGAAAACAATATTACATGCTGAATGCTTACGTAAAAATTGATTTGATTTTGATTTTGTATTTAAATATTCTACTTTCACTAAGTTTTGATCTACGTATTGTGGAACATCTAAAGTGAAAGAATGGATAGGCGCGATTAAAGCATCATATTGGTTTAATTTTTTCATATAAAATGCAAGCGCATAAGACGCAAGATAATCATCCGAATCTACAAATATAAAATACGGTGACGTTACTTCTTGTAGCGCAATATTTCTCGCATGTGCGTGACCATAGTTTTGTTTTAAATCAATTACTTTAATGGGAAGATCCCAATTTTTAATAGTATCGTTTGCAATTTTTTTTGAATTATCAGTTGAGCCATCATTAACTAATATTAATTCAAAATCTTGGAATCTTTGATTTTTTAGACTATTCAAGCAATTTTCAATATAATCTTCTGAGTTATAATAAGTTACAATGACCGATATAGATTTCATTACTTTACCTCTTTTTCAATTATCTCTATTTATTATTTAAAGTAAAATATAATGTTCATATTCTTAAATAATAGGATATTTTATAATTTAATTATTATTCTATTTGAGAATCAAAGCGGATTTACCTATTTTACTACAATATAAAGATATATTCAAAATATCAACCATTGATTTTTTATGATCGTATTTTGTGATGTATATATTATATATAGATAATTAGTTTTTATAACAAATTCAATTATAACATTTATGTAAAATGATGACTTTATAGAGTTCGTTAATCAGAAAAATTTTTGAGTAAATAAAAAATAAAACCTTAAACAAATGATTTGTATATTTAATTAAATTGAGTATAATTTGATTTTGTGAAAAAAGTTAAGGAGAGATATAAAAATGAAAAGTAATGATTTTGAAGATATTGTATTAAATAGAAAGTCAGTAAAAGTATTTGACGAAAATGTAAAAATTCCTCAAACAGAAATGGAAGAGATGATACAAAAGGCAACCAAAGCCCCTTCATCTGTAAATATGCAACCTTGGAGATTTTTAGTTGTCGAAAGTGAAGAAGGCAAAGATAAATTAAGACCACTTGTTCGATTTAACACACGTCAAAATGACACATCATCTGCTATGGTTATTATATTAGGAGATATGAAAAACTATGAGTATGGTGAAGAAATATACAGTAATGCAGTTTTAAATGGCTATATGCCAGAAAATGTAAAAATTGAAATGCTAGGGAAAATATTACCGTTATATCAAAGTTTAAACCGTACAGAAATGAACGATATTATTAAAATAGATAGTAGTTTGGCAGCTATGCAATTGATGCTTGTTGCAAGATCACATGGTTATGATACGAATCCAATAGGCGGATTTGAAAAAGATCAAATTGCTGAGACTTTTGGTTTAGACGCTACGCGTTTTGAACCAGTAATGATTGTTGCGATTGGGAAAGCAAAAAATCCTGGGCATGATTCTTATAGATTATCGGCAGATACGGTTACAAAATACGTTTAAAATGGATGTATTTAAATTGATAAATATGAATGTAAATTAAGATAAATAGTGGTCATTGTTTGTTAATGGTAGTTAGATTTCATGCGATATATAAACATTTATGAGTAAAATAAAAAATCTCCTATTTTCGAAATTGGGCTCCCTTTTGGCTAAAAATACAAAAACACCTTCGTGTATTCATATTAAAATGAGTTTATACGGAGGTGTTTTTATAGTTGATTAAGTTATAAAAAGTTTATATATGTATTTATAGGTTAAATTGATAGTGAAAAATATAAAATTAAGATTATGTTAAATAGAAAGGATTGTTTTATAAGTGCTGAAATACAAGTTTTTACTTACTTTATTATTTTTACTTTTTATAGTTGGTAGTATATTTTGTGTGCTTAATATAAAGCATTTAAATCACAATATTTCTTTTTATGCAGTAGGGGATAATTTAATTCATCCAGAAGTTTACAATGATGCATTAAAAGCTGATGGAAGCTTTGATTTTAAACCGATGTACTGCCCCATTAAAAGCGATGTTGAATCTGCGGATATTGCTTTTATTAATCAAGAATCTCCGATTGGCGGAGACAGTAAAGGATTATCTGGTTTTAAGCGTTTCAATACACCGGAGGCGATAGCAAGAGATATATCAAACACTGGTTTTGATTTAGTAAATGGGTCTAATAACCATACATTAGACCAAGGTTCAAGTGGTCTTATAAATGAGATTAACCTTTGGGAAAAATTTGAGGACATAGCGTATTTTGGTACGTATGATTCACAAAATAATCGTAATACAATTCAAACGATACATAAAAATAAGGTAGATGTTGCTTTATTAAGTTATACATATGGCACGAATGATATCCAACCTAAACAACCGTATTATATTAATTATTTTGATGAAAAACAAATTAAGCAAGATGTGGCTAAAGCTAAAAAACAAAGTGATGTAGTGATTGTTTCGGCACATTGGGGTAACGAAGGTAAACACCAACCTAACCAAATGCAACAAAAATATGCCAAAATATTTGCTGATGCTGGTGTGGATGTAGTGATTGGAACACATCCGCATGTAATTCAACCTGTAAAATGGATAAAGGGTAAAAATAATCATAAAACCTTAGTTGCTTATTCTCTGGGAAATTTTTTGAATGGACAATCAACAGGTGATGAAAATAATATACTCGGTGGTAATATAGCGTTTAATATTAAAAAAACACCTAAAGGCATAGAAATCAATAATGTAAAATGGAAGTCGCTTGTGACTCATTATGAAATGCAGCAGTCATT
This sequence comes from Staphylococcus sp. GDY8P131P, assembly GCF_017891975.1. Taxonomy (NCBI): domain Bacteria; kingdom Bacillati; phylum Bacillota; class Bacilli; order Caryophanales; family Staphylococcaceae; genus Staphylococcus; species Staphylococcus sp. GDY8P131P. The sequence goes on from NZ_JAESKF010000008.1 coordinate 124,054, forward strand.
CTATAAAGATGACAGGCATAATTTTAAAATGTACTCATTAAATCAATATAATGATGCATTAGCACGCAAACACGGTTTAAATCAAAATGATAAGGGAGAGGTAACAACAAAGCGTTTAAAAACAATTACACAAGACAACATTAACGATGCATTTCTAACTGAGCAGAGCTACTAAACAATTACTAAAGTAAGTCATGTTAAAGCCAAATGTATAAATGGTTACATTAGAAATAATTTTAAAATAAACAAGAAGAAACACAGTCAGTTTACAATCTTTGACTGTGTTTCTTCTTGTTTATTTTACTTTTTTAGCTAACTTTGTGATGTAATTAAAGAAATCGTTATGTTCAACATGGTTCACGACAGAAAGTAACCGCCCGTTTTGTTCATCGATATAGGTACGACCTTGACTAGGACCTTCCGTATAAACAGAGGCTTTAACATCATATTGCTTTACAAGGTTTGGTTTACCTACATAAGCGGTAGTCAAAACATCCCATAAAAAATAAGTAGAATTTGTTTGGAAATGTGTGAGAGGTGGAACAGCTGCATAACTTACACCTAAAAAATCTACGCCTGTATAATGACGTTCGTTTGCCCACATTTGTCTGATATCCCACGTCATTGGGACCTGATTCGTGCTTTCTAAAGCGACCATATCAATTTTCATTTCTGTATCAAAAACAGTTTTAACTGCTTCAGGATCCCAGAACGCGTTCCATTCAGCTGTACCATCATGTTCTGGTTCTTCAACATTTCCTTTTTCTAAGAATGTGCCACCCATCCAAACAAGACGTTCAATGTTATGGACAATTTTTGGATCCACAGTAATGGCTTTAGCTAAATCAGTAAGTGGGCCAGTAAATAATAATGTTACTTTTTCTTTGCTCATGTTCACTTTTTCTATAATATCTTCGTAAGCTGAATCCGCTAATAGTTGAGATTGTTGAGGTACTTGTTCATTTAAAATAGGTAGGGCATCCATAAAAAAGGCATGCATACGCCAGTCTTTAGGGAATGGGTTCTTACCACGTTCTTTCGAAGCTGCTATGTGAATAGGCGTTTTTGAAAAACGATTCACTATTTTTTGAGAAGCGCTTGTAGCTGGTTCGATATAACTATCGGCACCAATTGCGCTGACACCAATTAAATCGATATCCTCCATATGTATTAATAAGAAAAGCGAAATTAAATCATCTACGCCACCATCATGATTGAAATAAACCTTCTTCATAATATTTAGTCCTCCAATTTTGATTATTTAAAATGATTATACCAAATAAGTATCAAATACATATCTTTGTTTATCAACGCATAGATTATTAAATTGATTAAATATATAAAATGAAATTTTAAATATACATCATTCAAGTGTTTATAAATTAATGTATAGGTTATTTTATATTTATGAAAGTAAATAAGGGGTGTTATTTTTGTGAAGTTTAAAAAAGAAAAAGTGAATCATATAGATTCAGGTCAAGCTAAAAAAGGGGTTGTAGCTACGGGGATTGGTAATGCAATCGAATGGTTTGATTTTGGTCTATACGCGCAATTAGCAGTGATTATAAGTGCAAATTTCTTTGGTAATCTACCACAAGAAATGCAGATTGTTTCAACATTTGCTGTATTTGCGTTTGCATTTATTGTAAGACCTATCGGTGGCATATTTTTTAGTCACTTAGGAGATAAATATGGTCGGAAAATTGTTTTATCGACAACTATTTTATTAATGGCAGCTTCAACATTGATGCTTGGTTTATTACCGACCCAAGAACAAATTGGTATTTGGGCGCCTATATTATTGTTAGTTGTACGAATGATTCAATCATTTTCAACAGGTGGGGAATACGCAGGCGCAATGACGTATATTGCTGAGACTTCGCCAGATAAAACACGTGGCAAATTAGGCAGTGGACTTGAGGTAGGTACACTTGCTGGAAATATTTTAGCCGCCATATTAGCAGGTACGATGTATAGCTTGTTGAACGATCAACAAATGGCTGAATGGGGTTGGAGAATTCCATTTATCATTGCAGCGCCATTAGGTATTGTGGGTATTATCCTTCGTTCATCACTTGATGAAAGTCCTGCATATGAGTCTACGTTAGAAGAACAAGAAGAATTAGAATATTCATATTTAGATATATTTAAATATTATTGGAAAGATGTAGTGGTTTGCTTTACAGGTGTGGCTTTCTTAAATGTAGCTAATTATATGGTGTTATCTTATATGCCATCTTTCTTAAATGCAACGATTAATTTAGGTGGAACGATGGGCTCTATACTCAGTACGATTACGATGTTACTTATGATACCAGCTGTTTTTTTCTTCGGTTGGTACAGTGATAAAATTGGTAATAAGCGTACCATTATATTTGGTTTAGTTGGATTTAGTTTATTCTCCGTACTCGCGTTTTGGTTAATGAGTATACCGATGTTGCCGTTCGTGGTGATTGGGTTATTTATCATTGCACTATTTATGTCAACATTTGAAGGCGTTATGCCTTCAGTATTACCGAGTATGTTCCATACTAAAGTGAGATTACGTACGTTGTCTCTTGTTTATAATATCGGCGCTGCTATTTTTGGCGGTTTAACGCCATTTATACTTTCTACATTGGTAGAAACGACCGGACAACAAATTGCACCATCGTATTATTTAATGTTCATTAATGTAGTTGGACTTATTATTTTCTTAACTATGTTTAAATCCACATCAAATAAATCTCTAAGAGGATCATATCCAAACGTTGAAACACAAGAAGATTTTGAAGACGTCATTCAAAATCCAAAGGACGCATTATGGTGGGAGCAAGAAGTTAAGCATGAATATCAAGGACCAACATACAACGATTAGAAAATATATCATATAAATGAATGAGGCTGAGACATTGTTATGTCCAGCCTCATATTTTTATGTAAGGCGCACAATTTATTTAATGTAATAGTATATTGAAGTAAGTGAATATGACTATAAATTAAAATTTAAGTTAGTTTAAAAAATAAAAGAAAAATCAAATAAATAATTTATTATTAAGTCATTTGTGGTATTATAAAAACAATAAAACTTAAGGGGAGGCTGAAGGGTATGTCTAAGTCAGTAAAGATAATTATTGTAGTCGTTATTGGGGTATTATTAATTGCAGGTATAGGGGGCGCTGCTTTTTACTATTTTGCCAAAAACACACCTAAGAACACATATTTATTAAGTGAAAAAGAAACAGCGAATCAATTTCAAACATACGCAAAGGATCGTTTTGAAAATGAGTTCGAATTTCAAGATAAAATGAAAGATGAGTCATATTTAATTGATTTAAAAGCAAATGCAGATGTGCCAAAACGTTTATTGGAGTCATCAGGTATTCCTCGATCCGTTGCAGATGCTTCTGAATTAGGATTAACAGTGGGACATGATCCTAAAAAAGAAAAATCAGTTTTAGCGTTAAATCCAACGATTGCAGACAATGAAATTGGGAAGTTTCAATGGGCCGCAGATAAAGATAACCAATATTATGCATCGCCGTTATTTGATAATGTGTATAAAGCAAAAAATGATGAGCTCATTGGTGTTTATGAAAAAATAACAGGTGATACATCAAGTGCTACAAATCGTGATAGCGTCATCACAAATGATACATTAAATTTGAATTCATTATTATCAGGCACACAAATTTCGCAAGAAGATATTGATGAACTGAGTAGTAAATATACAGATATTATTATAGATAAATTAGATGATGATCATTTTGAAAAAGAAAAAAAGACAATTGATGTAAATGGTGACGATACAGATGTTAATAAAGTGACATTAAACATCAATCGTAGTGAGACAAAATCCATTCTGAAATCAGTTTTAGAAAAAGCTAAGAAAGATAAAGACATTAAAAAAATTGCAGAAGATCAATTCAAAGTTGAAGATTATGAAGATAGTGTGGATGATGCGTTACAAGAAGTAAAAGATACGGATAAAGATGATTTCCCGAGTATTAAATCAGTAATTTGGGAAGAAGACAATCAAATTCTTAAACGTGAACTCACAGCTAAAGATAATAATAACCAAGAAGTGAAATTAGAAGGTGAGAGTCAAATTGATGATGATAAGTTAGTTGTAGATTATAAGGTTATTGCAGATGATACTGAATTGTCATTAAAAGGTAAATCTACAAAAGACGAGGATAAATATAAAGATAGTTATACTGTGGGCACTGACGAAAGTTATAAGAAATCAGAAATTAAATTAACAAATAACGAAACTCAAGATGGAGATAAACGCACAGATAAAGGCAAGGTTGTTGTTGATGCGAATTACCAAACGACTGAATTTGAATATAACAATCAGTTAGAAACTGATGTGAAGAATAATACACAAAAACAAGATTTTAAACTTACTACAGATATCGAATATGAACCAGTAACATTTAATATTAAAGGTGAAACAAAGCTTAAAGATGATATTAAATTTGACCAATCAGATGCTGAAGATTTAAATAGTATGTCTGATAGTGATTTTGAAAAGTTACAGAAAGAAATTTCGAAAAACGCAGAGGATATCGTTAAAGATTTAGCTAAAGACTTTGAAAAATAATTGAGAAGGGAGTGGTTAAATGAAAACATTACAATTGTTTCGCATTTACCACTCTTTTTTATTGAAAAAATGGCATTTACTACTATATATATTGCTTATTCTTATAGGGTTGCTTGCCACTTTGTTAGTGGTTCAGCAATTTAATCAAGGTGACGAAAAATTTAGAATTGGCGTTGTCGATAGAGATCAATCTCCTGAAACACAACTTATCCTTCAGTCACTGGGTGATGGCGCTAACTTTGGAAAAGATATTAGTATTAAAAAATATAATAAAAAGGAAGCCCAAAAAAAATTAGAAGCTAAAAATTTAGAAGGTTATTATATTTTTGAAAAGGGCATGACGCATGCTTTTTATAAAAATGGAAGTTTACCTATTTCAGTATATACATATGATAAACAGTCAACCCAAAGCCTGGTTATCAATCAGTTAACGGACTCAGTATATCACAGGTTAATGTTATCGATGGGCGGAGGGTTAACATATACAACATTGGCAACACATAAAGATAAAGAAGCTACATTAATGATGTTGACAGACTTGTTATTTACAGGATTAAATCGTACTGGTGCCTTTGATTATGAGCCAATCCATGTATATGATAGTGCAAGTTATTACGTAGTAACTACTTACTTAGCTTCCATTTATATTTTAGCTTTGTCGCTGTTCACAATTTTAAAAATGAATCAAACGACTGCATTGAGATCAAGATTGTGCATGTATCATTTTTCTTTTGAAAAATTAACGTTAATACGAAGCTTATTTACGCTATTTTATACAAGCTTATGGGCAGTTGTCGGCGTTTTATGGGTGCTTAAAGTATTACCTAATCAATTTGAGAGTTATAATTGGTTAACCATTATAATTCAGCTGATCTATTATGTATTAATGATTATCATTTGGTTAACTATTATTGATTTGATTGCTTTTAAATGGATGAACTATGTATTAAAAAGTATATTGAGCATATTAATCCTTGTACTATCTGGTCTTACGATACCAACGATTTATTTTAAACATTCAATATTGGGAATATTTGATTCCTCGCCATTGAGTTTTGTGACGAACCAAATGCTAGAAATTGTGTTAAATAATTATATTTTGGATATGTCAATCACCTTTTATGGCAGTATACTTTTATCTATCCTCATCTTAATATGGATAGTTGTTGGGAGGTATCGTTTATGATTCAACCCTATTTTTTCATAGTTGTAAAAAAACAATGGAAACAGCATTTAATGTTTTTATGCGTCTTATTGTTCACTTTATTATCGATTTGGAGTGTATACAAAGTATTGAATAAATCGCTTCAAATTCCAGTGGCAATACAAGATATGGATCAATCATCGGTTTCTAAAGCATTAGTCCAAAATATTACACGCAATGAATTTATTACAACAATTAAAGTGCCAACTGATGAAACATACTTAGATGAATATATAGATAGAAAAGAAGCAACCGTCAGTTTGAAAATTCCTGAAAATTTTAGCCAGCGGCTACAAGAAAATAATCTAAAAGAAACTATTGTATTATATGGAAGAGATGATTTTATTGGTAACATTACATTAGAAATCATAAGTAGGTCACTATACGAACAACAAATTCCGAATATCATCAAAAGTCATCTAGAGTATAAAGGTGATGACGTTACTTTAAATAAAGTAAATAATACATTGAATAAAAAGACACCTCAATCTCAAATCGCACATTATTTTGTAAAAGACCATTCAGAAACTTCTATTTCATTAAGTATTATTTTTGCGATCGTGTTGTGTGTTAGTAGTATACAAATTGTGTTACATCAGAGGTTAAAACAAAATGGTCCGCTCATCCGATTGTTTATATACCAATACAGTCAATTGAAATTGTATGCTACATATATTATTACACATACAGTTTTATTATTAGCGGTACTAGTCATAAGCGCTATATTGTTTAACCAATCGTTATCATGGGGATTTTATTCGAAATCATTTTTAATTATTTTGCTATTTGAAGCGGGGGTTACTTACTTATTATTCAAAGTAAACACATTGAGTCATAGATTATTTTTGACGTTGATATATGGACTTGTCATAAGTTTCATTTATATCGTCATACAGATTTAGGAGGGATGGGATGATAACATTAAAAGGTGTGCAGAAGAAATATCGGAATAAAACCATTTTCCAGTCTCTTAATATGACATTTGAAGATAAACAGTTAACTGTCTTATTAGGTGAAAATGGCGCTGGTAAATCAACGCTATTGAACATTATTTCAGGGCTAGAACAATCCGACCAAGGTGAAATTACCTACTTTGGTCAAAAGTTATCTAAAAAACAATTGCAAGAGAATATAGGATATGTACCTCAAGCTATTGCATTATTTGAACATATGACAGTCAATGAAAATATTAACTGTTTCAAAGCATTATGTAAACGATCGATATCTGACGATTTAATTATGAAATATATAAAACAATTAAATTTAAAAGATTTACATGTTACAGTTTCAAATTTATCTGGGGGCACTCAACGTAAAGTAAATGTACTGATTGGTTTGTTAAGCCAACCTCAAATACTCATCTTAGATGAACCTACTGTAGGTATAGATTTAAAATCTAGGTATGATATTCATCGCTTGTTAAACCAAATGAAGCATGAATGCTTGATTATATTGACCACGCATCATTTAGACGAGGTAGAAGCATTGGCAGATTGTATTAAAGTTATAGGTTCTGATCCTTTCTACAAAGACGTATTACAAGATAAACAATGGCGATATGAAAGCTATGAACAATAAATATCCATATTTAAGTGAAAAGTATATTGGTTATCGCAGATGGATATCCTTTCTAAAAGTGAGATTTTAACTTTGAAAGAGGTCAATACGTCAATAACGATATACTTTTTACTTACCATAAAATAACAACGTTGTTATTTTGAAGGAAAAAAGATATAATATACACCTATGAATTCGTTTTCATTTTTGAAAAAGTATGTTTGGAGGATTTAAGTTGTCATTTTTGAGTGAAAATTTACCGTTAATATCGCTTGTGTTAGGTGTAGCTTTATTATTATTTTTAAATATAAAATTAAAAATCAATAGTATTTTCTCTTTGATTTTTGCAGCAATTGCTGTGGGTTTAATCAATGGTATGAAACCCATGGCTATATTAGACACAATAAAAGAAGGGCTAGGGTCAACACTCGGCAGCCTTGCGCTTATTATTGGTTTTGGCGCGATTTTAGGAAAACTAATGGTCGATTCAGGCGCGGCCCAACGCATAGCTTCTACATTGATAGATAAATTTGGTTCTAAGCATGTACATTGGGCACTTATTATTATAGGTGCTGTTTTTGGTATTTCTGTGTTTTATGAAGTAGCATTTATGATTTTGGCACCTTTAGTTATAAGTATTGCCGTAGAAGCTAAAATGCCATTTATGAAATTAGCGATTACTATGGTAGCCGCTACTACTTTATCCCATAGCCTGTTTCCACCACAAGCAGGGCCGACTGCACTTGTAGATGCGTACCAAGCTGATATGGGTATGGTCTATATTTTAGGGATGATTGTTTTTATACCAGGTGTAATGATTGCAGGTATACTCTTACCAAAAATCATGAAAAAATTGGACTATCCTGTACCGCCTTTGTTGAAAAAAAGTAAGGAATTTAGTGAAGAAGAAATGCCTAACTTCGGTTTGAGTTTGTTAATACCATTAATTCCTGCTATTTTAATTTCAATTTCAACAATATTGAACATGTTTGTAACTGAAGATACTTTGTTACACGAAATTGTATCATTTATTGGGAGCGCAGAAATTAGCCTTATTATAGCCATTATTGCATCTGTCATTGTCTTTGGGTTAAGAAAAGGCAAAAAGATGGATGAAATGATGAAGTCATTTGAAAATGGATTAAAAGGTGTAGCAACAATCATATTTATTGTAGGTGCGGGTGGTGCTTTCAAAGAAATCATTTTAAAAGCAAATGTCGGTGACTATATTGCAGGTATTATGCAAAATACGGCTATATCACCACTTATTATGGCTTGGTTAATTACAGCATTAATACGTATTGCGACAGGGCAAGGTGTTGTTTCAGCAATAACTGCAGCAGGCATTGTTGGCCCTCTGATTCCTACCTTTAATGTAAACCCAGTACTAATGGTTTTAGCAACTGCTGCCGGTAGTAATACTATCACGCATGTAAATGATGCTTCATTCTGGTTGTTTAAAGAATACTTTAATATATCGATCAAAGATACCTTTAAAACATGGGGGCTTTTATTGTTAACAACGTCTGTTGTAGGTTTAATCGTTGTGTTGATTATGGATTTATTTATATAAAAATGATGTTGAAAAGTAGAGGGACAATGTACTAGTTCCTCCTATGATAAACGATGCTAATGCAAATAGGTTTGCATGCTTTTCGTAGGCATACATGTGTAAGAGGATGAGACATAGATAATGTTTCATCCTTAAATATTGGCAGTAGATGACTGAAATGATAATACGCTTATATCAAGCTTTTAAAGTGGTATTTTTTAATTGATTAAGTTGATGGCGCTCACGCAAACGTTTTATCTTTTCCATGCTTTTTTCTAGCCATCATTGCCGGGGCGGGCAGAAATCATTTTATAAAAATATGATTTTTGTCCCGCTCCTTTCTTTTATTTTATAAAGATAGGCCATACTGTGTCTTATGAAGATAGAATTAACTATTTGGAACTAAGTGCACCACATTAGAGTAAGTTTAAAGTACCGTAACTTTATCTTTAAAATGATTTAATTTAGCTGTTTCAATAAGACCATCGCTAATAAAATAATCTAAAGTAGCTATGTCACAAATTTTTACTGTAACGATTTTATCTATTTTTGAACTATCTGCAGTTAAATAAGTATGTTTGGAAATATCTAAAATTTTTCTACGCGTTTCAACTTCTTCTAAATTATAATCGGTAACCCCTTTGTCTAGGGATACCCCGCTGCAACAAATGAACGATTTATCGATATTTAATTGGTCAAAATTAAATAAAAAATCAAAACTGGTGATAGAATGTTCAGACTGTCGCACTTTCCCTCCGATACTTATAATTGTATGACCTTGATTTAATGCTTGTAACATAACAGGTATTGAGTTTGTAATAATTGTTAAGTTTTTCAGTTTATAAAGGTGTTTAGCGATTTGTAAAGTGGTAGACCCGCTATCTAAGAATATACAATCTCCCTCCGATATTTCTGCAATTGCTTTTAAAGCAATTGTATTTTTTTTATTTATATTTAAGTCTAAACGTTGTTCAATAATAGATTCACCATTGGACGACTGTTTAAGACGGATGCCGCCATACTCTTTCGTGATTAAGTCATCTTTGACTAATTGTTGAATATCTCTTCTTAATGTTTCCATAGAAATTTGTAATGCATCTTTAAGTGATTTTAATTTTAAAAATTCATCTTTTTCAAGCTTTTCAAGGATTTTTTTTCTTCTTTCTGTAGGTAACAACAAGATTCCCCTCCCTATATAATTGAAAATTAGTAAATAGTTTGTAATAATATGGTCAAAAGTTAATCATTTTTTACAATTAATTAATACTGAATCAATAAACATATTCTATACTTTTAGTATAACAAATAGGAGGTGTTAGCTGTGCTGCAATTGCGAAATATTAGCAAAAGCTATAACGATAATAACGTACTTAAAGATATTAACCTATCTATTGAAAAAGGAGAAATAGTTAGTTTATTGGGACCCAGTGGGTGTGGAAAGACGACGTTGTTAAATATGATTCTAGGGTTAACAGAGGTGACACAAGGCCAAATTCTATACAATAATAGAGAGATACAATGTAAACCAATGCAAAAACGAAACTTCAATATTGTCTTTCAAGATTTTTGTTTATTTCCTCATTTGAGTGCCTATGAAAATATAGTCTATGGTTTAAAAAATATAAAAAAGCGTATTCATGATAAAAGGGTAACCGATTTAATTGAACTATTAGCGCTAAGGCCTCATTTAAATAAGAAAGTTCATGAATTGTCTGGTGGTCAAAAGCAACGTGTATCCATTGCACGTACGATTGTAATGGAGCCTGAAATCTTATTGATGGATGAGCCTTTAAGTGCACTAGATAGCGTGATAAAAGAATCCATTAAAGATATGATCCAAAGGATTTCTAAGACACTCTCTCTTACTACTATTATTGTTACACATGACCCAGAAGAGGCATTAACAATGGCAGATAAAGTAGTCGTGATTGAGAACGGGGAAGTTGCGCAATTTGGTACACCAAATGATATTCTTAATCATCCTAAGAGCGAATTTGTTGAAAGATTTATATTAAAACAATTGAAAATTAAAAGAGATCATATATATCGTTTATTTGGTGATCGCCATGGCGCATAAGTTATGGTCACAACGCATTACCTTTAGTTTAATTTTACTTTTTTTCATTGTATTTTTATTTTTACCCATCATTTATTTATTAGGACGTTCATTTTATTTAGAAGGCCAATTGACACTGTATCATTACAAAAACATTTTCACTAATCTCGAAATAGTCGATGCACTTTTTAATAGTCTGAAGATATCTTCAAGTGCAGCTATCGTTACTACGATGATTGCATTCTTTATGTCTTACGCCATCCATATGACACATTCACCAAAATGGATACAGTCATATATTAAGCGTATGACGTTAATGCCAATGCTTGTCCCTACAATTACATATGGTTTTATTTTAATGTATTTATTTGGAAATGAAGGCATTTTAGCCAATATATTGGGTGAACTTCCGTTTACAATTTATGGCAAAAATGGTTTGTTCATTGGCTATATCATTTATACGTTGCCTGCTGCCTATCTTATCATTTCTAATGCTTTTAATTATGTTGATCATCGCTTTTATTACATTTCATCACTGATGAAAGATGGCAAGATAAGAAGGTTTTACCATACGCTATTAAGACCATTACTAGTACCAATTGGTAATGCTTTTGTTTTATCATTTATTTTAAGTTTCACTGATTTTGGCATACCCGCTTCAATTGGAGCAAATTATAGTGTGATATCAACGACACTTTATCAAATGATATTAGGATCTATTCCCAAATTTGCTGAAGGTGCTGTGATTGCAATGCTTATGCTTATACCTGCAATGCTAGGATTTATATTTCTAACAGCAATTGAAAGATGGAATGTCCAACAACAAGCTATAAATCATACCAGTTTACCTCAAAGAAAATGGCATGATAGGGGGATTAATTTATTTGCCGTTTTAATTGCAACCATTATTTTATTGATTTTCTTAGTTATGTTTGTCGTTCCTTTTACTGAAGACTATCCATATCAATTAGCGTTTACGTTGAAACATATTATAAATGTGATCAAGGATGAAATTTTATTAGATGTTTATATACAATCTCTATTTGTAGCGGTAGCAACTGCATTTTTGGGCAGCATCATTAGTTTCACGGGTGCATTAATCACTGTGAGAACAAAAGTAAAAGGCAGGCAGATGTTAAATATGATTTCTCTAATCACTAACACTGTGCCAGGTATGATATTAGGACTTTCTTATTTATTGTTTTTTCAAAATAGCTCAATTAAAGGCACGTTATTGATTGTAGTTTTTAGTATTATTGTTCATTACTATACAACCCCCTATGTGATGGCGAAAAGTGCGTTAGAAAAGTTAAATCATTCGTGGGACATAACGAGTACACTTTTACAAGATCAATGGCATGAGACGATATTTAAAATCATTTTACCGAATATGAAAATAACAATCGTTGAAATAATGAATTATTACTTTATCAATGCAATGGTTACGATTAGTGGTGTTATATTTTTAGTTTCCACTTCAACCCAACTCGTATCGACTGAAATAAATCAGTTACAACATTTTAATCGCTTTACGGATATATTTATTTTGTCGATTTTAATTTTCCTTACCAATGTATGTATACGAAGTATAAGTAGCGGTTGGCTACATTATCTAGAAAAGAAAGGATGAGCCTAATGAAAAGTAAGTGGAAAATCATTGTGCTTGGTCTAATCACTGTCATTATCCTATATTTTTCCTTTTTTGGACTTGGTTCATCTACAGATAAAGTAGTCATTTCAACGAATGCAGACGAAGAGGCTATTACTGTCATGGAAAAAGCTTTAGACCGTAATGGTTTTAAAGGAGAATATATCGTCCAACCGCAATCGACTGCTGAATTAGGTGGGAAAATGATGGCGGAAGGAAAAAATATAGAAGCAGATATTATTACGCAAGCAACCTATTATTTGGAAAGTGCACAGAGAGAAAATAACATGTTTACTGATGTTGAAGGTACAAATAAAAAGACAACAGATACTTACCCAGATTATATTACACCACTGTTAGGTAATATGGGTTCTTTATTTGTTAATACAGAGGTTATCAAGGAAAAAGGATTAGAAACACCGGAATCTATCCATTCATTAACAAATACGCAATATAAAAATCAAGTAGCAATGCCGAACGTCATTGACTCTTCCACAGGATGGTTGGTGATACAAAGTATCTTAAATGAATATGGCAATAAAGAGGGGCAGAAGATACTAACACAACTCTTGAACAATGTCGGTCCTCATTTAGAAAGTTCAGGGTCTGGGCCGCTTAAAAAAGTTGAATCTGGAGAGGCAGCTATCGGTGTAGGGTTACGTTCACAAGCTATTGATGCCGAGAAAAAAGGCAAACCCATTCGTTATATTGATCCGACAGAAGGTAACTTTTCGTTAGTAGAAGGTGCAGCAGTTGTTAATAAAGGAGGTGAAAAGCAACAGAAAGCTGAGAAAATGATTCGTGTTATACAAAAATACGGGCGTAAAGATTTATTAGAACAATACCCAGTGCCTCTTTATAAAGGGGAGAAAGTCGAAAAACAGCAACAACCTACTTACCCCAAAAAGTGGAATGGTAGATTAACGATAGATTTATTAGGGGAACATCAAGAAATATTCCAAGAAGCTAAAAAGGAAGCGCAAAACTAACAATGTATAGGAGTGATTAAATGGAACAATTAAAATTATTAACGCCAGGACCTTTGACAACGAGTGATACAGTGAAACGTGAAATGCTAATAGACCGTTGCACATGGGATGATGACTATAAAAATTTAACACAAAGTATTCAACAACGCTTATTAGATATTGCAAAAGTAGACGCTCAAAATTATACATCTATTTTACAACAAGGGAGTGGAAGTTTTGTCGTAGAAAGTATTATTCAAACGGCGTTGTCCCCAACAGATCATATACTGATTATAAGTAATGGTGCGTATGGGAAGAGAATGATAGAAATGGCATATGCTACAGGAAAGAACGTAACTGAGTTAAACCTACCATACAATGAGGCGCCTTCCGTTGGAAAAGTCAAACAGCTTTTAGAAAAAGATGCAACACTAACGCATATTGCTGTGGTGCATTGCGAAACTACGACAGGTATTTTGAACCCTATAGAAGCAATTTGTGAGCTGGCACGAAAGTTTGATAAGAAAATAATTATAGATGCTATGAGTAGTTTTGGCGGTATCCCAATTGAGGTTGAGGAGTTAGACATAGATTTTTTAGTTAGTAGTGCAAATAAATGCATACAAGGTGTGCCTGGCTTTGGATTTGTTATTGCTAAAAGACAAAGTTTAGAACAAACGAAAGGAAATGCAAGAAGTGTATCTCTTGATTTATATGAACAGTGGTCTGTAATGAAAGACAGTGGTAAATGGCGTTATACATCTCCAACACATGTAGTGGCAGCATTTTATCAAGCAATTTTAGAATTAGAAAATGAAGGCGGCGTTCATGTTCGTAATGAAAGATATGCTTCTAATAATCAATTCGTTATTCAATCTATGAAACGTTTGGGGTTTGAACCGTATATAGACAATCAATATCAATCACCAATCATTACTACTTTTTTATACCCAAATCAAAATTTTGATTTTGATTGCTTTTATGAATATATGAAAAAACATCATTTTGTATTATATCCTGGGAAATTAATGGAAACGCCTTCCTTTAGGATTGGAAACATTGGAGATTTACATCGTCAAGATTTTGAAAATATGATTCAGCATATAGAAAATTATAAATTAAAGGAGTAAATATTTATGACTAAAATAAAAGGTATTATTATGGATTGGGCGGGGACGACGATAGATTTTGGGTGTTTTGCGCCAGTAAATGTATTTGTTGATATTTTTAAAAAAGCGGGAATTGAGGTTACGATTGAAGAAGCTAGAGAGCCCATGGGAATGTTAAAGCGTGACCATATCAAAGCGATGACTGAAATGCCACGTATTCATCAAGCTTGGAGAGATGAATTTGATAATGTGCCGACAGAAAAAGATATCGACCAATTATATGCTCATTTTGAAAATGCGTTGATGAAGCAACTTAAATCATTTACGCATCTTATACCAGACGTGAATGATACTATAAGTGCACTGCAAGCAGAAGGTTACCTTATTGGTTCTACTACAGGGTATACTAAAGAAATGATGGAAGTCGTTGCTCCTGAAGCTAAACGTAAAGGATATGCACCTCATAATATAGTTACAGCAGAACAAGTAGATGGTTATGGTAGACCATATCCATACATGATTTTCAAAAATATTCAACAACTTAAATTATCCTCTGTTAAAGAAGTGATTAAATTAGGTGATACGGCTTCTGATATTAAAGAAGCTATCAACGCAGGGGTGACAGCTGTAGGTGTTATTAAAGGGAGTTCCGTTGTTGGATTGAATGAACAACAATGGAATGATTTAACAGAACATGAACGAAACACCTATATTGAAGAAGCAACGCATATATTTAAGCAAAATAATGCAGACTATATAATAAAAGATATCACACAATTACCACAATTATTAAAACAACTTAATGCTTGATCATGTTAATTAAAATAAAAACACAATTTCATACCTTCTATATATGCAAATTGTATACAATTAGTTACTTGTATCTATTGAAAAATCAGAAAATTTCAATAGATACATTTTTTATTGTATTAACAGTTTTTAAAGCATATTACATAAGATTTTTTTGAAATAAACCTTTGACTTATTACATATAAAAGTGTATTATTTATGAATATTAATTCAAAAATAAGAATAATAATAAGAGGTTGGTGGATTTAGTGAATAATCTATTTGATTTAACAGACCATTACAGTTCGAATAACTATAGCCCTTTGAAATTAGCATTAGCTAAAGGTAAAGGCGCTCAAGTTTGGGATGTGGAAGGCAAGCGTTATATTGATTGCATAGCTGGATTTTCAGTGGTTAATCAAGGACATTGTCATCCTAAAATTATTGAAGCTTTCCAAGCGCAAAGTGAACAGATTACAATGGTGTCTCGTGCATTATATAGTGACAACTTAGGTCAATGGGAAGAAAAAATTTGTAAGTTAGCTAATAAAGACAAAGTGTTACCTATGAACACTGGTACTGAAGCAGTTGAAACAGCAATTAAGATCGCGCGTAAATGGGGTTCGGATGTTAAAGGTATTAAAGAAAATGAAAGTGAAATCATTGCTATGAATGGTAACTTTCATGGTCGTACATTAGGTGCTTTATCTCTGTCTGCACAAGATAGTTATAAAGATGGATTTGGCCCATTATTAGGTAATGTGAATTATATAGATTTTGGAGATATTGAATATTTAAAAACATTGATTAATGATCATACCTCCGCTATTATTTTAGAACCCATACAAGGTGAGGGTGGCGTCAATATACCACCAGACTATTTTATACAGGAAGTCCGTAATTTATGTGATCAACATAATATTTTATTAGTTGCAGATGAAATTCAGGTTGGCCTGGGCAGAACTGGCAAAATGTTTGCTATGGAATGGGAAGGCGTAGAACCAGATATTTATTTATTAGGTAAATCATTGGGTGGCGGACTTTATCCTATTTCAGCAATACTAGCAAATGAAGCTGTTATGAACGTATTAACGCCAGGCACACACGGTTCTACATTTGGGGGAAACCCACTTGCATGCGCTGTTTCGACGGCTGCATTAGATGTGTTGATTGATGAAAATTTAATTGAACGTTCAGCTAAATTAGGGCAATTATTGCTTAATCAATTACAGCTTATCGATAGCCCAATTATTTATGATGTCAGGGGGAGAGGATTGTTTATTGGTATTGAATTGACAGAACAAGCACAACCCTATTGTTTAGAAATGATTGAAAAAGGTGTGCTATGCAAAGAAACACAAGGCAATATTATTAGAATTGCACCGCCTTTAGTAATTAATGAAGCGGAAATCAATAAAGTGATTGAAGTAATTAGTGAAGTACTTGAAAAGAATAAAATAACATCTTAAAAATTCCGAATTTTCAGAAAGGAAGAGTGAAATGATAGAAATTGGGATAGTTGGAGGAAGCGGTTATGGTGCGGTTGAACTGATTCGATTATTACAGCATCATCCAAATGTAACGATTAAATATGTATTTTCACATTCTAAAAACGATGAACCGATAAGTGAGACGTTCCCTCATTTAAGTCATTTAATATTAAATTATACTGCATTAGATGAAAAGGGTGTGTCTTGTGATGTTGTGTTTTTTGCTACACCATCCAATGTAAGTAAACATTTAGCACCAGATTTAGTGGATAAAGGTGTTAAAGTGATTGATTTATCGGGAGATTTTAGGCTATCAAATCGACATATGTATAAAACATTTTACGGAGAGGAAGCCGCTCCGCAACAGCAACTAGATGCAGCCAGTTATAGTATTGCAGAATGGAGCGAAGTGGATTGGCAACATACAAAGCTAATAGCTAATCCGGGTTGTTTCCCTACTTCAATTTTATTAGCTTTGCATCCGCTCGTTGTTCAAGAAGTTATTGATACTGAGTCGATTATTATTGATTCGAAAACAGGCGTTTCAGGTGCAGGGCGTTCATTAGCACAACATGTACATTATGCTGAGATGAATGAAAATTTCAGCGCATATGCTATAGGAAAACATAAACATAAACCTGAAATTGAACAATATATCTCAACGTTATCAGGGAAAGATATCAATGTTACATTCACACCACATCTTGTGCCGATGACGCGTGGTATTCTCTCAACGATTTATGTAAAGTTAAATGAGTACACAACGACAGAGGAACTACAAGCTATTTATAAACAATATTATGATGACAAACCATTTGTGAGGGTTAGGGATATAGGCATATATCCTAAGACAAAAGAAGTTTATGGTAGTAATTTCTGCGATATTGGCATATATGTAGATGAAATAAATCAAATGGCTATTATTGTTTCCGTTATTGATAATTTAGTTAAAGGCGCAAGCGGTCAAGCAATTCAGAATTTAAATCTACTTTATGGATTGGATGAAACAACTGGTTTGAACCAACTCCCAGTTTATCCTTAATAAAATGAAAGGAGAGATGAGATGAAAGAGATTGAAACGATAGATATGCTTAATCAACTTAATATAGATTTACAAGGGGATGTAGGCTCGCCATTAGGATTTATTGCTGGTGGGCTTCACGTAGGGTTAAGAAGAAAGAAAAGAGATTTTGGATGGATTTATTCTACGACAGAAGCTTCGGCTGCAGGTGTTTATACACTTAACCGTTTTAAAGCGGCACCACTTATAGTGACTGAAGAAACCATATATATGAATCAATCATTACAAGCGATTGTGGTTAACTCAGCTAATGCAAATTCATGTACTGGAGCAAGAGGTTTGCAAGATGCGAAAGATACTCAAGCATGGGCAGCTGAACAATTAAATATAGAACCATATAAAATTGGTGTTGCCTCTACAGGCGTTATTGGCTCGTTTTTACCTATGGAAAAAATTCAATACGGAACTCAGCATATTTTAAACGAAAAATATAATCAGAGCCAATTTTTCAACCAATCTATTTTAACGACTGATACAACAACCAAACACTTATCAGTACAAGTTGAAATTGATGGTAAGACGGTCACGATAGGCGGAACTGCAAAAGGTTCAGGTATGGTGCATCCTAATATGGCAACAATGCTTGGTTTTATCACCACAGATGCGAACGTCGACGCACGTACTTTAGATAACTGTTTAAAACAAGCAACAGATCAATCGTTTAATATGATTACAGTTGATGGAGATACAAGCACTAATGATATGGTACTTTGCATGGCGAACGGCCAAGTTGATCATCAGTCATTAGATGAAAATCATCCTGAATGGCATAAATTTATATATGCCTTCAATTTTGTAAGTCAATATCTTGCCAAATCGATTGCCAAAGACGGCGAAGGGGCTACGAAATTGGTAACAGCTAAAGTCATAGGCGCATATCATGATAAAGAGGCGAAAAAGATTGCTAAAAGTATTGTATCTTCTAATTTAGTGAAAACAGCAATTCATGGAGAAGATGCAAACTTTGGTAGAATTGTCACGGCTATAGGATATGCTTCCAAACATGTAGAACCAAGCGAGACAAATGTTTCTTTATGTCAATTACCAGTGTTAGAGCATGGTATGCATTTACCATTCGATGAGCAGTTGTTAAAAGCGCGTTTAACAGAAGATAATATTGTCATAGAAGTTTCTGTTGGAGATGGCGATGGTGAAGCAGCAGCTTATGGTTGCGATTTATCATATGAATATGTACGTATCAATGCATCGTACAGAACGTAAGGGGTGTATCAAATGAGTTATATTATTATAAAAATAGGTGGCAGCACTCTAACAAATTTACATGAATCTACAATTGAGGATATTGTTCAATTAAAAAAACAAGGTTATAAGCCATTAATTGTTCATGGTGGTGGGCCTTTCATCAACCAGTCATTAAAATTACAAGGCGTAACATCGGAATTTAAAGATGGTTTAAGAGTGACTACTGATGACGTACTTTCAGTAACAAGTCAAACTTTAATAGGCCAAGTCAACCCGAGTTTAGTTAATAAAATTAATCGATTTGATATTAAAAGCATTGGCATAAATGGTATGGATGCTCAATTATTCGATATTGTGCCATTAGATCCCCAATATGGTTTTGTTGGTGAACCTGCTAATATAGATGTTTCTGTTATAGAGTCATTAACTGATTCTTTTGTTCCAGTCATTGCTTCTATAGGCGTGCTTAAACAAACAGGCCAAATATATAATATTAATGCTGATACACTTGCATATAAACTTGCGCAAGCGTTAAATGCACCTATTTATTTATTGAGCGATATTCCAGGCGTTTTAATTAATGAAAAAGTCCAAGCTTCTCTAAACGCGGAAAGCATTGAAGCATATATTGAACAAAAATTAATATACGGAGGCATGATTCCCAAAGTACAAGATGCGATTCAAGCAATTGAAATGGGATGTCAAAAAGTTGTCATCGCTGCTGGGAGTGAGTCACATATCATTCAAAAGTTACAAAATGGCCATAATGTTGGCACAACAATACAAAATAAATAATTTATATGTAAGACAATATAAAAAGGAAGCGGGACAACAAAACCTATTAAAAATAGATTTCTATCTCGCTTCCTTTTTATAATGTGTATATTTTATTAAAGATTAATGATTATGAGCATAATTTGTTAAAAGCTCAATATAAAAATCAATAAATTTTAAATATTTTTCTTTTTCTACACATTCATCAATTTGGTGTGGTTTAACACCAGGACCAAATACTAAGAATGGGAAAGATTCACCTTTACCTTTGAGCAAGTTTGATGCATCAGTCACGCCACCAATAGGGGAAGCAATGAAATCTTTATCAAAGGCAGTTTTAGCTATAGTTTGTGCCGTATTAATTAAACTATTGTCGCCTGTGGTGAGGACTGGGTCTAAATCTAAGTATAAGTTGCTTGCTAAATGTGCACCCTTATTATTATATTTCTCTATTGTATTTGAAAACAATGCTTTGACTTGTTCATTATCATATTCAGGGATTGTACGAATATTAAAATCTGCATCTGCTTCTTCTGGTACAGAGTTGACTTGAACACCGCCATTGATTAATGTGTTACTAATGACTAAACCTTGGAGCGCCGATTCAACTTCTTCAAGCGCCATTGTGGCAGGTAATGAAGGTTTTATTCTTTCTATGAATTGTGTGAAATTTAACGCTTTACCTTGGACTTCCTTTGAGATTCTAGCGTAAGCATCATCAATATCTTGAATAAATTCAATTAATGGTTTAATCGCGTTTGTCCCTAAAATAGGCATAGAGCTGTGGGCTGATTTACCATATGAAGTGATGTGATAATCCATAGAACCTTTGTGGGCGTATACCATCATATCTTGGCAAGGTTCAGCAATGATTAACGCCTCAACATCATCCATATAACCTTTTTCATATAAACTTTGAGAGCCAAGTTGTTCCATTTCTTCACCAGTTGTCGCTAAAAACTTAATGCGACCCTGCTTAAGTGACCCAGATTGTTTCATATCAATTAGTGCAATGGCTAACGCAGCGAGTCCAGATTTCATATCAGCTGCGCCTCTGCCATATAAAAAGCCATTATCTTCAGTAAGTGTGAATGGATCGTATGTCCATTGAGAACGGTTACCTTCAGAAACCACGTCCATGTGACCGGATATACCAATTACTGGGTTACCTTCGCCTATTTCAGCAATAAGGTTAGCACGTCGCTCATCTACTTTATCTATAGTCGATTCAATACCATACTCTGAAAATAATTTTTGAAGATAGTTACAAACCTCGATTTCATTATCATTTACCGTATTCATTGCTACAATATCTGATAAAATTTGTACTTTTTCTTTTTCTGAAAATGTACACATTACATATCACTCCTTTGCATTACTAAATAAAGTATACATCTATAAAAAATGTTTTTTAAAGTAAAACGGTTTTTTAAAAAAGAATATAATAAATTTATTTGTATTGAAAAGAGAATAAAATATAGTCGCATTGCTTGTATACAGCGTTTTTGCAATAGTAATGAATGGATTGTGTAGATTAGAATAGCGGTGCGATTATTTCCATGGGAATAACATCGTAATAGTTATCATGGTGATTTATAATGTGAATAGTTTAACTACAATAGGCAAAATAGATTATAAATTGAAAATTAGAGTCATTTACTATGATTAAAACCATTTTTGATGATACGCTATAAGAAGCGGAATTATGTTTCGACGATTTGGTTTTTCATATATTGACTGAAGCATGAAACATGCTTGGAATAGTGATATGGATAAAGCTTTTGAATTTAAATGTTATTTTATAATGATTATAAATTGAGCTGTCAGCTATTTATATGAAAAATGTATTTAGAAAGGGGAATATCATATTGGCAAAAGTAGCAATTATTGCTGGAGGCAATAAAGTAAAATCACGACTTACAGGTGTCATAGATTACGCAGAAAAGTATTTGGATGATGAAGGTATTGATACAGATATTATTCATGTCCATCAGTTAGACGCAGAAGCGTTAATTACTGCAGATTTTTCCGATGAATCAATTAATCAGACACATAAAATAATTGAAGATGCTGATGGCATCATTATTGTATCACCAGTATTTAAAGCAGCTTATTCTGGCATAGTCAAAACATATTTAGATTTATTACCACGTGGCGCGTTTACTGGTAAAACAGTGTTGCCATTAGCTTTAGGCGGTACGTTTGCGCATGTATTAGCAATTCAATACAGTCTTGATCCGGTTATTAAAGAACTAGGTGCGGATACGATTCATAAAGGCAGATTTATATTAGATAAGCATATCACGCAAAATGATGATGGTAGTTATAATTATGACCAAGAAGCAAGAGATGGTTTAAATAAAACTTTAAAGAAATTTGTCAGTGACAAGTCGCAAGTTAAAGAATAGATTGCTTAAGAAGTTGAGAAATGAAACAGTAGCTATATGATTGACATTGGGCTTGTCTTACGTAGACAGACCCAGTTAATGTGTACTGTTATATCAGCTTTTTTAAACATATAATCATTAAAAAGTGGGAGAAAAATATCAATTTAAGATTTTTGATATCTTTCTCCCACTTGTTTTGGCTGTTTTATAAAGTAATTAAATGCCATTGATCTTGTTGATCCATTGATAATTCAAACTCTGACGTTTGTATCGTAATTGGATAGGATTCAGACATTTTTTCGGAAAATAACCATTTATTATTTTCTGGAGTAAGTAAAATAAAGCTATCATCACGGGTGTCTCCAATGAAATTCAAATCTTCTGCTATAAATGGCTGATTTTCATATGTATTTAAATAATACTTTGATAATGCTTCGAACACTTCATTTGCTTCATTACAAACGAATCCAATCTCACTAATCCTTGAGAATTCAGGCTCATCTGTAATATTAGAGATTCTTGCTATCAGTTCAACAACATTGCCCGATGGATCGTGAAAATAAAACGAATGTGCAATGAAAGACTCAAAATAAGTGGCATGTGCACCATCTTCCATCAACAAGAATAAAATATTTTGGTAATGTTGTTTCATATCATAAAAATGGTTGTAAGGAATATCAATTGCAAAGTGGTAGAAGGGTTGGACGTCTTCGTCAGATTGTTGGAAATACAAATGTGTCTCCCCAATTTCAACCACAAAAGTCTCCTCATTAATCATACGAACGGGACATTCTAAAGTTTCTTCATAAAATTGGAATGTCTCTGCTAATTCTGAAGTGAATAATTTAATGCTTTCAATTTTCATAAACGAATCCCACCCAATCCTCATGTTTACATATCAATATAAGAAATAATTTACTTGTACTTTATCAAAATAATAATCAATATGATAATAATAAGAAGTTTATTTGAAATAATGCCCTTTAAGTTACAATAAATCCTAAATGCTTTGAAATGGATTGAGCAGTGGCTTTTAATTGTGATATAAGAAAATCTTTTTTATAAATTTGAGCAGTAGGAAAAGATAAACTGATAGCACCTTGAACTTCATTTCTAAAGTTTACAAAATATGTACCAATACAAAAAATCCCTGTTTCATTTTCTTCTTTATCTTCCGCGTAACCTTGTTGGCGAATCATTTTTATTTCGCTCATTAAATCCTCTACATTAGTAATCGTATTTTCGGTATGTGCTTTAATTTGTGTTGCATCCCACACCTTGTGAATCGCTTCGTCACTATAAGTAGATAAAATGGCTTTTCCAACAGCTGTACAATACATAGGCGAACGCAACCCTATCTTAGAAGACATTGTTTGTTGTGCCCCATCAGGTATAAATTTCTCAATATATAAAACTTCATTTTTATCTTCTAATACTAAATGGCACGTTTCTTTAACGTCTATAGCAAGCTTACTTATTAAACTTTTAGCAATATTTAAGTGATCAATATTTTGTATGCTAGCATATCCTAATTGGAATAATTTAAAGGTCAGTTCATATTGATGTGTTAAGTTATCTTTTTTTACATAATTGTTCTCAATTAAAGCTTGCACTAAACGGTGTATCGTTGTTTTAGATAGGCCGCTTAATGATACGAGTTGGTTTAATGATACTGGGCTATATTTTGAAATCAATTCTAATAGATTTAAAGCACGATCAAGTGATTGCACATTTGACATAATTTACCTCCTTAAAATAACAACGTTTTCAATATTGAATTGACAACGTTTTCATAATCCCTTTATAATGTTAGTTGATTCCTTTATATGATATACCATTTCATAATGTGGAATAAACATCAAATAATTTATGCCATCATAATATATTAATCATAAATAAACGAGGGGAGTGTTTCGGTGTTTGGGGAATTTTGGCCACTTATAGGCGTTGTTTTAGGTGTTATTGTACTTTTGATTTTAATTATTAAATTTAAGATAAATGCATTTATTGCATTAATTGTTACATCTATTTTCACCGGTGTTATTTTAGGTATGCCATTAGACAAAATTATAGAAACCGTTGAAAAAGGGATGGGAAACACTTTAGGTAGTGTTGCTATTATATTTGGTCTAGGTGCTATTTTGGGAAAACTTATTGCAGATGGCGGGGGCGCGAATCGTATTGCTGACACGCTTATTGATAAGTTTGGTGAAAAATACATCAAATGGGCTATGATTTTAGCTTCATTTATTATAGGTATTGCGCTGTTCTTTGAAGTAGGACTTGTATTATTAATTCCATTGGCGTTTACGATAGCTAAGCGATTGGGTGTTTCTCATATGAAAATTGGTATTCCAATGGCGATTGCTTTATCTGTCACGCACGGTTTTTTACCGCCACATCCAGGTCCAGTTGTTATTGCTAAAGAATTGAATGCTAATTTAGGTGAAGTATTATTATATGGTATTATCATTGCTATCCCTACAGTTGTCATTGTAGGAGGTTTATTGATACATATGTTACCTAAATTATCGCCAAGTGCTTTTAAAAAAGAAGTAGATATGTCCAATATTATTTCTGAAATTCCAATAAATGAAAAAGATAAACCAGGCTTTGGTATTAGTGTGTTTACAGCATTATTACCGGTCATTTTGATGTTGTTTGCAACTATTGTTCAAATGATAACAGGACATCAAGATGGTGCTACAAATCAATTTGAAAGTGTTGTTTATTTTATAGGTAACGCTCCTGTAGCAATGTTAATTTCATTATTATTTGCTATTTATTCAATGGGAGTACGTAGAAGAAGAACGATGAATCAAGTGATGGATAGTGCGTCTTCTGCAATTATCCCGATAGGTATGATGATACTGATTTTAGGCGCAGGCGGCTCATTTAAAGAAGTTTTAATAGATGGCGGTGTAGGTAAGACAATTGAACATATGTTTGTCGGTTCTAGTATGTCTCCCATATTATTAGCGTGGATTGTTTCTTCATTGTTACGTATTGCACAAGGATCAGCTACAGTTGCAGCAATATCTACGACGGGTATTGTATTACCATTACTACAAGCAACAGATGCGAATTTAGCATTGGTCACACTTGCAATCGGGGCAGGTAGTATCATTTTTTCACATGTTAATGACACAGGATTTTGGATTTTCAAAGAATATTTCGGTTTAACTGTGAAAGAGACATTTTTAACTTGGTCTGTATTAGAAACGGCCATTTCAGTTTGCGGATTAGTATTTGTATTACTTTTAAATATAATGTTATAAAGTTGAAAGGAGTAAGGTGAGTATGAAAGCGGTATTTATTAATGGAAAAGAAGATATCGAATTGAGAGATGTTGAGACTTTAAATAGTCATGAAGATGATACTAAAGTATTGATTGAAGTGAAGTACGTGGGTATTTGTGGATCTGATTTACATTATTTAGCAGAAGGTGCTAGTGGGCCAGCAGTGATACGTGAACCATTAACACCTGGTCATGAGCTCAGTGGCATATTACTTGAAGATATGGAATATCAAGGTGAAACTTTACCAAAAGGCACTAAGGTTACAGTGCACCCAGCTACTTATGGTGAAAAAATTGAAAGATTACCAAATAACCCTGAAGTTTGGCCAAATGGTGCTTATTTAGGATCTGCCAGATATTTACCTCACCAACAAGGTGCAATGGTTGAAAAAATGTTGGTCGATAAATCTCAAATATTAGCTTTGCCTGATAAGGTATCGTTAAAGCTAGGAGCATTGGCTGAACCACTTAGTGTAGGTATGCACGCTATTAATTTAGCAGGCGGAGTAAAAGATAAATCTGTACTGGTTTCTGGCGCAGGGCCGATTGGTTTACTTGCTGCAGGTGCTGCTTATACATTAGGTGCTAAAAGTGTTACGATTACAGATATGTTAGAAGAACCATTATCACGTGCAAAAGATATGGGAGATATCAAAACACTAAATATTAAGGAAAATGATGTACCTGAAGACCAATATGATGTCATATTAGAATGTTCGGGTGCAACGCCAGCTATATCAACAGCATTTAAAGCCGTAAATATTGGTGGCGTTATTATACAAGTTGGTAATTTACAAGATAAAGCAGCACCGATTAACTTAAGTCCTATTAATATTAAACAAGCTACATATCGTGGCTGTTATAGATTTAATAGTGAAATAGAAGACGCATTAAAAGTATTAGAAAAAAATGAAAAAATTGGAAATGTGGTGACTCAAACCTATCATATTGAAGCATATAAAGAAGCGTTTGAAGTAGCAGCCAATTCACGATTATCTTCTAAAGTGATGATTGCTTTTTAATGTAAAAAGCAACACCACATTAAAAACAAAAATAGACTAAATTTAAATCTATATTTGTGAAATTGCCTATAAAAATGTTGGATTTATAGTAGAAATCTATGGCAATTATATGTAAACATAATATTGCTTGCGACAAGCTTGCATGAATAGCTAACGTCTTGAGACTACAAACTCAAAATATGTTCGTATCAATGAAGCAAAACAACACGAAGCATTTATATGAAACAGCCCCCAAAAAGAAATCTTTTGGGGGCTGAATTTTGGAATTTATATTCTAGACGTTGCGCTGTCTTTATATTACGTGAAGAGTAGAGCAATCAAATAAGCGCTTATACCGGCTAATATACAGTAAATTAACGCAGGACCTAATGTTTTTCTAATAACGCTGCCTTCCTTGCCTGGCATATTTACAACGGCACAAACAGCGACTACGTTATGCACACAAATCATATTTCCAGCAGCAGCGCCAATAATCTGTGCTGCTAAGACAATAAATGGGTCAGCGCCAATGGAATTTGCTATATTCATCTGGATAGGTGAAAAAGTCAACGTTGAAACAGTTGCACTACCAGTAATGAATGAACCTAGTGCACCTAAGAATGGAGCTACAAATAACCAAATTGGCCCTAAAGTGGCAGCCATATTTTGGGCAATATATTCTGGCATACTATTCAAATCATTGATATTAATACCAGAATTGATAAAAACATGTACCATCGCAAGCGTAGCGACGAGCGTGATACCTGTGATTTTAATGGTAGATAATGATTCTTTACTTGCATTGGCCATATTTTTAAAGGATTTTCTTTGAACTAAAATTGCAAAAAGTGCAGATAAAATTAGAATCGTACCTGGTGAATAAAGGAACTGCCATTCAGATGATATTTCTGAGAAATTTAAAATATTATTCCAAGAAAAATCAAGAAAATGCGTTGTGACATATTCAATACTTGGTATGGTTCTTGTTAATAGGAGTAAAATAACAACCATTACATATGGCGCCCAAGCTGTTAACAAACTCATAGAGTGTTCATTCACATCAGCTTCGTAAGTTTCATCCGCAGCGTCTCTCCAAATTGTTTTAGGCAATAGCCAACCTTTACTTGCTGTTAATACCGCTACAACAAGTCCTGTTAACGAGCCTAATATAGCTACAAACTCTGCACCAAAGATATGTGCATATATAAATGCAGAAACAGCGTATACAATACCAATTAATGCTAACCATGGTAGCATTTCAATGATAGATTTTAATTTTTTATTTTTACCAAAGAAAATAACCATTGTAGCAATAACGATAATAGGTATAAAGATACCACTTAGTAAGTCTAGTATCGTGATTTGTTCAGCAGTAGAATGGAAAAAAGCTTGATTTGCTTCTTTTAAAGTACTTAATCCTACAATAACTGGCGTCCCTACAGCTCCGAAAGAAACAGCAATACTATCAGCGATTAAAGCAGTAGCGACAGCAACTATAGGTCTAAAACCTAAAGCGACCAGTAATGGTGCTGTTACCATAGCAGGTGTTCCAAATCCTGATGCACCTTCAATAAGTGAACCAAATAAGAAGGCAACGATGATAACTTGTACACGCATATCTGGAGAGATTTTTTTAAAACCTGCATTTATGCGATTGACTGCACCTGTTTGACGCAATGTATTGAGCAAAACAAGCGCGCCAAATAAAATATAAAGAATAGTTAAGGTTTTGTGTGTACCTTGAAGTATAGAAGCTATTACAACATTACCTTGCATCCCCCATACAAATATCCCTAAAACAGTAACTACGACAGCACTAATAATCATTCCTTTTAAAGCAGACATGCGTAAAAGTACTAGAAATATAAAAGGTACAATTACTGCACTGAAAGCGACTAATAACATCATTTTATATAAAACTCCCTTATTCATATAATCAATAATCATCTAGTCATATGATGACTAAATAATATATATTGTAACCGTTTTCAATAGGATTTTCAATTGTTTATAAAAAATATATTATTTATATTTCAATTTAGATAGCATAGATATTGGTATCTTTGTATTTAATCTATGACATAAAACGATATTTTCGTAATTCGAAAACCATTTATTCATAAACGAAAACAAACGAAAATAAATTTGCATTAATAGAAAAAATGTAATAATATAATGATAATATTTGAAAGCGTTTCCAAGTATTTTAATTTTAGATAATCCAATATATATAAATGATTGGATGTTTTATATAAGGGGTGTGTGAAATGAGTGATAAACTGACTAAAATAGGTATGCCACCAACTTTGTTATGGGGGTATATTGGTGTATTGATTTTTATGATGGGCGATGGGTTAGAATTAGCTTGGATTAGTCCATATTTACATGAAAATGGATTATCTGTACAACAGACAGCGATTTTGACTACATGTTATGGTGTGACGATAGCGATTGGTTCTTGGTTATCAGGTGTGTTGGTTGAAATTATCGGCCCGAGAAAAGTAATGTTGTTAGGTACGGGATTATATATTATTGGACATGTGATATTTGTTGGATTTGCCATTCCGACAATGGATTACAACATCATGATCCCATCTTACGCTATAAGAGGTTTTGGCTACCCACTATTTGCTTATTCCTTTTTAGTGTGGGTGGCTTACCGCTCTCCACAAAAAAGATTAGGTGCAGCTGTAGGTTGGTTCTGGTTTGTATTTACAGGGGGATTAAGCGTCTTAGGATCATTCTATTCTTCGTTAGCGATTCAATTATTCGGTCATTTCTTTACATTGTGGACTGCGATTGTTTGGGTGTTATTAGGTACGTTTTTAGCTGTGTTTGTCAATAGAGATCAGTTCATAGTTGAAGAAAAAGGGCACGGGTTTAAAGAACATATCAGTGAGATTTTGGCAGGTATCACAATATTAAAAAGAGAACCACGTGTTGCAGTGGCATGCGTTGTCAGAGTAATTAACCAAGCAGCACAATATGCTTTCCCATTATTCTTACCAATTTATTTAGCGTCTAAAGGCATTGCAACAACAACTTGGTTAAATATTTGGGGAACAATTTTTATAGCTAATATCATATTTAACCTCATATTTGGCGCTTTAAGCGATAAAATAGGTTGGAAAAATACAATTTCTTATATCGGTGGTATTGGGTGTGCAGTATTTACATTAGGTCTTTACTTTGTACCTGAATTATTTACAGGCAACGTCTTTATTGTTGGTACAGTAGGCTTTTTATGGGGTGTGTGTTTAGCAGGGTTTGTTCCTATTTCTGCACTTGTTCCGTCACTTGTACATGATGGTGATAAAGGGCCAGCTATGGCAATTTTAAATTTAGGCGCAGGTCTTTGCGTTTTTGCTGGTCCAGGTTTAGTAGCATTATTTTATAGTAGTATTGGTGTTCAAGGCATGATGTACTTGATATTTGGATTATATGTTGCCAGCGCCATTATGACACGTTTCTTAAAAACACCAGAAGAACGTGCACGCACTAAGGCCGATGTTTTGCATAATTAAAAATAAACCAATTAAAGCGATAGGCTTTAGCATTCAAAAAATATGTAATTGAAGTGAGACGGTACTGGATTATTTATTTTTAAATAAGGTATATAAAGCGGGAACACAATATCAATTTGATGAAATTGGATATCGTGTTCCTGTTTTTTGTATTTACTTTAAGATATGATTATGCAAATTTTTGAGACAGAGTGGTTAAAAATGTAATTATTTTTCTTGAAAACCGCCTGAAACGAATTGAGCAGCAATTTGTTTAAAAGTAGACAATAGTAAATCTAACATAGATGTTCACCTCCATGGATTAACTATTATGTATGCAATATACTATAAAATTTTAAAAATAAGCGCATTAAATCATAACCTAAAAAATAACTGCCTCAGTGTTTATGCTTAAAAATTTTTATCCCTCAAACGTTATAAAATAGGACTTCAGTGTAGAATGGTATGTACCATTTGGGAGGTTATTTATATTTTTAAAAGAAAAAGCTAACTTCATTTTTTTAATAATATGCAATAAAAAGTATATTTATTCTTGATTTATAGTTTATTTAGGTTTAATATGTATATTAACTTTATAAAAACATTGGAGTGATGACATTGGGGCGTACACAACAAATTTAAAAAAACTACAATCATTTAAAGGAAAAAGTTTTTTGAAAACATGTGACTTTTCTTTAGATGAGCTCGTAACTTTAATCGATTTTACTGGAGAACTTAAAGAGAAGAAAAAACGAGGTATCCCACATCCATATCTTAAAGGGAAAAATATTGCTTTATTATTTGAAAAGCCATCTACAAGAACACGCGCAGCGTTTAGTGTGGCAGCAAATGATTTAGGTGCTTTCCCAGAACATTTTGGCCAAGGTGATATTCATTTAGGCGTTAAAGAATCTACCGAAGATACTGCAAAAGTATTAGGAAGTATGTATGATGGTATTGAATTTAGAGGACATCATCAAAGTGATGTAGAAAACATAGCACAACATGCAAATGTGCCAGTGTGGAATGGTTTAACGAATGAGTGGCATCCAACGCAAATGGTTGCAGATTTTTATACTTTAAAAGAAAGTTTAGGTACATTACAAGGCAAGACTTTGACTTATGTAGGTGATGCAAGAAACAACGTCGCGCATGATTTGTTAGTTACTGGAGCAATATTAGGTGTAAATATTCATATTGCAGCACCTGAATCATTATTTCCACATCAAGATATACAAAAACTTGCTGAAACTTACGCATTACAATCAGGTAGTCAAATCTTAATTACAGATAATATCCAACAAGCTGTTTATAAAACGGATGCGATATATACTGATGTATGGTTTTCAATGGGAGAAGACGAATCTGTTCAAACGCAACGTATTAATGATTTACTTCCATACCAGATTAATGAAGCCATGCTCGTCAATACTATGAATCCAAATGTTATTGTGATGCATTGTTTGCCAGCATTTCATGATGTACACACAGAAGTAGGACAACAAATTTATAAAACGCATGGATTAACAGAAATGGAAATAACAGATGCAGTTTTTAAAGGTAAACATTCTGTTGTATTCGAACAAGCAGAAAATAGATTACATTCGATTAAAGCTATAATGGCAGGAACTTTGGGCGATATATTTTAAATAATATGAGCGCAAAGTAAGTTTTAAAAGCGACGTATAAGCAGATGCATTACTGTAGAAACAGAGAGATAGAAATTATATTTTAAAAATATAATTTCTATCTCTCTTATTTTTTATGTTTCAAAGAAGTGTTTTCAATATTTTTTGAAAAAGTTTTTCATAATATAAAAACCCATTGATTAATATTTTCTTTAACTGTATATTGATGGTAATTAGGAGGTTAATCATATGAGTAAATTGTTCGAGAGGGCACAACAGTTTGGTAAATCATTTATGTTACCTATCGCTATCTTACCAGCAGCTGGATTATTATTAGGCATTGGTGGTGCATTAAGTAATCCTAATACCATTAAAGCTTACCCTATGTTGGATATTGCTTTATTACAAAATATATTCGTACTGATGTCTTCTGCAGGTAATATTGTATTTCAAAACCTACCTGTTATTTTTGCCATTGGTGTTGCAATAGGCTTGGCTAAAAGTGATAAAGGCACTGCAGGATTAGCTGCGATGTTAGGTTTCTTAATTATGAATGCTTCTATGAATGGCTTGTTAACCATTACAGAGACTTTAGCTAAAGGAAATTTAGCTGAAGAAGGCCAAAGTATGGTGCT
The DNA here is from genome assembly GCF_017891975.1 of Staphylococcus sp. GDY8P131P. Classification (NCBI taxonomy): domain Bacteria; kingdom Bacillati; phylum Bacillota; class Bacilli; order Caryophanales; family Staphylococcaceae; genus Staphylococcus; species Staphylococcus sp. GDY8P131P. The sequence goes on from NZ_JAESKF010000008.1 coordinate 156,522, forward strand.
GGGTATTCAAACGGTAGAAACGGGTGTATTTGGCGGTATTATAACGGGTGTTATGACAGCGCTTTTACATAACAAATATCATAAAATAGCATTACCTTCGTATTTAGGATTCTTTGGAGGATCTCGCTTTGTTCCAATTATTACAGCTATCGCTTCTATTATACTTGGAGTCATTATGTTTTTTATTTGGCCAACGATACAAGGATGGATTTTTGGTGTTGGTGGTATTGTAGATAAAACAGGTGTAATTGGCACTTTCTTCTTTGGTTTTATATTGAGGTTGTTGGGCCCATTTGGCTTACACCATATATTCTATTTACCATTTTGGCAAACTGCATTAGGTGGCTCATTAGAGGTCAAAGGCCATCTCGTACAAGGAACACAAAATATATTCTTTGCTCAGTTAGGCGACCCAGACGTGACTAAATATTATTCAGGCGTTTCGCGTTATATGTCAGGGCGTTTTATTACGATGATGTTCGGTCTCTGTGGCGCAGCATTAGCAATTTATCATACTGCTAAACCGAAACATAAAAAAGTCGTAGGAGGTTTAATGTTATCAGCTGCATTAACGTCATTTTTAACAGGCATTACAGAACCTTTAGAATTTAGCTTTTTATTTGTTGCACCTGTATTATATGTCATTCATGCTTTTTTAGATGGCTTAGCATTTATGATGGCTGACATATTTAACATTACGATTGGTCAAACGTTTAGTGGTGGCTTTATAGACTTTTTATTATTTGGTGTATTACAAGGCAATGCTAAGACAAACTTCTTATGGGTTATCCCTATAGGTATCGTTTGGTTTATGATTTATTATGCTATTTTTAGATTCTTAATTAGTAAATTTAATTTTAAAACCCCTGGTCGTGAAGACGAAGCAGCCATAGAAACAGTTCAAGCTACAGATCGTGCTAAAACAATCATTAAAGGCTTAGGAGGAAAAGAAAATATAGATATTGTTGATTGTTGTGCTACAAGATTAAGAGTGACATTAAAAACGGATGACCCAGTAGATAAACAAATACCCAATTCTACAGAGGCTAGAGGTGTCATACAAAAAGGAAACGGCGTACAAATCGTTTATGGTCCCCATGTCACAACAATTAAAAATGAAGTGGAAGCGTTGTTAGAGAGCAATCAATCATAAATAATAAAATGATAAATATTTATATTAAGACATAATAACTTTTTTAAGAATATTTAAGTAGGGCGGGGCGTGAAATTTTTTAGGGTTTCTGTCTCGCTCTTATTTTGTGTTAATTTATTAAAGATTGTTTTTAAATGCTTATTCGCTATAAAAAATTACATAATGCATTTGGATAAAAGAAATAATTATTTTTAAAGATTCAATGTTACAAATAGGAAATATTATTCATTTAAAAAGAGTTGCATTGGCGATTAGGAATAAAAAAGCGTAAGTTAAGAAATGCCTACAACAATATTATTTTTTTGTATTACAATTTAGTTGAAAGTAAACAACCTTTGAATAAAAGGTGATAGAGAAAGAGGTGTATTAAATGTCTAATTTCGTAAACGCAATCAGTGAAGCGGTAAAAGCAGGTTTAAACGCTGATTGGATAACAATGGGAACTAGCATTGCTGACGCATTAGCTAAAGGCGCTGACTTCATCTTAGGTTTTTTTAACTCGTAAAAAAAGACGAGGGCGGTTGGTGATAAACCAATCTACCCATCGTCTTTTATTTTATAAAACTAAACCAATCATTGATGCAGAGATAATTGAAGCTAGTGTAGAGCCTAGAAGCAGACGTAAGGCAAACGATGCTACTTTATTGCCTTGTTCATTACTAAAGCCTTTAATTGCACCAACAATAATACCTACTGTACCAAAGTTAGCGAAACTAACAAGGTATACAGAAATGATACCTTGTGTACGTTGTGTTAAATCACCAGCTAATTTTTGGAAATCTAACATAGCAACAAACTCGTTCGTGATTAACTTTGTCGCCATCAATGAACCGGCTTGAACTGCTTCGCTCCATGGTATACCAATAATAAATGCAATAGGCGCAAAGATAAAACCGATTAATTGTTTAAAATCTAAGCCTACAAAGTTAAATAATACTGTGATTGCTTCCATCAGAGAAATGAATGCAAGCAGCATAATAGCAACACTTACGGCAATTTTAAAACCATCCGTTGCACTATCACCAATCATCTGGAAGAAGGGTATTTTTTTAGGCTTTGCTTTAGCATTATTGGAAATATTTTCATCAGCGGTTAAGTTAGAGATTTCTACATCGCTGTCGTCTGATTTATAAGGATTGATTACGCTTGCGATAATTAAGGCACTGAAAATATTTAACATAACAGCAGTCACAACATATTTAGGCTCGATCATTTGCATATACGAACCTAACATAGCCATGCTCACAGCACTCATACCGGAAGTTGTAATCGTATATAATTTAGCTTTAGATAATTTAGGAATCATTTCTTTGATTGTTAGGTAAACTTCTGGTTGTCCTAGCATAGAAGTTGAAATAGCAAAGTAACTTTCGAGACGACCCATGCGTGTGATTTTATTAATGATAATACCTACATATTTAATAATAAATGGAAGAATTTTAAAATAATTTAATACTCCGATTAACACGGAAATAAATACTAAAGGTAATAACACTGTAATAAAGAATGTTGAAGCGCCTTTATTTTGTAAACCACCGAATACAAAGTCGATGCCCGCTTTACTAATATTAATTAATTCTTCAAAAAATGAACCTAACCCCGTTAATATGGTTAAACCAATATTCGTGTTCATCATAAATAACACGATAACGATTTGAACGATTAACATCACGAGTGGTTTTTTAAAATCAATTGCTTTTCTATTGTAACTAAATAGAAAAGCGATAAATAATGCAAAAATTATACCTGTAAAGGCAAATAAGATTGACATAAGGATCACCTACATTTGATTGAAAGCAACTGCAATTTTAGCTCCTAGTATCGCATTGTTCTCAACTAGTTTAATATTTGTGTGTAAACTCTTACCATCAGATTTTTCAACGATTTTACCGAGTAAGAATGGCGTAGAGTCTTTGCCGCTAATACCTAGTGCTTCAGCTTCTTTAACTGCTTCTTCAATGATACTATCGATATATGATTTAGATAATTCATCTTCTTTAGGTACTGGGTTAGCGATAACTACGCCACCTTCAATATCTAAATCATTTTTAACTTTACAAATACGTGCAATATCTTCTGGATTTTCAGATGAGCTGTTCAATTTAATACCGCTCTCTCTCGTAAAGAATGCTGGCAACTCATCAGTTTTATAGCCAATTACTGGTACGCCTTGAGTTTCAAGATATTCCATTGTTTTTGGCAAATCTAAAATAGATTTAGCGCCCGCACAAATCACTGTGACATTCGTTTTACCTAATTCTTCTAAATCAGCTGAAATATCCATAGTGCTTTCAACACCTCTATGTACACCTCCGATACCACCAGTAACAAAGAATTGAATTGCTGCTAAATCAGCACACATCATCGTTGAGGCAACTGTAGTTGCGCCGACGCGTTTAGTGGCAAGCACTTCTGTAAAATCGCGGCGTGATACTTTCGCAACATTGTCACTGTTTGCAAGTAACTCTAATTCCTCTTTTTCAAGACCAATTTTAATTTTTCCGTCGATTAATGCAATCGTTGCTGGAATCGCACCGTTCTTGCGTATAATATTTTCGACCTTTGTTGCCATTTCAACATTCTGTGGATAAGGCATACCGTGTGAAATGATGGTTGATTCTAATGCTACAATGGGTTTGTTCTCTGCTTTAGCTTGTTTCACTTCTTTAGAAAAATCAATGTATTGTTTCATTTTTATATTCCTCCAGGTCTCTAAATAATTGTTTTTTATCTAAGTTTTGTCTCACTGTATATTCAGTTTCAATTGTTTTTCGTGAATTAATCATTCCTGCTGTTAGTATGCTTTCAGTATCTAGTTCATTTAGCCAACTGAATATCACAGCACTAGAGAAAGAGTCTCCAGCTCCCGTTACATCAACAACATGGTTAGAAGGTATAACAGACTTAATGACTTCTTCTGTATGATTTCTAAAAATAAGTTCTTTGATGCCATTAGTAATAATGACATTTGTCACGCCCAAGTCATTCCATTTTTTAGCAGCATTTTTTAAATCATCTGTATTAGTGATTTCCATATTTAAATAAGTTTCTGTTTCATCTCTATTTATAATGAGCCAATCGATAGCATGTAATGAATCAGGCATATTTTTCATTTTTGGAGACGACACAGGTATAATAATCAGTTTAATATTATGCTTTTCTGAATAAGCACATAGAAAATCCATTGCGTTTTTTGAAATATTAAGATCTGCAATAATACATTTTGCTTTAATTAATAAATGGGTTCGCTTAATTAAAAATTCTGGTGAAATATAATCATAGACTTCCATATCTGCTAAACCATATTCCATATTACCTTCATTATTGATTAATGCAGTATATGAACCAGTATTAGCGCTTTCGATTTGTTGCACATGATCTAAATTCATAAATGGACTCGACAATTTATGAATCATATCCCACTCACTATCGTTTCCGCTTACTGACAAAAATGCAACAGTTTCTCCCATACGTCCTAAATTCTCTGCAATGTTTCTTGCAACACCACCTATGGATCTTGTTGAGGTTACAGGATTAGAAGTTTCTAACTGCAAATCAGTATGGACGTAGAATTTTCTATCTAAGTTTGCAGCCCCGATACAAACAATAGGATAGTCTTCGTTTAGAACGTAGGCCTTTCCTAATACATATTCTTTACGTATAAGGCCAGAAATAATATTTGCAACGGCAGGCCTTGATAATCCAATAGATTGTGCTAATTCTTGTTGTGAGATGAATGGGTTTTCTTGAATGCGATCTAAAACTGCTTGTTCATTTTTATTCATATGACGAACCTCCTTTGCTATAAAGTAAAAGTTAAACTTAAGTTTAAAATATAAACTTTTGTTTAATTTTATAAGATAATAGCATGAAAATTCAGTTTTGTATACGCTTACAAAAGATAGTTGCTAATTTTGTAATATTTAAATATAAACATTTAGGGGAGGAAAATCCTTTAAAAATCAGTGTGCTGTATACTAAAAATAAATGCTTGGGGTGATTAATTAGCACTCATTGAAAATTTTTTTCATGTAGTTAATGAAGTATAAAGAGGAAGTTATAGATTTGAACATGTCATGTAAATAAATATACATAATCAAAATAAAACGCATCTCCAATCAAAATGGAGACGCGTTTGTATGCAATAAACATAATGGGTGTTGCATATAAAAAGATTAGCTTGAATCGTATATGTGTTCAATTTAAGTTAGATTATTCGTTTAGCTTTCGTTATTGTTCGTGCGATCTGTATCTTCTTTGTCATTGAATAAAGAAGAGAACTTTGATTTTATATCGTCTAATTTATGATTTGCTTTGTCTAGCTCTGCTTGCATTTGATTAGTGTTACCATTGTCTTTTTCATCTTTGGCTTGTTTTAAATCGTCTACGGTAGTTTGGTATTTCTCTGCTAAATTATTCGTTTTATTAGAATCTGCTTCTTGTTTTAAACTATCTACTTTATCTTGTAATGCTTGCAACTTAGAATCGGTGTTATTGTTAGAATTAGAAATGTTCTCTTTTAATGATTGAATATCCTCCTTAACTTCATTATTTTGGCGTTGGAAATTGACGTTACTACCTTGAGTATCATTTGATTGGTTTTGATTAGCAGACTGCTGCTCGCTTGTCTGTTTAGTAGACTGTTGTTCATTATTATCACTGTTTATATACGTGGTAACTGCAAAAATGATGACAACGATCAGTAAGACAATGACCCCCAAACCTAACCAAACGTTTTTACGTTTAGCTTTTTTATTTTCATCTAATAAATATAATTCACGTTCACGGTCTTGTTGATTATAATGTGGTTCTTGATTATGGCTTTTTTGTGAATTCGTATCATATAACTGGTTACTTTTAGTTATACGACGGTAAGGCTGGTATAATATATCTCCAAAAATAGCTTGTTGTTGTTCATCACTTACAGTGTGAATATTTAAATCCGTGTTCACTTTTCCATTTTTGTCTAGGGCAATTATCTTTCCGTCATCTTCAATTTTTAAGATTTTTGGATAATCACTGAAAGAATGGTTGTCATTCATTGTCTCACCTTCAATTTTCTTTAAATATAATATTGCGTACTTTGTGTATACCCCACTAATGTAGTCTAAACATTAATTTTTTTAATATTTCTTTAATAATGGAAGCATGACGTTAAAAATGGCTGACCTCATAAATGATATGAAATCAGCCTAGATACAATTTTAACTATTGAGTTGTCTACTTAACTGGATGTAGCTCATTTCTATCCCTAGCTTGTATAAAAGGATTTAATACCCTGAATCAACTTCTTCTCCATCTTCATCATATTCGGTAACATAGCCATCTTCATCAATGGTATAAGAACCAGCTAATTCACCGTCTTTATCAGTGAATGAGAATCCCCAGCCATCTTCCGTTTTTTCAGGTTCTTTATAAGTATAATTATCTGTATCTAATGCGCTCCCTTCATAAGACTCTACTTTATCTATAACATTTTCACGTGTTACTTTCTCTTCAGAACTAGAATCACTATCGTCATCTTCAGACTCAGAGTTAGTCTCTTTTTCCAAAATTTTATCTTCGTAATCACTGATAGCGTCGTCATCAAAAGATAATGAAACATCTATTTCATCTTCGTCCTCTTTTGGACTTGAAATGTTTTCTACACTAGATTTGAATTGCTTACCTTCAACTTTTGTTGTAGCGTAAACTTCGACTTTTTCATCTGGTGCATATGGCCCATATGTTTCTGAATCAAATTCATCAAAATTTGGTTGTTCTTTATCATTAATGTAAAGTTTGAGTGTATCTGAATTAGCGTATGTTGAATCAATAGTTACAGTAAAACGTTTTTGTTTGAATTGTAGATCAGCACTATTACTTTCTGACATATCGATATGAACCACGCCTTTGAATTTTTTATCCTCAACGTTTTGTGTTGCTTTTAAATCGTATATACCGATAGGGAAGTCATCAAGTGTTTTTGTTTTATCTTGTTTTAACTTAACTTGTTTTGTTTCACCGTTAAGTTTATAAGAAAGTGTACTGTTTTCATTTGATGTAATAGAGACCGGTTCAGTACTTACGTTAAAAATGTAATTTTTAAATATTCCCCATTTTTTATCATCTTGAGTAATATTAATAAGGGAGGTATCACCTACAGTGACTGTATGATCATTTAGTTTGTGATTTTTTACATTTTTAGCACTATTTTGTAATTCATCTGCAACGCGATCAACGCTATCTGTTTCATCAATATATTTATAAATTGCTTTAGCTTCGTCTTTAGAAATGGGATCTCCATTTGATGTTAAATGATTGGCCAAGCTATCTGTATCTTGGTCTTTTAAATCTTTAGAAATTGCTTCTGCTTGTTTAGTTGGAGATAATTGTGCATCGATGATTTTATAGGCAGTAAATAAAGCAATTATAATAACAATGACGGCTACAATGATGATATATATAGGTAATTTTGATTTTTTTGGTGGTGTTGGGTGTGTTGATCTTTGTTGGACAGGTGTGCCACATTGTGTACAAACGCGTTGGCCTGGTTTGAGTTCTGCGCCACAATTATTACAATATTTCATGGTTGACTCCCTCCTTAGTAACCTGTGTTAAAAAATGAACTTAAGTCATTTAATGTATTTGAAATAGTACCCTCGACTAGGATGCGTAAAATGACGCCTAAGATAACGATATAGATAAGCATAGAATAAATGACTGGCATACGTATGCTCTGATTATGGCTATATTTGGTAATTAAGTATATTGGTGCTATGAAAGTAAATAATATAGAAATAATAATAAGTAGTACTGCAAAACTAGGTACATGGATTGCTGAAAATAGTAAACCTAGTAAAAGTATCACCACTGATAGGGTGTTTATTAATACAAAATCTGAAAGTGCTTTATGTAGGCTTATTTTAATATTTAAAATTTTAATTAGAGCAAATGTGATACCAAAGAGCACTGTAATTGCTATGAGCAAGAAGAATGTAATGTTAAAAACTACACTTGCTTTGCTGCTCATAATATATGCTATTTCAGCTGGGATAATAATGGCTAGTAGTATCATTGACAATATAAAACCAGCTATAATTACACTGAATAATGTTTTATAAGAAAAATAGTGTGGGCTGGCAAGTTCTTTATCTGGATGACTGAAAGCAGTTGAAAAGAAATTTTTTGACTCATTTAAAATAACATTTGTGTGTGTTGAAAATGTTTCGTTTTTATGATTTGACTGAGCTGAAGGTTGTGTCGTTTCTTGTTTTGAAATGGAATGATGCTGTGTTTGTTGGGATGTGGCAGTCGAATTGACCTTTGTATTATTAGATTGTTGTGTTAGTTTTGTCCCACATTCCCCACAAAACAAATCTGATGTTTCGATAGGACTTCCGCAATTTGGACAATGCATATAACTTCCCCCTTGTAATGTATATTGAAATATATTATCACACTAATATTTATGAAACGCTACAGTTTTTGAAAATTAAATAATTTAAAATTTTAAAAACAGATAATGAATATAGAATGCTTTTTATTAAAAAAGAATTAAAATAAGCGGACGATAGCGTATATGGTAAAATAATTAACTATATAGCACGTTTAGTTTAAAGGTAAAAAGAAATATATTTATTAATTGGAATTTCAATTATAAAGCATGTTGGAACTAAAACAGCTTATACAAGGAGTAGATATCATATGGTAAAAAGATTATTGAGCGCCAACGCATCAGAACTCATTGAAATGACAGGCAAAGAATTGAAGCAGAGTATTAAAGCTAGCGCTGGACGTGTCGTTTTATCTGAAAACATCGTTACTGAAACGCCTATGGTGCCAGATATTTCTAATGCTGAATTAGCCCGTGCGTTTGGTGCAGATTTGATTTTATTAAATGGTTTTGATGCATTTAATCCAAAAGTAAAAAACATTGGTGAAGGGGCGCACGTGATAGAGACATTGAGATATTTAGTTGGTAGACCTGTAGGGGTGAACTTAGAACCAGTTGATAAACGTGCAAATATGACCGAGGCACACTTAGATATTGCACTAGGGCGTCAAGCAAGCTCTGAGACAGTTCGAGCGCTCGAACAATTAGGTGTCAATTTTATTTGTATGACAGGCAATCCAGCAACTGGAGTAACCAATGATAAAATTATAGAAGCAATTGAAAGTACAAGCGCACATTTTTCAGGTTTAATTATTGCTGGAAAAATGCATAGCTCTGGCGTAGATGAACCTGTTATTACAAAAACATATGTAGAAAAATTCATTGAAGCAGGGGCAGATATGATACTTGTACCTGCAGTTGGTACAGTCCCAGGTTTTGACGAGACGCAACTTAAAGATATTGTGAAAGTCGTACATCGTAATGGTGGGCTTGTGATGTCAGCTATTGGTACAAGTCAAGAAAGCGCTGATCCCAGTACAATTAGAGATTTTGCGATTAGAAATAAAATATGTGGTGTAGATATCCAACACATTGGTGATGGTAGTTCCTGTGGACTAGCACCGGTGGAGAATATATTTGAATTGAGTAAAGCGTTACGGGGTGAAAGACATACGCTATCAATGATTGCAAGGTCAATTAACCGTTAATAGATATAAAAATATTATAGTGACATCAAGAAATAAATCAGTGAAAATATTTTTTATTAAGAACAGTAATGAAACCAAGATATGACGTTGAGTTTCATTACTGTTTTTTTAATTTTTAAATAGGGTTAAATAACCACAATTGTTAATATATGAATACTTTATTTTAAATATAATATTCTATATCAGATGCTCATGTTCTCACTTTTTGTATTACTAACATAATTTATATACAAATTATTTAATGATTAATTTATAATTTTAAAAAGTAACTGCTTGTGATAGATGTGCAACTTTTCGGATTACGAGACGAAAGAGATTACACACCTATCATTAATAGTAAGCGGTTACAATATATATGTAAGGAGGTTGCTCGTGTGTTAAGCAAGAGACAGCATCATATATTAACATTCTTACTTGAACGTGAATCGTTTATACCTATTCATCAGTTAGCTACACAATTTAATGTTTCAGAAAGGACAATACAATATGATTTAGAATATATAGAAAGTATGGCACAGAAATTAGATTTAACTATTTTTAGAAATAAAAATACAGGTATCAAGATTGAAACTACAATGCCACTCAATGATATGACTAATCGATATACAGCGACTTCAATTCATTATTCTAAAGAAGAGCGCATACGTTATATCATACTGAAATTGTTTGAGTCTAATATTCCGACATCTTCCCAATCATTAGCTAACATGGTTTCAGTCACACGTAGAACAATTGTAGATGATTTAAAAAGTGTACAAATCTGGTTAGCCTCATATAATTTGAAGTTAACATATATCAAAAACAAAGGATTTATTATAGAAGGTGAAGAAACACATTACCGCAAGGCATATGCGTCATGTGTACACGAATATTTTCAAAATCATACACATCAAATAGGACATAAACTCTTTTCTAATAAAGAACTAGAAGATATTCGATTGGCTGTAACGTCAGTGTTATTTGAAGCAAATTATCAATTAGTTCAAAGCGCAATAGATGGTTTGATTTATCACATATTAATTGCGATACATCGTGCTAAAGAAAAGTTTGTTTTTGAAATTCCCGAAGTAGAATATGAAAAATTAGCAAAAACAGACCAATTTCGTGTGGCATTATTGATAAAAGCATCTTTAGAGGAAAAATTTGAAATACATTTTCCGAAAAGTGAAGCAGGTTTTATCACGTTGCATTTATTAGGTGCTAAAACGTCAGAAATGAACTATGCAAGTGAAGACGTAGATGATTTAGAAATTTTGACGGAACAATTGATTGAACGGATCAGTGCTGATTTAGGACTAGATTTATTGAATGATAGCAAATTATTAAATGGATTGATTGTTCATTTGAGACCAGCTATTCATCGATTGAAATTTGACATGACACATAAAAACCCACTAACAGATGAAATACACCAACAGTACCATCACATGATTGAGAGATTGCAACATCATATTTGGGGGATTGAAGAGAATTATCAAATTTGTTTTAACAGAGATGAATTGGCATATATTACGCTGCATTTTGCATCAGCTATTGAACGTATTTCAGCGATTACAACAAATGCTATAAAAGTAGTGCTCCTCTGTGGATCTGGTGTAGGGACATCGCAATTATTGAAAAGCAGGATACGGCATATCTACCCTGAACTAGAAATTGTAGACGCTTATTCAATATATGAAATTAACGAAACCCTATTGAAACATGAAGGCGTCGATTACATTATTTCAACCGTGCCATTTGAACATGAATCGATACCTGTACTTCATGTTTCGCCATTTTTAGATAAAAACGATCGAAAGCAAATGAACGATATTATTAATATTTCAAGAGAAAAATACGTTAATGATATCAAGGGATTAGGACGAACATTGCAAGACGTTTTACCAGAAAATAGGATTTTAACATGCCAGCCTTCACTTTCTAGAAATGAAGCTATTAAGCAAAGCGTTGGAGCGTTAGTTGATGATCAAATTGTAGATGATATTTATGCAGAAGAAATTATTGAACAACTTGATGCGTTCGGGCCCTATATGGTTATTAGCCCGCATATCGCGTTATTACACGCTAAACCAACGCATGTTAAAGGTTCAGTAGGGTTTAGCATTGTACATTACAAAGGTGGTATTCATTTTGAACATAACCAATATGATCCTGTTTTTATCATAGTGACATTAGCAACAGCACAACCCCAAATCCATTTGAACGCATTAAGACAATTTAGTGAATTAGTGATGGACGAACAGTATAGAAACAAACTGTTTTTAGGAGATATGAATGAAATCATGCATTGTATCAATGAGGTGAGTCAACATTAAGGAGGAAAAAATGACATTAGAAATTTTATCAACTGATAAAGTGCAAGTGCTTGATAAAGTGGAAAACTGGCGTGAAGCGATTCGTGTTGCAGCTCGTCCTTTACAAGAGCAAGATTATTTTAAACAAGATTATATTGACGAAATGGTTCATAGCGTAGAAAAGCTAGGGCCATATATTGTCATTGCACCTGAAATAGCTATCGCACATGCACGACCTAATGACAATGTAAAAAAGATAGGTTTAAGTTTGTTGAAATTAAATCAGCATATTAACTTTTCAGAAGAAGGGCATTATGCTTCGTTAATTTTTGTTTTAAGCGCTGTAGATAATGAAGGGCATTTAGAAATACTAAGGCATTTAGCAACGACTTTAGGCGATCAAGAGACCGTTTCGGTATTGTTAAAAGCACAAACGCCGGTTGAAATTATAAATATATTTAAAGGAGAATGATGAAAATGAAAATTTTAGTAGTGTGTGGTCACGGTTTAGGAAGTAGTTTTATGGTAGAGATGAATGCGCAAGAGGCATTGAAAAATTTAAATGCGCCATCAGATATTAAAGTAGAACATAGCGATGTTATGAGCGCCAGTCCAGATATGGCAGATTTATTTATATGCGGTAGAGATTTAGAAGAAAATACACAAAAACTAGGCGACGTGATTGTACTAGATAACATATTAGACAAAGAAGAACTACAACAAAAATTAGATGAAAAATTAACTGATCTAAACGTACTTTAATATTCAGTAAGGAGGTAATACGATGAAGCCAATACTTGATTTTATCGTTGATGTGTTAAGCCAACCAGCGATATTAGTAGCCTTAATCGCTTTTATTGGATTGATTGTCCAAAAAAAATCAGCCACTGATATTACTTCAGGTACAATAAAAACGATTTTAGGATTTTTAGTCTTGAGTGCAGGTGCCAATGTGGTGACGCAATCGTTAGAACCATTTGGTAAAATTTTCCAACATGCATTTGGTGTACAAGGCGTTGTACCGAATAATGAAGCTATCATTTCAATTGCTTTAGAACAATATGGCACGACTGCAGCATTAATTATGGTCTTTGGTATGATTGTAAATATTATTATTGCACGTATTACAAATTTGAAATATATATTTTTAACAGGCCATCATACATTTTATATGGCTGCATTTTTAGCCATATTATTGTCAGTTGGTCATATAACAGGTACATTGACTGTGATTATTGGTGCAGTGATTTTAGGTTTGATAATGGCATTATTACCTGCGTTAGCACAACCGACAATGAAAAAAATTACTGGCAATAACCAAGTCGCGTTAGGGCATTTCGGTACGATGAGTTACTGGGCTGCGGGCGAAATAGGAAAGTTATTTAAAGGAAAGTCTAAATCTACGGAAGATATCAATTTTCCGAAAGGATTGAGTTTCTTAAGAGAAAGTACGATTAGTATTTCGTTAACAATGACATTACTTTATTTTGTAGCAGCGTTATTTGCTACACCAAGTTATGTACATGCAGAAATTAGCGACGGACAGAACTTTATTGTATTTTCACTTATCCAAGGTGTTACTTTTGCAGCAGGTGTGTTTATTATCTTAACTGGGGTTCGCTTAATTCTTGCAGAAATTGTACCTGCATTTAAAGGCATCTCTGAAAAATTAGTTCCTAACACCAAACCAGCATTAGACTGCCCGATTGTCTTTCCTTATGCACAAAACGCTGTGTTAATAGGCTTTTTTGTAAGCTTTATTGTAGGCGTTATTGGCATGTTTATATTATTCTTATTCGGTGGCGTGGTTATCTTACCAGGTGTAGTAGCACACTTTTTCTTAGGCGCTACGGCCGGTGTATTTGGTAACGCAAGAGGAGGCATAAAAGGCGCAGTTGCTGGTTCAGCATTAAATGGTCTTTTAATTACTTTCTTGCCACTTTTATTCCTACCGTTTTTAGGTGAATTAGGTGGCGCTGCTACGACATTCTCTGATACAGACTTCTTAGTAGTAGGTGTTGTATTAGGAAACATCGCTAAATACTTAGGGATTATCGGCATCATTATCTTAATTATTATTGTTGCAGCTGTATCAATCATGTTACAAAAACGTACAAATCAAAAAGAAGCAAACGAACAGCAATCATAAATAAAACAAGGGACGAGTCAGAAATCATATTTTTCTAAAATGATTTCATAGACGCGTCCTTTTTAATGCCAATTTACATTCATGCTTTATAATAAACAAGCTGAGTTGTTGTAGCTAATAATACCCCATTAGAACTCCAAATTTCACCGGTTTGATCGTAGAAACCCTCATTAAAATTAATTGAACGGGTGTGTCCTAGCACAGGTTGCGCTCTCTCTTTGCCTAAAGTTGATGCATCTATGTGAAAATAGATTGTTAATGATACTGTCCCAATCGGAACGAAAGGTTCGCGACGGACGTATATTCTAGGGAAAAAAGCATCGCAAATGGATGTGAGTGATAGGTAATCTAATTTTCTCTTTGGCATGTCTTCTATCCATTGCAATGTAACAGAATCTGTAACGCTGTCGTTTGTAAAGGCACGAGGCGCACCTTTAATGATTCTAATATCATAATTTTGTACCCATGGCGGTACATCTATCATTGGTAATTTGGGAACTTCTTTGAATGGAGGCGCTTCTGGCATTGCTAATTCTGTAGAAGACCAAGTGTTCCTTTTGAGTGCAGTCACGGCAGTACTTGATATAACTGTTTGTTCATTTTGCAAGAGTTCTACGTACCAGTGTTGGGTTGAGCGATTTGTTCTTGTTGGTTTTGCTATTATTTTAAAATCTTTATCTTTGACAGGTGCAGCATAGTTGACCGTGAGTGAAACAGGGCTTCCAATACAATCGGGGTGTTCTAAGATAGAGCGTAATAATGTTGAAGCAATAACGCCACCAAATGGGCCGATCATATTCGCATAATTGGCAGACGTGTGTCCGAAATAAACACCTGTTTCTTGTTGGTTTAAGTATGTTGCGTTATCAAAAGGGTGTGATTGCATATTGAATGTCATTTACAAGTCTCTCCATTTTGTATTGATTATTGAATCATTTCTTTATATACCTTGTGGTTTTGATATGAAGCATATAGTAGTGGCGCATTTAGTTGATACTGTTTCGCTAGATTTAATAAATAACCTTGTAAATGGTCAGCTTCGATATTCAATCCTTTTTCCATGTCGCGTTGCATAGAAGTTTTGAAATGGTAAGATAACTGAGTTAACCCCTTCATATATTTTTCAACGATATTGTCATCCAGTGGTGCTTTATGAGTTCGTATAATAGATGCAACTTCTTCATATAAAGATCGGACGAAATCCACGCCACCTTTACTGTCGCGTATAGGACCGATTGGTGCATGCATCATTGTTGTGACGCTAGATAAAACAGTGATCATTAAATATTTTTGCCATATACCACGGTTAATATCAGAACTTAACATAAAGTCGGATTTGGAACCGGAAAAAGATTGCTCTATTAGTTTAGCTCTATCACTAACTGTACCATCCAATTCTCCAAAGAAAAGTTTGTCAAAATCGCTTGTTTGTACGACTTCACCAGTTGTATTTAAGGCAGTTTCAATGATGCAATACCCGCCCATAATTTTATTTTTTCCAAAAATAGATTGTAACTTTGGAATATGTGCGACACCATTAAGTAATGGGATAATCACAGTTTGTTCGTGTACAAATGGTTTTAAGTCCTCAATCGCTTGGTCAAGATGATACGATTTTGAAGACAACAGGATAACATCAAAAGGTTCCGTTTCTGCTTCTTTAGTCATCAACTGTGGATTAAAGCTATAATCTCCATTGTCACTATGAATCACCAAACCATTTCTTTCTAAATAGGATTTTCGTTTCGGTCTTACTAAGAAAGTGACATTTTTACCGCTTTCTACTAAACGACCACCAAAGTATCCTCCTATGCCGCCTGCTCCCAAGATTAAAATACGCATCTTAAACACTCCTTGTTTTTCTAATGAATAAATATTGCTATTTATATACCACTATTCCTTTAAAGTTACGCATACAAGATTGCGAAGTGATTTATTATTAAACATCAATCAATAGCTCATATTTAAAATGATCATATAAATTATGGTGGCCACAGGTTTGTTTATATTTAATGAAAAACCGCCAAAATCCTACTAGTTAGCATTATTTTACATAATTTGAATGGATTTATTTATTACTAATCATGTAGATATATCCGTTTCACATGGAACAATTTCTATCCATTTATTTAAAATGGTTAATAATTAGAATTTTCTAAAATTTAATTGACTAAATATGAGTATAATGCTAGGATTAATACAATTCAAATACATAGTTTTGACTCTTATCAAGAGTGGTGGAGGGACGTGCCCGATGAAACCCAGCAACCATCGTTTAATGAAATGGTGCTAATTCACAGGAAGTAATGTTTACTTTCGGAGATGAGAGAAGGTGGATACTTTCTCTTATTTAAGAGGAAGTATTTTTTTACATATGAGTTCATTTTGTTTTAAAACATATTAAGGAGAGATGTTATGAAAAAGTTAATCAGCTTAGCTATATTAGTGTTTTTTACAATAATACTCGTAGCGTGTAGTTCATCCAATGGTAAAGAAAATAAAAAAGTTACAATCGCCACATCACCAGCACCGCATGGAGAAGTATTAAAACATGCTAAAGATGAAATGAAAAAAGAAGGTTATGATTTGGAAATTAAAGTGGTTAATGATTATAAAGTACCTAATAAACTTTTAGATAAAGGCGACGTAGATGCGAACTTTTTCCAACATGTCCCTTATTTAAAAGCGGAGAAAAATGATCACAATTATAATATAGAAGAAGTGGGAAAAGTATTTACGACGCCAATGGGAGTTTATAGTAAAAAGTATAAAGATATCAAAGATATTCCTAATGGGTCTACGATTTATGTTTCGAATAATCCGGCAGAAGAAGGGCGTTTCTTATCTTTTTTCGTAGATAAAGGATTAATTAAAATTAAAAAAGGCGTCAACATTGAAGACGCTAAATTCGATGATATTGTAGAGAATAAAAAGAACCTTAAATTTAATAATAAGCAAGGCGCAGAATTTTTACCTAAAACATATAAGAGCAAAGAAGGCGCAGCTGTTATTATGAACTCGAATTATGCTATTGATAACGGTTTAACACCGCATAAAGATGCCATCGCAATTGAAGGGAAATCATCTCCATTTGCAAATATTATTGCAGTTCAAAAAGGTCATAAAGATGATGAGGAATATCAAACATTATTGAAAATTTTACAGTCTGACGATATGAAGCAATTTATTGAAAAAGAGTATAACCAAGATGTGGTTCCGTATGAAAAATAACCAAAGAGTGAGATAATTAATATATGATATAAAGACATAGGGGGCAAGGATATATGACAAAATTAGGCATCATTGGACTTGGTAGAGTTGGAAGTCAAGTTTTAACAGATGTGCAGAGTTTAAATATTTTTTCAGAAATTGTATTAATTGATACAAATGAACAAAGAGCGAGTGGAGAAGCGTTGGACCACGAACATATACAAGGTTTACCTAATTCCAATCATATTGACATACATACCGGAGGATATGAAACATTAGCTGACGCGGCATTTATTGTAGTCACATCAAGTGTACCGACTGATCCTGAAGTAGGTGACCGTGTTGCTTTGGCGCAAGGAAACCGTAAAATGATAAAAGCAGTCATGGAACAAATTAGTCAAGTAACACAAGACGCGATTATTATTTTAGTTTCTAACCCAGTAGATACAATGACTTATTTAAGCAATCAAGTAGATTATCCAACACATAAGATAATCGGGACAGGAACAGCTTTAGAAACGTCACGTTTTAAAACGTTAATATCAAAATATTATCAAGTAGACCCTAAAAATATTGAAGCTTTTGTAATTGGCGAACATGGTGTACACGCAGTACCAGTATGGAGTAAAGTAAGGGTGCATGGCATGGAACTACATGAGTTTGAAAAATTGGCTGGTATACCGCCCATTGATAAAGAGAAAATCATTGAAATTATTGATAAGGTATCTATGGATGTTTTTTATCAAAAAGGATGGACGAATGCGGCGATTGCTAAAGTAGTCAATTATGTTATTCAATCCATATATTTAAACCAAAAAACAATTATGCCATTAACTTCAATTAGCAATGAATATGGATTGGCAGAAAGCGCCTTTAGTTTACCCACTTTAGTAACTCGTGATGGTATTCAGCAACGTTTTGAAGTTCAGTTGAGTGATGTAGAACTTGAACAACTAACTGAAGCACATCAATACATTCAACAAACCATTGCTAAAGCAAGTGAATAATTTTTGAAGACGTAATTATAGTACGTAGAAAGAAAGCATAGTTTAAAAAATGTCTTGTTTCGTACGATAACAAGATATGTTTTTATAGGGCGGGAATATAACGTTAAATTTAATGTTATATTCCCGTCTTTATATACATCATTAAAAACCAAATTATATCAAGATATCTTGCTTAAATGATAAGTTATGACTACAATTGACTTGATATTATAAGGGATAATCACTACAGAAGACGTAGGTAGTAAAAGAAAAGTGTGGTGTATATATGTTAAAAAGACATACAAAACTTATACAGTTGTTTATGAGTAACAAAAATTATTATCTAAGTGGGGATGAGATTGCAAGTTATTTAAATGTTTCTAATAGAACTGTGAGAAACGATATACAATACATCAATAGTGAAATTATCAATAGTTTGATTACAAGCGTTAAAGGAAAAGGATATAAAATCAATTATAATCGTTATAGCGAGGAAACATTAGAAACGTTGATTCAGACATTTTTGACTCAGGAAAATGAGATATTATTGAAACTTGGGTATGAGCTATTGATGTATCAAAAACCTATTACAATTGAACAAATAGAAACAGAATTTACAATTACCAAAAAAGAAGCTCATGATTATGTGAACAGAATACAAGCATGGTGTCGTTCATTTGGAATAGAAGTAGATATTAAAAAGAAAAAAGGTATTACAATAATCGGTAACGAAATGGATGTCAGAAATGCGATATTACATTTGAATCAGTTATCTACGAAAAATAAAACAGTCGAAGCACTTATATTTAATGAAATGCCACAAGCACATATTAAAACAATATTCCATATTATTAAAGCAACTTTAAAGCAACATGATATTCAGACTTCTGATTTACGCATTGAGCAATTGCTCATTCATTTGATTATTATTATAAAAAGAGAAAGGGCAAGTGAAACATCGTGGGTTGTAAATGAAGAGGCGCAAGAAATAGCTGAACAATGTATCAAAGATATCAATTATAAATTAGCCTATCGTTTATCTAATGAAACTGCCCAATTGTTTTCATTTTTTATTAGCTATTATTTTAATAAATATGATTTAGGTTTAGAAACCATTTTTGTTGAAAGTTATATTGATCGTATGATTTATCAAATGGAGCAGCATATCGGTATTAACTTTACAAACGATGACATATTAAGAGAAAATGTTTATGCACATTTCAGCAGAACTTACTTGCGTATTGTTAAAAATGTATATATCAACAACCCATTAACGGACGAAATAAAGAAATATTATCCATTTGTTTTTAATGCTTTGTATGAAACAGTCTATCACCTTGAAAAAGATTCAAAATTAAGCTTGGTCGAAGATGAAATTGCTTTTTTAGCTTTACATTTTCAATCCTCTATTGATCGGAATAATAGAGAGGAAATTAATATTGTAATTACATGTTATTACGGATTAGGTATATCTAGTTTGTTAGAAGCGAAGATTGCAAACCTGGATGATCATATTAAAATTATTGATACTTTAAGATTGGAGTTACTAGCAACATACGATTTTTCAAATATAGATGCACTTATCACAACGCATCCAATAGATACTACGAATTTACCAGACACACTAAAAGTAATTGAAGTGTCTCCGTTACTTTCTGATGGTGACGTCAACGAAATTAAAACGTTTATAAATCACAAGCGAAATCCTGTATTAAAGCAAAGTGAAATATCTGATATTCAATTTGATGTTCAGACGATTACAAGTGAAGTTGCTGCCTCACATGTTTTTGAAAAGGCTCAGGAATTTTTAACGCAACAATATGCGATTACTGAAACTTATATGCAGAGCGCAATAGAACGCGAACAATTTTCTTCTACATATATTGGTAATGGCATCAGCATCCCACATGGTAATCCAAAAGAAGTTATGAAGTCTCATGTGCTGATATTCAAAAACCCTCAAGGATTTATATGGAAACAACATAAAGTTAAATTAGTATTCTTTTTAGTAATAACAGAAAACGATGCGCCTGTTATGAAAAAATTAATACACCTCATTGCGAAATTAAGTGAACATGATGTCGATCAAATAATGACGATGGAAACACAAAAGTTAAAACAACATATTATAAAATTAATTAAAGCATAATTGCCACTAGCAACGGCAATTATGCTTTTTTATCTATATAAGCAAGCGTTTACAATGAGGTGTAAGGAGGATGACATTATGAAAATTTTAGCAATTACATCGTGTCCAAACGGCATAGCGCATACTTATATGGCGCAAGAAAAACTAGAACAGGCTGCTGAAGAGATGGGCGTCAATATAAAAGTAGAGACCCAAGGCGGCGTTGGGGCCGAAAATGTTTTAACAGCAAAAGAAATAAAAGAAGCGGATGGTATTATTATAGCGGCAGATCGCCAAGTGGATTTATCACGTTTTGACGGGAAATTAATTATCAACGAAAGCGTGAGAGAAGGTATTCATAAGCCAAAAGAATTAATCCAACGTATAATTGATAGAGATGGACATATTCATCATGATCGTAGTGGGAACACGAATCAAGAAGATGAAGAACAAAAAAGTGGCATGCAAATGTTTTATCAACATTTAATGAATGGTGTCTCTTTTATGGTGCCTTTCATCGTAGTAGGTGGATTGTTAATGGCTATTGCATTAACGTTAGGCGGAGAAGCAACATCTAAAGGTTTAGTGATACCAGAAGATTCATTTTGGAAATCTATTGAAAATATTGGTAACTTAGCATTTAGCTTTATGGTTCCTATATTAGCAGGCTATATCGCGGTTAGTATTGCGGATAAGCCTGGTTTAGTGCCTGGTATGATCGGTGGTGCGATTGCTGCAGATGGTAGTTTTTATGGTAGTGATGCAGGTGCAGGCTTCTTGGGAGGTATCGTTGCTGGTTTTATTGCAGGTTATATTGCGAAGTGGGTTAAAAATATTAAAGTACCTAAAGCGATGGCGCCGATTATGCCTATCATTATCATACCTATTATTTCGTCATTAATTGTCGGACTGATTTTTATTTTCTTAATTGGTGCGCCGATTGCAAGTATTTTTGAAGGACTGACTACTTGGTTGAAAAGTATGCAAGGAACTAATATTGTTATTTTAGCTTTAATTGTTGGTGCTATGATTGCCTTTGATATGGGCGGCCCAGTCAACAAAGTAGCATTTTTATTTGGCTCAGCTTTAATTGCAGAAGGAAATTATGCAGTTATGGGAATGGTTGCAGTAGCGGTATGTACGCCGCCCCTTGGTCTGGGACTTGCTACATTTGTAAATAAACATAAGTTCAATCAAGGTGAAATAGAAATGGGGAAAGCTTCATTTACAATGGGATTATTTGGTATTACGGAAGGCGCAATTCCCTTTGCTGCACAAGACCCATTTAGAATGATACCTGCCAATATGATTGGTGCTATGGTTGCTGCTGTAGTTGCTGCCATTGGCGGCGTAGGTGATAGAGTGGCACACGGTGGCCCGATCGTTGCAGTTTTAGGAGGCATCGATCAAATATTATGGTTCTTTATCGCAGTAATCATTGGTAGTATTGTTACAATGAGTGTAGTTTTAATTTTAAGAAGAAAAACACCAACACTTGCAGTTGAGGCTGATAATGTAGAAACAAGCATGGCTAGTCCTGATAAAACAACTCAAGGTAAAGAGGATGACAAGTTAGAAGAAGAGGAGCAAACATCAGAAGCCAATAGCGTCTTTAATGAAAAAGTAATTCATATTTCTGAACAATCATTGTCTAGAGACGAAGCGATTGATCAACTGATAGAAAATTTAAATGAACATGGTTATATAACTGATAAAGCACAATTAAAAACAGATGTTTTAAAACGAGAATCAGAATCAACAACAGCTATTGGTATGAATGTAGCGATTCCTCATGCCAAGTCAGATGCGGTTAAAGCACCTATTGTAGCAGTGATGAACAATAAGCAAGGTGTAGAGTGGGAAAGTTTAGATGGTACATCACCACAAATGATATTTTTAATCACTGTCCCAAGTGATAGTAGTGACACACACTTAAAATTATTACAAAGACTATCAAGAGCCTTAATGGACGATGACATTCGTCAGAGTTTAATAAATGCGACACGTAAGGAACAGATTTATAATATATTAAAAGATATTTAGATGGAGGTTCATTGACATGCCATTATTTTTAAAACCAGTATTTCAAGAACGCATATGGGGTGGGACAGCTCTAAAAGCATTCAATTATCACATCCCCTATGAGAATACAGGAGAGTGTTGGGCGATTTCGGCACATCCAAATGGTACGAATATAATAGAAAATGGAAAACATAAAGGGAAGACGTTAGAAGCAGTATGGGATGAAGATAAATCGTTATTTGGTGTATCAGGAGATGCAAAGTTTCCATTGTTAACCAAAATATTAGATGCAAATGATAAATTATCAGTACAAGTTCATCCAGATGATACTTACGCACAAAAATATGAAGGTGAATATGGTAAGACGGAATGCTGGTATATATTAGATGCTAAAGAAGATGCTGAAATTATTTACGGTGTTCATGCGAAAGACCAAGAGGAATTAGATGAAATGATAGACCACCAACAGTTTGATGCGTTGTTTAATAGAGTTAAAGTCAAACCAGGAGATTTTTTCTATGTGCCTGCTGGTACAGTTCATGCCATTGGAGAAGGTATCTTAATATTAGAAACGCAGCAATCTTCGGATACAACATATAGAATATATGATTATGATCGTACAGATAAAGCAGGTAATAAACGTGATTTACATTTAGAACAAAGTAAATCAGTGATTAATCTTTCAACTAATTCGCCTAACACAACGCCTAAACACGAAGTGATTCAAGGTCAAAATTACACGCAATTTGTTTCGAACAGTTTCTTTACTGTTGAGCGTTGGGTAATGAACGGTAAGTTGACTTATGAAAAGCCTAACACGTATTGCCTTGTATCAATTGTGGACGGAAACGGTGAGATAAGTATCAATAACGACGTTTATACTTTAGAAAAGGGGACCCATTTTATCTTAACAGCAACAGATCAAGCCATAATATTTAACGGTGAAATGACAATGATTATAAGTTACGTATAAAATGAAGAGGTGGGAAAGACTGATTTAGTTTAAGGCAAATTAGTTTTAACTCCACCTCTATTTATTCATAATTAAAATTATAAAATGAATGATGGAGTTGTTCTGAATGTTAAAAATTTGTACAGATATAGGTGGTACCAAAACAATTGTTGGAATTATAGATGAACATTTAGCAGTGATTGAAAGCCAAAAATTCGATACTTATATAAATGATCCAGAAGCAGAGTTTTCGGAAATTATGAGTATCGCAAATAAATATAAAGAAAATTATAAAAACATCGATCAAAATACATTAAATATCGCTATGCCAGGGCCGTGTGACTATACGAAGGGATTATTTTTAAATCCACCCAATTTGCAAGATTATATTGGCTTCAACGCAGGAGATTACATAAAACAACACAGTGAATTTACACCTCATTTTGTAAACGATACAGATGCTGCTATATTAGCTGAATATCAATACATCAAATCGGAGACCAAAGATATCATCTATTTAACGATAAGCACTGGCATTGGGATGGCATATATCAGAAATGGCCAGCTTATCACAGGTGTTGATGGCAATTTTGGTGAGATTGGCCATACGATTATAAAAAATGACAGCAATTATCAATGTCCTGTTTGTCATCAATTTGGTTGTGTTGAAAATGAACTTTCAGGATTAGCTATTAGTCGAAAAGCGAGTGATATATTAGAAAGAAAGGTGAGTACGAGAGAAGCTATCGATATTTTCATGAATAAAGCAGATGAAAATATCACGAGGATGATGGATGAAGTATTATTATTAACGCAACAATTGTGCAATAACTTATATAACATATTTAATGTTTATCATATTGTGCTTGGTGGCGGGGTGACTCAAAGTGTATTACCATATAAAGAAATGATTGAAGATTATACACAAAAGCACCATTTAATCCAAAAGAAACCATTTCACATTAAAGTAAGTGATTTAAAAGTAAATGTATTAACAGGGCTTTATTTTGTTAATCCGCAATAAGAAATAAGCTTATTATTAAATATAGATAGCGAGAACCCAACTGATTTTTAATTAAGGTTTTGGGGTCTCGCTTTTTTGAATCGTAGTGGTATTGAATCGCTAAAACTATAACCTATTTCGCTTAATTGAAATGTATTTTCTAATATTTAAAGTTTTAGATAATTGATCAGAAAGCAATAAGCCTAAGGCAATAGAACCAGCGATTAAAATAGCTCTTATAAAGGTATTTGTTGCATCTGTAAAATTTAAAGTGACAAGTTGTTGTGTAGCCCTAAAAGCAATACTACCTGGCACTAGAGGGATAATGCCTGGAATCATAAAAAGTACAACAGGCGCTTTAAAAATCCGGCTCATCATTTGCGCAATTAATCCTAAAGTTAAACTACCAACTAAACTTGAATATATAGCATCTATTTCGAATGATTGTTCTAAAATATAACTGACAAAGTAACCCATTGAACCAGCAAAGCCAGCAGGAATAAATAATTTTTTAGGCGCGTCGTATATGACATTAAAGAAATAGGATGCGCTAAAACTACATAAAAATGTGAATAAAATCGTCAAAATACGGCCTCCTTAAAAAATGGAATAAGCGATTGCAATGCCAGAGCCAATTGCAAAAGCAATCACTAACGCTTCTAAGAATTTTGCAGTAAACATTAACATATGCCTACTAAATAAATCTTGAATAGCAGTAGTTATCAGTACGCCTGGTACGATGGGCATAACAGAAGCAATCATAGCTGGGCCAAATGATTGCTTCACATGAAATAATTCAGAGCCAAATATAACTATCGTCCCTAAAATAAAGGAACCTATAAATTCAGGTATAAACATCGTTAAAGATTTACTTTGCATATATTCGACTATCAAAAATCCTACTGCACCAGCAACAATGGTTGTAAGCGCATCAGCCCACGTGCCACCTTGTAAGTATAAAAAACTTAATGAAATAATACCTGCAGCAATGACTTTTTTCCATAGAGGAATGCTTAAATTGGATCTATCAATATGTTGAAGTGAGTGAAACGCTTCTTCGATAGAAAGTTGATTGCCTGTAAGTTTACGTGAAATGGCATTGACTTGAAATATTTTAAGTAAGTTAGTGCTGTTCTTATCAATACGTAAAATGCGAGTATCATGTGCTTCACTTAATGAAAAGTTAATAAATACGTTAATTACATATCCTTGACTGTTATAGTAACCCATACAAATTGCTATACGTCTCATCGTATCTTCTATACGAGCGATCTCTGCTCCAGAAGATAACAAGATTTTGCCTGCAAGTAATATCACATTCATGGTTGTTTTATCTTTATAGTTATCCAAACGGCACCTCCAACTCATTAAATAATTATAGTTATTATCGCAATATTAATATGTAATTTCAAAGAGAAATTTTCAGAAACCAGAAAATATATACATAAGAAACATTACGCTGCCAGTAGTCTTCGGTTTGTGTGAGGTTAGATTACCAGGACGTCTTAAAAGGTGGGATAGCCATAATATTTCTCGAAAAGAGTCCCTTGTCACGCACGTATAAGGAAAAAAATGAAAGGGTTGCAGTTTTGTATAAGAACTATAATGGCAAATGGGTAACATGCGCATATGCTCATGCATAAACACGGCTGTTCTAATAATTTGAAAAATAGCGCTTTAAACGTAGTTATTTAAAGGCGATACTTTACAAATACTGCCTTTATACTAAAAGAGAGCGAGACATCATTGATGTCTCGCCTCATTTAAACACTATTTATTTTAAATATTAGCATACTTAAAAAATTATTTTCCAAGAGCTTCTGATAAGCCTTGCTCAAGATCTGAAATGATATCATCAATATTTTCTGTACCTACTGACAGTCTGACTAATTCTGGTAGTACTCCAGAAGCTTGTTGTTCTTCTGGTGATAACTGTAAATGTGTAGTGCTCGCCGGATGGATTACTAATGATTTTGAATCTCCTACATTTGCTAGATGAGAGAATAAATGTAAAGATTCTACAAATTTAGCAATATCTTCAACAGAACCATCTACACCAAATGTTAAAATAGCGCCTTGACCATTCGGTAAATATTTTTGAGCGAGGTCGTGGTACGCATTGCTTTCTAAACCAGGATAATTGACCCAAGAGACATTTGGATGGTTTTCTAAAAATTGAGCTACTTTAAGTGCGTTTTCTGAATGGCGTTCGAGACGAAGGTGTAATGTTTCTAAACCAATTAAAAATTCATGCACATTAAAAGGCGAAACTGCAGAACCTAAATCGCGTAATAATTGAACACGTGCTTTTGTGATATAAGCAGCTTCACCCACGTCATTGGCATATGATACACCGTGATAACTTGGGTCTGGTTCAACTAAACCAGGGAATTTTCCATTGTTCCAATTAAACTTCCCACTATCAACAATAATGCCACCAATTGAAGTACCGTGACCGCCTATAAATTTTGTTGCAGAATGAACAATGATATCTGCACCATATTCAAAAGGACGTAATAAATATGGCGTAGGGAAAGTATTATCTACAATTAACGGAATGTTATGTGCATGTGCGATATCAGCTACTGTCTCAATGTCTAAAACATCTATTCTAGGATTACCAATTGTTTCAGCATATACAACTTTAGTTTTATCTGTAATTGCCGATTTAAAATTATCTGGATTACTAGGATCTACGAAGTGTACTTTAATCCCTAATTTTTTGAAAGTGACATTTAATAAGTTATATGTACCGCCGTATAGATTAGAAGAGGCGACAATTTCATCACCATTTTCTACAATGTTGAGCAATGCTAAATGAATTGCGGCTTGGCCAGATGAGGTAGCTAAAGCCCCAATACCACCTTCAAGTGCGGCGATACGTTCCTCAAAAACATTTTGTGTTGGATTCATAATTCTAGTGTAAATATTTCCTGGTTCTTCTAAAGCAAAAAGTTTTCTTGCATGTTCTGTATCATCAAACACATAACTAGAAGTCTGGTAAATAGGTACTGCACGTGATTTTGAAAAGTCATCTACCTCTTGCCCAGCGTGAATAGATAAAGTGTCTAAATGCCAATTATTTTGAGACATATATAAGTCCTCCTATAAAATTGAATTTTCTGATAATTAACACTATACAAGAGGGTTTCTTCTATTTCAAGTATCCTTACTGAAAAAGTAAGGATTATTTTGGGCCTATTTCAAAGTATGTTACAAAAAATGATTAAATATCATAAAGTCAGAATTCATAAAAAGCGGAAAATTGACAGGTAATAGGATCGGATTGTAGTTTTGCGCAAGCAACTAAACTAAGTAACATATCCATCAAGCGTTTCAAATATAAACATACGCCTTCATTTCAAATGAAGGCGCGTTGCTTGGAATAAGAATATTGTTATCTATGACCCATAAAACCATTTATTGATTAATATTTCCTGGGTTATGCTTAATTAGTAATATTGATGATCTGTATGGTGCGTTTCACTGTCCTCTATATGTTCATGGTTTATAATTTCGGGGTTTTGGTGTTGGAGTTGGCTGTAGTCTCCTTTTGGTAATTGGTTTTCTTCTAATTTAACTTTAGGATAAATGAAAAGTGGAATAAATCCAATGACACCATAAATAATAAAAGTATACATAAAATTAAATGCATCAATTAATAACCCTGCCAATGAGGCACCAATAACTTGTCCAACAGCTAACATTAAAAAAGGGATACCTATACCAAGAGAAGCGTTTTTAACAAATATTTTAATACCCCAAACTAGAAGTACACCCGTTAAGAATATATAGCTCATTCCAAATAAAGAGGCAGATACAAATGGAATTAACCAAATGTTTGGAGTGAAAGCAAGCGCAATCGTTGCAATTGCGAGTGCAATGACACCTAAATTAAACGCATAATGAAGACCTCGTTTATCAATTATTGCGCCAGATATACCACCTATCATGCCAAATAATCCAATTAGAATCCAAAAGATAGAAAGGGCGAAATCAGAATAATTTCCTGTATTTTGCACAAATGATTTAGAAAATGTCCAAAAAGTAGCTGTTGAAATTCCTAACAACGTGGAGGTTATCACGATACGTGTACTAGCTGATATATCCCGTATATTAAATGAACCGGTATGAATATTTATATCTTCTTTCAATGAAGGAATAATAAGGTAGTTCCAAATTAAAACAGCGAGCGCTAATATTGCGTAAACAAAGTAAGTTTGTCTCCAATCTATAAAAGCAAACATTGCTGTAATACCAGTGAACATCAAACCAATACTTGTACCTGAATTAATCCAAGTATTCGCTTTCCCTTGTTCATGGACTTTAATCCATAAAGAAATGGTATAACCATAAGGTGGGGAAATTAATCCTGTACTTGCACCTGCAAAAATAACGCCGATGGATAGAATGATTGCGTTCGGTGAAAATCCAATACCGACCAAACCAATCAATACAGAAAAACCGGCAAGCATAATCATACGTTTAGGGCCAATTTTATCTGTTTGTAGCGTAGAATAAATAATAGTAAAACAATAGGCTAAATAAAATAAAGATGAAATAACACCAGATTGTGAAGCAGTTAAATGTAAATCATTAGTGACTTCTGGTAGAAATAACCCAAAACTAAAACGGCCTAAACCATATGTTGTCGCTATCATAGCGATACCAGGGAACACAAGTTTAGAAAACTTCATTACAAATTCCTCCTTTATTAGATAGAATGTTCATTCTATTTTCCGGTTTAAAAAATACGAGATGAGTTATAAAATAAATTATTCTCGATCTCGTTTAAAAATTAAACGCCTTTATGAGCCTCGTTAAGTAATAAATCAGCCATTGTTATAGCATGTGATGTTGCTTTTTTAGAGCCAAGTAAGGCTGTCATGGACGTTGTGCCCTCAAGTAATAGTGTAAATTGAATTGCTAGATCTAAACCGTTAACGATGCCTGCATCATTCGCAAGTTTTTCTAAATAATTTAATAAACGTTGTTTATGCCCTCGAGCTATGTTTTCGATTTCATTATCTGTGTATGCATAATCTTCAATCGCTCTCATAAACATATCACCCTTATATGAATGGTCGTTGAGCCATTCGCAATGTGCTTTCACTGCTGAGATAAAAGGCTGATTTGGTTGCTTCTCTACGTAACTGTCTAAATAGTACCAATATCTAGCTTCACGTTGTTTTAATACTGCTTCGACTAAATTGTCCTTAGAATCAAAGTGATTATATAAAGTCATAGTGGCGACATTAGCTTCTTGAATAATTTGTTTTAAGCCTACGCCACGAAACCCATATTCATAAAACAAACGTTCAGCAGTTGATAATATATCTTGCCTTTTTTGTGACAATAATCTCACACTTTCTTAGTAGAATGACCGTTCTATCTAAAAATAACAATTATATCGTTGATTGTCAAAGTCAATGCTAAATTCGTCATGAAAAACATTGCTATTTTGACACTTTGTAAAAAAAGAGGTAAGATGCTTTCAAAGTGAGCGTTTACTCATTAAGAAAGAAGTGGGGTGTTGATGATGATTGAAGTGAATCACGTAAGTAAAAATTTTGGTGATAAAAAAGTGCTCAAAGATATAAATATTTCATTTGAAAAGGGTGAAATTGTTGGTTTGATTGGTCCATCTGGGACTGGTAAAACAACTTTAATTCAGTGTATGTTGGGCATGGAAAACCTAGATGGCGGCGGAGTGACAATAGATGGTGTTGAAATGCCAAACAGGAAAACTTTAATGGATATTGGTTATATGGCACAAAGTGATGCGCTTTATGAAGACTTAACTGGAAGAGAGAATTTGGAATTCTTTGGTAGTATTTATATCAAAAAAAGAAAAGACATTAAAGCGCGTGTGAAAATATGTAGTGATATGGTGAAATTACAAGCGTCATTAGATAAAAAAGTTTCAACCTATTCTGGTGGAATGAAACGTAGGTTGTCTTTAGCTATTAGTTTTTTACAAAATCCTAAGATATTGATTCTAGATGAACCGACAGTAGGCATCGATCCTAAACTAAGGCAAGCCGTATGGGAAGATTTAAACGCAGCAAAATTAGAAGGAAAAAGTATTCTTGTCACTACACATGTATTGGATGAAGCAACGCGCTGTGACAAACTTTTACTTATGAACCACGGCGAAATTATTGCTATGGGTACACCACAGCATATTAAAGATCAATACCAAGCAGATACGATTGAAGAAGTATTCTTGAAAATGGAGGATTAAATATGAATGCCTTTTATATTGCTAAGCGTATTTTTAAACAGACGATTAGGGATGTGCGTACGCTAATGTTACTCCTTGTAGCACCACTTTTAATATTAACGCTATTATATTATATATTTACGGTTTCAGATAATACAAATGGCGTCAAGGTAGGGCTGCATGACGTCCCCCAATCACTGGTAAACGAATTGCATGGTCAAGATATCACTACTGAATCATTTAACAATAGCCAAAATATTGCACACAAAATTAAAGAAGATAACTTAACAGGGTTTATTTATATGGAAAATGATCAGTTAGAAGTTACCTTTGCAAATGATAATCCAACAGATAGAGGTGTAATGAGCTCAGCTAATCAACAATGGCTTATGAATCATAATATGAATCAAATGAAAGAAAATACAGAATCATTAAAAGAAGCTTTAAATCATATCAAATCACAAGCAGCTAATAACCCTGAAATGGCGCAAAGTTTATCAGGTAATGAACAAAATGTAGGTAAGCCAATAGGAATGAATACGCATTATTTATATGGTAGTGACGATGCTACTTATTTTGATATGATAAACCCAATTTTAATAGGATTTTTCGTGTTCTTCTTTACTTTTTTAATTTCTGGTATTGGTTTATTAAAAGAACGAACATCAGGCACCTTAGAACGTTTATTAGCTTCACCTATTAAACGGAGTCATATTATTTATGGCTATATTATGGGATACGGCATGTTTAGCGTGATTCAAACGTTTGTAGTGGTCATATATGCAATATATGTATTAAACATCGCTGTAGAGGGCTCGGTTTGGTTAGTG
This sequence comes from Staphylococcus sp. GDY8P131P, assembly GCF_017891975.1. Classification (NCBI taxonomy): domain Bacteria; kingdom Bacillati; phylum Bacillota; class Bacilli; order Caryophanales; family Staphylococcaceae; genus Staphylococcus; species Staphylococcus sp. GDY8P131P. The sequence continues at coordinate 188,055 of NZ_JAESKF010000008.1, forward strand.
CTAGCTACAACTATATTAACTGCACTCGTAGCATTAACATTCGGTATACTCTTATCAACGTTCGCATCTTCAGAATTTCAAATGATACAATTTATACCACTTGTAATCGTTCCTCAAGTGCTATTTGCAGGGTTAATACCTGTGTCATCAATGAATATAGGGTTACAATACTTGGCACATGTCATGCCGCTGTTTTATACAGGACAAGCTATTCAAGATGTAATGATTAAAGGCTTTGGAATACAAGATATTTATATCCATTTATGCATACTATTTGGCATTTTTGTGTTGTTATTGATTTTAAACGTGCTAGGTATGAAACGGTATAGAAAAGTTTAAGTATAGGTGGGAATGAACATGAATCGAAATATTAAAGCTATAGTTGAAGAAATTGTACCTAAATTAAATCATTTAACTGAAAAGCAACGCTCAGTTATCGAAAGCGCACTCTTACTTTTTAGTGAAAAAGGGTATAACAAGACGAGTACAAGTGATATCGCTAAAAGAGCAGGTGTAGCTGAAGGTACAGTATATAAACAATTTAAAAATAAAGAATCACTTCTATATGCAGGGTTGCTTCCTGTAATCAAAGATAATATAGCCCCAACTGTCGCTATGGAATTTATGAATGAGTTGAAAGCTACAAATACTTTGAGTTCGTTTATAAACACGTTCGTGGATAATCGTTCTGAATTCATGTATAAAAATAGGTTACTGCTGAAGGTAATATTAAATGAAGCAATGACGAGCGAAGTATTTCAATCTGTGGTGCTTGAAATATTTAATAAACGTCTTGTAAGTAATTTAAAACCAATGGTCCAACGACTGATTGATCAAGGTGAAATGCGTGATGTTAAAATAGAATATTTTGTACGTACATTAATTGCGCAGTTAATGAATTTAAATATTGGCTATTTAATCGATTTGAACGGCCATCGTGGTGGATCATATGACCAACATCTATCATTTACCAAAGAAAGTCTTTATTATATGTTTAAAGCGTAATAAATATGTTTGATTAGCTAGAATAACAAGCGTAACACAGAAATTAAAGTATGGACGTCTGTGTTACGCTTGTTTTAGTTAAAAAGTTTCAAGTAGTATCTTTTATTTTCTAGTAATACCAATGACATGGCCTAATTGTGTAGGTGCTTCAAAAGTTGGTTGAACATGATAAGCTGATTCGATTTTGTCTAAGATGGCCTGAGGGAATGACATACTACGACGTGTAACACGACTAACACCGATCATTATGACTTCATATGTAGCGACGCGCTCATCTTTGTCATTATACATAGTGAGAAATAAATGTACTCTTTTTGTATCATAATCATAAATGTGTACTTTAACGTAAAACGCATCATCTAATAAAAGTTCTTTCAAAAATGATATATGTGATTCTAAACTGAAAATAGTAATTTCGTGCGTCTGTCGATAAGAAACATATAGGTCGACTGATTCAAAAAACCCAACGACTACATCACTGAAAATGGAATAATATTGTGCATCATGCATATGGTTATTATGATCTATCCAAGATGGTTGCACCGTGTTTTTATAAATGTATTCCTCTGTCACAAGATCACTCCTATAATATAAATTTAATCGTAACCTATATTATTGTAACAGTAATCAACAGTTTAAGTTAGTAAATTGATTGAATTCAGGAATGATTGCATGCAACAAACATGTTAACATCATTTCTATATTTTAATATACATCATTAAAAATGAAGTAAATTGATAAAGAATATTAAGTGAGTTATTATAATAATGTAAACGCTTGCAAATTTAAATGTTTGTTATTTATATAATCATTTATAAGTATGGAATCAAAGGGGAGATGGAAAGGAATAGAAATCCTATACTTTTAAAGCTTGTGTTGTCCTGCTAAGGCTTCAGTAACTAGAAAATGATATAAGCGTGAAGTGCTTTACAAATAGCGTTTTAAAAACTTAAAGTGTATAATCAATTCAGTTATTATAGCTAATATCAAAAGAGTATAGAGAATATTTATTTATATTCCAAACGTTTGTGAATGCTTGAAAGTGGTTTTAACTTAACATTAGCGAAGGGGATTTATATGAAAAGGATATTTTTAATAGGTAGTGCATTCATTGGTATTATCGTGGGTGCAGGATTTGCCTCAGGGCAAGAAATATTACAGTATTTTACGAGTTTCGGAACTGCTGGTATACTTGCAGGCGTTGTTTCTACCGTGTTATTCGCCTATGTAGGTATGATGTTGGTTTGGTTAGGTAGTAAATTTAAAGCTGAGGGACACAATGACGTTATACATAAATTGACTGGTGGTACAGTATTTGGCAAAGTCATTGCATGGCTAGTAGATATTGTACTAATCATTGCTTTATTTGGATTTGGTGTCGTTATGCTTGCAGGCGGAGGCTCAAATTTTGAACAACAATTTGGTATACCAGCCGTGTATGGTACTGCGCTCATGGTTATATTAGTGCTGCTATTTGGTATGCTACGCGTAGATAGCGTGGTGAAAGTAATTGGTAACATTACTCCGCTATTGATTATTTGCATTATCATCGTTGCTATATATTGTTTATTTACGATGTCAGGTTCGTTTAGTGAATTAGATACATTAGCTAAAAGTCATAAATCAGCTGTACCACATTGGTTTATTGCAGGCGTTAATTATGTCTCACTTAATGTGGGACTAGGCGCGTCTATGTCCATCGTTATGGGTGGTAATGAGAGAAATAGTAAAGTTGCTGCATGGGGCGGTTTAGCTGGTGGTTTTGTATTAGGATTAATGATTATGGTAAGCCACTTAGCAATTTTTTCTAAAATTGAAACAGTGGGGCATTTACCATTACCAATGCTCGGCTTAGTCAATGATATTTCCCCTATTTTAGGTGTATTTATGTCAATTGTTGTTTATTTAATGATATTTAATACTTGTTTAGGTATGTTTTATTCGTTAGCTACACGTTTCACTGAAATTGAAACGAATCAATTTAAAATATTTTATACGATATTCACTTTAATTGGTTTCGTCATTAGTTTTGCAGGTTTTACAGATTTAATGACATTCTTCTATCCAGTCATAGGATATATGGGAATTATTATTATCATCGTATTAATTTATGCACCATTTAAGATGAAACGTATCAAAAAACAAGGTAAATCATTTCAAGATATGTAAAGGATAGTCTGTAATAGCTATATATTTTTGTAGCATAAATATTAAGGTAAAATGAATGTATATGAAACTAAAAATATTAAATCCAAAGGAGTAAAAGTGAATGGTATACGTCGCGTTTTTAGTGTTAATTATAGCTATAATTTTACTTGTTTATTCCATAGCGTTACTTATGGGTAAAGACGGATCTTTATTTAGTTTATTTACACATAAAGAAAAGTCGTTAAATAAAGCGGAAAAGTTAGCTATTTATATTGTGACAATTGTATTGTTAGTCATTAGTTTAGTGTGGTTGCTTAATATAATTTAAAAAGCAGGAACGGGGCAGAAATCAATTGTTGCTAAAATGATTTCGTTGTACCATTCCGAGAAGGATAAGTAGGAAAAATGTAAGCATTGAAGCATTGCATGAGGCATACTAATTCATAAATTAAGAAGCGATGCTTAAAAGTTTAATATAAATGTTTTTTATCCTAGTCAGCTACTGACTATATGAAAACAGTCCAAGACACACATAGATGTCTCGGACTGTTTTTTTTATATAACATTGTTATCCTTCATGCATATTTAAAACATAAAAGTTAATATTTTCTTAAGAAATTGACTTCTCGATCGAAAATATGGTTTCCAACATACGTTTGTACTGTATTTAAAACACGCTCGATGATTTGCGTTTTATTTGCTAATATTCGAATACTAAAACCGTGTGTCGGTATTTGAGTAATACCAAAACGGCAATCATATTCTTTTTGATAATGTTTAATTTGATCGTACACATCGTCTATAAGATTTTGGTTAACTTCAGGATGTATGAAATAACATGAACCTAAGTGCGTATAGTTTTCCATATATCCTAAACCACCAACTTTATTTTTAGTTGGATCAAGCAACATATTATCAAAGGTAATGAGTTCATCATCCACATAAATTTCATTTAACAAGTGCATATAAGTGTATGTGAAATCTTTGTCTTCTTTTGAATAACCTGGCGTCAATATATCTGTATAGAATAATGACGCTTTAGGGCTTAGATTAAATGTGTTATGTTGATAAAATTTAGCATTTTCAAATGCAATAATTGGGTCACCTACATATTCAATATAGCCATTATCCTTAATCGTAAAGTTCTGATATTGCTCGACATGATCATTTAATGTTTTATAGATTTTTGTAGCACCTTGTGATGTTAAAATCACACTTGCATTTTCTTCTGCAGTGACATCCATCTTATAACGGTCACCATCTAAATAACCGCCGCCCACATTCACGATATAAAATGTAGGGATATCCGAGCCGTTTAAGTAGACTGGTCGTATGACTTTTAACGCTTTTTCAAAAAAGATATCACGTGCAACTGATTTTTTTCCGTTATGAAAAACGGTTAAATCAAGTTCACCAGTCCATTTTTGTTTTGAATCAGCCATTAAGCTAAACCTTTAAGAAAGACATCTTGGTCAATCCACTCGATTACTTTATCTAGCCCTTCATCTGTTTTAAGGTTAGTAAATGCAAATGGACGTTTGCCTCTGAATGTTTCTGTATCTTCTGCCATACGATCTAAGGATGCACCAACATAAGGCGCTAAATCAGTTTTATTAATTACAAAGAAATCTGATTTAATCATACCTTGCCCACCTTTACGAGGGATTTTTTCCCCTTGAGCAACGTCGATAATGTAAATTGAAAAATCAACAAGCTCTGGACTGAACGTTGCAGCTAGGTTGTCTCCGCCAGATTCAATAAAGATTAAATCAATATCTTCATTACGTTCTTTTAATTCATCGATTGCAGCGAAGTTCATAGAGGCGTCTTCACGAATCGCTGTGTGTGGACATCCTCCAGTTTCAACGCCAATAATGCGATCTGCAGGCAATACGCCTGAGTTAACTAAGATTTTTTCATCTTCTTTTGTATAAATATCATTAGTAATTACACCAATACTAAACTCTTTAGATAATTGTTTTACTAATTTTTCAATAAGTTGCGTTTTCCCTGCACCTACAGGGCCACCGACACCTATTTTAACTGTCTCTGTCATTTAAATTGCCCTCCTAAGATATGAAAATTCTTACGTTTACATTTTCATGTTCCATTTGGTTGATTTCTAATCCGGGTGCAGTGATACCTAATTGTGACTTGTCTAACGTCATAATATGATCTCTTGTTTCTTTCATGAAAGGAATCATATCATGGACGATACGTTGTCCGGCCGTTTGTCCTAAAGGAATGGCACGAACAGCGTTTTGAGTTAAGCTCGATACGTTTTGATATAAATAATAATCTATAATCATTTCTATATCGACACCAAGATAATGGCCGAGCATCGTAAAGCAAATTGCGGGATGCAATTTGGCTTTCTTCTCTTTGTTTTGTTTTTGGTACCACGTTATCCATTCACTATCATAAAGCTCTGCTGCTAGCTTGACCATGCGGTTGCCCATTTGTTTTGAACCTTGCCTAGTCTCTTTAGGCAAATTTTGTACGAAAAGTATTTTATCTAAATATAATATCTTTTCTGTATCATTTTCATTAAGCGCATCATAGACAAGACGCATAGTTAAACCGTCAGCAAACGAAAGTTGTTCAGTTAAGAACAATTCAAGCCATTGTTTAAATGATGCTTCATCATGAACAATATCTCGCTGAATATATGTTTCAAGTCCGAATGAGTGGCTAAAAGCACCAGTCGGAAATTGAGAATCACAAAATTGAAATAGGCGTAAATATGCGTGATTAATCATGAGAATGACCTATATGTCTGAATGCTTGGTTTACTTTTCGGTCTTCGTGACTATAAGGTATGCCGAGATCTTTCAGCAATGATTCTACTAAATAGTCATATTGTACAAGCATTTCTGTTTCTGTAAATTGAGCAGGTAAGTGTCTATTACCTAATTGATGCGCGATATCGCCCATTTCTTGTAAGGTACGTGGCTTGATCACTAAAAGATCTTCCGAATTGACATCAATAATAATCATATTGGTATCGTCTTGATACAAGATATCGCCATATTGTAAATCAATTGGTTGTTTTAAACGAATACCAATTTCATTACCATGATCTGTAGTTACACGTTGAATACGTTTAACTAAGTCGGAATTTTCAAGGTAAACTTTTTCAACATGTTTATTTTTTTCATCTTGCGGAAGATTTGCGATATTACCTTTAATTTCTTCGATGATCATATTTTATCCTCCTAGAATAAGAAATAACGTTGCGTTAATGGTAATTCAGTAGCTGGTTCACTTGTTATTTTTTCACCATCGACAAATACTTCATAAGTTTGCGGATCTACATCTAAATCAGGCATAGCGTTATTATTTTTCATATCTGCTTTAGTTAAATTACGAATGTTTTTAACAGGTCTTAATTTACGATTTAATCCCAATGTTCTGCCGATATCGTTTTCGTAAGCAGTTGATGAAACAAAAGTGATTGATGTACTTTGCATGTTGCCACCTAATTGACCATACATATTACGATATTTTAAAGGCTCAGAAATTGGGATAGAACCATTAGCATCACCGTTAATAGCAGTACTAATCATACCACCTTTAAGTACTACATCAGGTTTAACACCAAAGAACGCTGGTTCCCACATAATAATGTCTGCAAGCTTACCTTCATCGATAGAGCCAACATAGTCTGAAATACCATGCGTAATTGCTGGGTTAATTGTATATTTAGCAATATAACGCTTAATACGGTTATTATCGTTATATTCGCTGTCTCCTTCGAGTGCACCACGTTGTTCTTTCATGCGGTGAGCGACTTGCCAAGTACGTGTGATAATCTCGCCAACACGGCCCATAGCTTGAGAGTCAGAACTTACCATACTAAATACACCTATATCTTGTAATACGTCTTCTGCAGCAATCGTTTCTTTACGGATACGAGAATCTGCGAAGGCAACGTCCTCTGGAATAGAAGCGTTAAGATGGTGGGTAATCATAACCATATCCAAATGTTCATCAACCGTGTTATGTGTGAATGGTAAAGTTGGGTTAGTTGAGGAAGGTAAGATATTTGAGTAAGCAGCTGATTTAATTAAGTCAGGTGCGTGACCACCACCAGCGCCTTCTGTGTGATACATGTGTAATACACGGTCTTTAACAGCAGCCATCGTTTCTTCCATAAATCCAGCTTCGTTTAATGTGTCTGCGTGTAGTGCCACTTGCACGTCATAATCATCTGCAACTTGTAATGCATGATCTAAAGCAGAAGGTGTTGCACCCCAGTCTTCATGGACTTTAAGTCCGATAACGCCAGCATGGATTTGTTCAACCAATGCTGTATGGTTCACAGCTTGGCCTTTACCAGTAAACCCAACGTTTAACGGGATTTGTTCTGCAGCTTCTAACATACGATGGATATACCATGGTCCTGGCGTAGCAGTGGTTGCTTTAGAACCTTCAGAAGCACCTGTACCACCACCGATTAAAGTCGTTGTACCACTTTCTAGTGCTACGAGCGACTGTTCTGGGTTAACAAAGTGAACGTGTGTATCAATAGCACCAGCAGTTATGATTTTACCTTCTGCAGCAATAACATCCGTTGTTGCACCAATCACAATATCCACATTGTCCATGATATCAGGGTTACCCGCTTTACCAACTTTCATAATATACCCGTTTTTAACACCAATATCTGCTTTGACTACTTTGTCGTAATCGAGAATAAGCGCATTGGTAATAACTAAGTCTGCTACTTTTTTGTCGTCTCTTGTTACGTTAGGATTTTGAGCCATACCATCTCTGATGGATTTACCTCCACCAAATGTAGCTTCATCACCATACGTAGCATAATCTTTTTCGACTCTTGCAAATAGGTTTGTATCACCGAGTCTAACTGAATCACCGATAGTCGGACCATAAAGACTCGTATATTGAGATTGCGTCATTTTAAAACTCATCTGTTATACCCACTTTCTTTATTAGCATTTTCCTCTGATAAATTAGACTCATCGATAATTTCTGTTTCTTTGGAATCGTCTTCTGGTTTATACACACGTGTTTCATCGATAGGGCCATTTACTTCTCCGTGGAAACCAAAAATATTGCGTTTTCCTTTATATTCAACTAATTGAATTTCCTTTTCATCGCCTGGTTCAAAACGAACCGCAGCACCTGCAGGAATATCTAAACGTTTCCCGTACGCTTGTTCACGATCAAAATCTAATGCAGGATTTACTTCGAAAAAGTGATAATGAGAACCTACTTGTATAGGACGGTCTCCTGTATTTTTAACATTAATTACTGTAGCGTGTAGGCCTTTGTTAACATCGATTTCTGTGCGTTTAACAATAATTTCACCTGGTTTCATCATATAACCCCCTTTAGACTATTGGATGATGGACAGTAATTAGTTTTGTACCATCAGGGAAGGTTGCTTCAATTTCTAAATCAGTTAACATGTCAGCAACACCTTCCATTACATCATCTTCACTTAATATTTGTTTACCGTAACTCATCAACTCTGCAACAGATTTTCCATCTCTTGCGCCTTCTAGTAATTCAAAACTGATGATTGCGGCTGCTTCAGGATAGTTTAATTTCAAGCCTCTTTGTTGACGTCTACGTGCTAAATCAGATGCAATGACTAGCATTAACTTATCTTGTTCACGTTGTGTAAAATGCACAATTTTCACTACCTTTCAAAAAATGATAAAAAATGATAAATATAATCTTTTTATGTGCTTACAAATTCAATAATAAACGTAAAAATAAGCAACTACAAGGATTACACATTCATTTCAAATGATATAACTGAAAAATTGCACAATTAATTGCGAGACTTTTCATTTTAGGTTGTTTGGTATATCATTGTTAACGTAAATTTTATAGAAATCGGGTGACATTGTGAATGCGATTCAGATTTTACTGAAAAATATCGCGCAGGTCTTATTGTTAAACAATGCATGGACAGGTTTGTTTATTTTATTAGGCCTTTTTATAGGAAGTTGGCAAGTAGGCTTAATGGCATTAATAGCTAGTATCATATCTTTATTGTTAGCTAAGCATACAAATTATTCGAAAGAAGAAATAAATACTGGTTTAGCCGGATTTAATCCAGTACTTACAGCAATTGCATTGACATTGTTTTTAGTGCCAGCATGGTATAGCTTATTGATTGTCTTAATAGCTGTCATTATTACTATGCCGTTAGGTTCTGCATTCAGAGAATTTTTTAAACCCTTTGGAGTACCGATGTTGACGATGCCATACGTCTTTGTTAGTTGGGTCGTCTTATTGATGTCCTTTCAATTTAGATTTGTAAATGCAGACGTCAAAATATTACCTGATACAGTACAAGAAATTACTTTTTCAGGCCATAGTATTCAGTTCGTAAGTGCTTTTTTATCAGGCTTTAGTGAAGTGTTTTTATTAAAAAATGTTTTAGCAGGTGCCTTAATATTAATTGGTATATTGATTGCTTCAAGAAAAGCTGGCATGTTCGCTATCATTGCCAATGTTATTGGCTTTGCAGCAGTAACAGTGCTGGGTGCGAACCATGATCAAATTAATGATGGTTTATTTGGTTATAATGTCATCCTTACTGTATTAGCATTGGGAATTGCATTTAAAACGAGAATCCCTCGTTATATGAGTATTATACTTGGTGTATTACTCACCGTTGTTATACATGCAGGCATGACTACATTGCTAACACCATTTGGCTTACCGGTCTTTACATTGCCGTTTATTATAGCAACATGGATTATGCTGTTTGCAGGTAATAGTATGAGTGTCCAGAAAGCAGAAGAAAGTGAAGAATGAGTGTTTAATTAAATTATCGATGGCAGTATAATAATCATAGATATGATTGATTAAAAGATATTAATTGAATATAAATTTTTTTGGAAAGAGGTATGCTTATGAAGAAACTCATCACAGTATTAGCTTCGACAGCAGTTATTTTAGCTGGTTGTAGCGGTTCTGGTAGCCAATCTAAAGGTAAGACTTTAGATGTGGAGTTGCCACTCAAGACCACATCAATCGCACCATATGAAACGGATGTCCCAGTGAAAATAGGCGCTGCAGAGTCTCTGTTTAAAGCTACAGCAGACGGAAAAGTGCAAAAATTGCTAGTTGAATCATACGAACAAACATCACCAACACAGTTAAATTTAACTTTAAAAGACGATATTAAATTCCAAAACGGTAAAAAAGTGACTGGAGAAGCCGTTAAAGCGAGTTTAGAAGAAAGTATTAAAAAAAGTGATTTAGTCAAAGGTTCATTGCCTATCAAAGATATTAAAGTAGATGGGCAGAAACTGCAGATAAACACGAAAGAAGCGTACCCTGAATTAATTTCAGAATTAGCTAGTCCTTTCTCAGCTATTTATGATACCAAAGCAAAAGGTGACGTTAATAAAACACCTGTAGGTACAGGGCCATATCAAATTAAAAATTATAAACAATCACAAAAGATACAGCTAGATCGTTATGAGGACTATTGGCAAGGTAAACCTAAATTAGACCATATCAACGTTACATACCAAGAAGACGGTAATGCACGTACAAGTAATTTAGATTCTGGAAAAGCAGATGTAATCACAGATTTACCAGTCGAAAAAGTGAAGTCACTCAAAGATAGTGATAAGACAAAAGTTTCTTCTGTCTCTGGATTTAGAACAGCGCTATTATTATATAATCATTCAAGCGATAAAATGACTAAACAAGTTCGGGAAGCATTAGATAAAGTCATTGATCGTGAAAGTATTACAAAAAATGTGTCGAAAGGCTACGCAGAGCCTGCCACAGGTCCATTTAATACTAAATTAGACTTTATTCAAAGCCAAAAAGTACAAAAACAAGACATTGCTCAAGCTAAGAAAATAATGGAAGATGCAGGCTATACGAAAGAACATCCATTGAAATTGACGGTGTCAACTTATAATGGTCGACCAGAACTACCGAAAATGGCACAAGTTATACAATCTGACGCTAAAAAAGCGAATATAGATATCCAATTGCGTAATGTAGACGACATTCAAGGATATCTTGACGACCAAAGCCAATGGGATGCGTCGCTTTATAGTTTTGGTACGATTCCAAGAGGCGACACAGGATATTTCTTTAACCAAGCATATAAACCTGAAGGTGCAATCAATGCAGGTGGTTATGATAATGAAAAAGTCACAGCATTAATTGATGAATTAAATAAAACGGTAGGTAAAGATGAACGTCATCAAATCACAAATCAAATCTTAGATATTACACATGAAGATTTAGCAAATAGCTATATTTCTTACAACGATAATATCGTCGGTATGAGTAAAGATGTAGAAAACTTAAAAGCAACACCAGAAGGTATTTATCTTATTGATTATAAGGTAGATAAAAAAGAATGATATTAAAAAATATACTTTCTAGGATTGGACAAATGATCATCGTATTATTTGTCCTTTCTACTATCACTTTTATTTTAATGAAGCTTACGCCTGGCGATCCAGTTGATAAAGTTTTACATTTAGATGTAGCAAATGTTTCAAATGACCAAATAGAAGAAACTAAAGAACGATTAGGACTTAACCAATCTCCTATAGTTCAATACTTTCAATGGTTAGGACAAATCGTACAATTAAACTTTGGTACGAGTTATCAGACTGGCGAACCTGTAATTAAAGAATTAGTTTTCTACACGCCACCGACAGTATTTATAGCAGTACTAACTATTATTGTTGTGTTTGTAGTTGCGCTACCATTGGGTATTGTGGCTGCGAAATATTATCATACGTGGTTGGATACTTGGATCAGAATATTGACTTCATTTACGGTCAGTATTCCTTCCTTCTTTTTAGGAACCATATTTATTTATGTATTTGCTCAAAAATTAGATGTATTACCGTCATCTGGTTTAGATTCAATGGCTGGTTATATTTTGCCTGTCATAGCATTAAGTATAGGCATGAGTGCCTATTATGTAAGGTTGATGCGTTCCACTTTGATAGAACTTTATAATTCAAAAGAAGTGGAAGCGGCAAGGTTAAGAGGTATGTCCGAGCGCTACATTTTATGGAAAGATTTATTTAAACCTGCCATTATACCTGTCATTACTGTGTTAGGTATGTCTGTAGGAAGTTTGATTGGAGGCACTGTGGTTATTGAAAATTTATTTGGTATCCCTGGTGTAGGTCATTTTCTTGTAGACAGTATTAGAGCGAGAGATTATCCAGTAGTACAAGGTGCAGTTATTATGATTGGTTTCTTTGTTGTGCTGGCCAACACGATTAGTGATTTATTACTATTATGGCTTGATCCTAAACGTCGTTTTAATAGGACAAAGGATGCATTAAAACGTCACCAACAGGATGGTGAAATTTAATGAAAAGAATAAATAAACGAAATTTAATTTTATATATATTCTTGCTGTATCTCTTGGTATTAGTTGTAGCTCAGTTTTTTGTATCGATGAATAGCGCACTAGAGGTGAATCTCGGAAATGCATTAGAGTTACCAAGTAGTACACATTGGTTAGGTACAGATGACTATGGACGTGATTTACTATCGAGAGTGATTGTGGGGGCTAGATATACGTTAGTGATCAGTTTAATCACTTTATTAATCACTGTAATTATTGGTGTACCACTTGGACTTTTAGCAGGATATAAAAGAGGTATCGTTGATACTATCATTATGCGAATTATTGACATCGGATTGAGTATCCCAGAATTTGTCTTAATGATTGCCATGGCAAGTTTCTTTAAACCAAGTATTTGGAATTTAGTTATAGCAATCACGATTATAAAATGGATGACGTATACTCGCCTCACACGATCGATTGTGAGTAGTGAAGTTGAAAAACCTTATATACAAATGGCTAGGTTGTTTAACGTGCCAACCCACATCATTATCTTTAAACATTTTTTACCACAAGTGATGCCATCAATGATTGTGTTGATGACAGTAGATTTTGGTAAAATTATTCTTTATATTTCTTCTCTATCCTTTTTAGGTTTAGGTGCACAACCACCTTCTCCAGAATGGGGTGCAATGCTCAATGCAGGTAGAGATTATATTGATGCTTACCCGTTACTATTGATTGTGCCGGCATTTTTAATTACAATCACTATCTTATTGTTTAATTTAGCTGGTGACGCATTAAGAGATAAATTATTAAAAGGAAAGCGTGATATAGATGGCTAATATTAACGTTTTGGAAATCTTAAACCTAACTATAAAAGAACGAGAGGGCAAAACACTTATACACCATCTTGATTTAGCATTACGTAAGAGTAAGGTAAATGTATTGGTTGGTGAAAGTGGTTCTGGTAAGAGTTTGACTGCAAAGGCATTAGTACAACAAGTACCTGATACATTAACGACGCGATTTGATGCATTACATTATAAAGGTGAAATAATTACTAATATGCATCATTTATTAGGCAAAGAAATAGGATTTATATCCCAAGATTACACACATAGTTTTAATGACCATACCAAATTAGGAAAACAATTACTTGCGATTTATAAAATGCATTACAAAGTAGATAAAACGGTGGCTTATAAGTTTGTAACACAAGCGCTTAAATGGGTAGATTTAAATCCAGAACACGTGATGAAACGCTACCGTTTTAGTTTATCTGGCGGGCAACTAGCAAGGGTGCAAATAGCGAGTGTCTTAATGCTGAACCCAAGTGTTATTATTGCTGACGAACCTACGTCATCTTTAGATGCAATAACTGGTTATAATTTGATGCATTTAATCAAACACTTAGCCGACGTTCACCAAGTGACTTTATTGATTATCACGCATAATTTATCTCATGTTCTTGGTTTTAGTGATTGGATTAATGTCATTCAACACGGTAAATTAATAGATTTTAATCATGTTCAGGCTTTTAAAAATCGGCATGTGAAGCCGTATAGCCTGGAACTATTTGATGCACGGAGTCAATTAAGAAAGGATGGCGCCTATGATTGAGTTGAAACATATTCGCTTTGCTTATAAACAAGCCCCAATTTTAAAAGATATCAATTTAACCATAGCACCAAACGAAAAGGTGGGCGTTGTCGGCGAAAGCGGTTCTGGTAAAACCACTTTAGCACATGTCATGTTAGGTTTGTTAACTCATTACCAAGGCCACTTTTCAACGCAAGGCTTAAGTATGCTTCCGATATTTCAACATGCATATGATAGCTTTAACCCTAAATTTAAAATACGCACAGCATTAGAAGAACCTATACAATATTATAAAGGTACACACTCCCCGGCATCTATTCGTAAGAAACTTGAGCACTTAATGGCGTATATGCAATTAGAAAATGCATTACTAGAAAAATTTCCAGACGAATTAAGTGGAGGCCAACTGCAACGCTTTAACACGATACGGACCTTAATGTTAGAGCCGGATATGTTAATCTGTGATGAAATTACAGCAAGTTTAGACGTTATAGCGGAACAAAGAATGATTAAAGTATTAAAAGATTACTACGACCAAACAAATAAAGGTATACTTATGATTTCTCATGATATTGCATTTTTAAATCAATTTGTTGAGCGTATGATTGTTATGAAAGATGGCGAAATCGTCGATGATTTTCCTATAGGTGATTTGTTTGATGACCAACGTGATAAGTATACAAAAGAGTTACTCTCTATTTATTAAAGCGTATGCTGTTTTATGATTAACAAGTAAAAGCCATTCAATTGAGATAAGCACATCGGACATAATGAATTGTCTTAGCCTCAAAAACCTATGGATAGAAACTAGAGAAAGTTGGAAATGTAACGTACATAGTAACCGACTATGATCTCAAAACAATTATCGCTTGGATATGAGAACGAAACATGATTCAAGGCTTAGACATCTGTCTCTGACTCAATTATAAATATATCGAAAAGGGGAGTATTTAAGAATGAAAAAAATATTATTACCATTGCTCGCGCTTATTTTGGTATTGTCAGCATGTAGTAATCAGTCTGATAACAAGTCATCTAAAAATGAGGGCGAAACAAAAACGTACGTTCAAGATTCAGGCGATAAAGTAAAAATTCCAAAAAACCCTAAACGTATTGTTGTACTTGGCGCAACATACGCGGGTGGTTTAGAACAACTCGATGCAAATATTGTTGGTGTTGCAGATATTGTAGATGATAGTAAAGTATTAAAAGATAAATTTAAAGATGTAGAAAAAGTAGATGCTGAAAACGTAGAAAGCGTCGCAAAGTTAAAACCAGATTTAATTATTACGTACAATACGGATAAACACCTGAAAAAATTAAATAAAGTAGCACCAACCATCGCCTTTGATTATATGAAACATGATTATAAAGAACAACATCAGGCATTAGGAAAAATAGTAGGTAAAGAAGATAAAGCGAATGCATGGATTGATAAGTGGAATAAAAAGACAGAAAATGATGGTAAAGCTATTAAAGATGCAATAGGGGAAGATACGACTGTATCAATCATTAAAGATTTTGATAAAAAAGTGTATGCGCTTGGTAAAACATATGGTCACGGTAGTGAAGTATTATATGATGCATTCGGTTTAACCATGCCAAAAACCGTAGAACAAGCGACTAAGAAAAATGATTTAGCTGATATATCTGAAGAAGAACTTCCAGACATGGCAGGAGATTACGTTGTAACGCCAGTCGCCAAAGGAAGTAAATTATCATTTGAAAACAAAGATATATGGAAAAATACCGAAGCTGTCAAAAATGGACATACAATTAAAGTAGATGAAGGTATTTATTGGTTAAATGATCCATATTCTTTAGAATACGAGCGTAAAGATTTGAAAGAACAATTATTGAAACAATAGTTAATTAAAAATTATAAAACCATTTTAGTAGTGATTATCAACTCAAACATTTGTAGACGCACGATTGTTTTTAGGTTAGGTGATACACACGCTGGAATGGTTTTTTAATGATATTTAAAGTGAAATGAAAACAAAATGTGTACATTGATTGAGAAATATAATGTAAAATGTTATATTACATTATATAAATTGATGGAAAAAGGAGGATTAAAATGACAGCTTCTATGAGACTAAGAATTGCCTTTTTGAATAACGCATAATTTAAATCATTCAAAAAGGTCTTGTTCGCAAGGATATCTCATAGGGAGAAGTATGTCATTTTTTCCTAAAATTAAATATAAGTTATAAATTTCAGTATCTTTTTAAAAGAACATTTATGATTTATATAGCGGATGAGACGGGAGAAACCTGTCTCTTTTTTGCGTACACGCTCTTTAATTTTAAGGAGTGTATTAATTAAACATGGAACAATATACAATCAAATTACATCAGATTAACCAATCACTGACTGATACTCGTTTTTTAAAAATAGAAAATTTATATGCTTATCAATTTGAAAAAATTGGAGTGATTGGCAATAATGGTACTGGGAAGACAACATTACTCAATATGATCACACAACCTAGCCTAGTAGAAAAGGGTAGCGTTGATGTTAAGGAAGAGATACAATATTTCAAACAAATAGATACGCCAGAAAATATTGAGATAAATACGTTAGATGGCAGTATTTTAAGTGAACTTCAGCTACCTATGGCAGAAATTGATAAAATGAGCGGCGGCGAAAAGGCGAAGTACAAACTCGCAACTGTTATTTCAAATTATAGCCCAATACTACTGTTAGATGAACCGACCAATCATTTGGATTATGCGAGTGTTGATTATCTGATTCAGACACTAAAATTTTATTATGGCACTTTAATTATAGTGAGTCATGATAGAGACGTACTTGATGAAGTTGTAGACACGATATGGGACATACAAAATGATGGTACAATACGCGTATTTAAAGGGAACTATTCGCAGTATGAGCGTCAGTTGGGACTAGAAAATATGGAGAAACAAAGGCAATATGACAATTATATAAATGAAAAGAAACGATTAGCGCACGCAAGCGATAATAAACGTAAAAAAGCGCAACAAATCCAAACGGCTTCTGCAAAACATAAAAGTAAAAGTATGTCACCTGACCGTTTAAGCGGCTCTAAACAAAAAGATACAGTTGAAAAAGCAACACAGAAGCAAGCTAAACATATTGAAAAACGCATGGCGCAATTAGAAAAAATCGAAAAACCACAAGCTGAAAATCAGTTTCAATTTCCACATAGTAAAATCTATGATGTGCATAATCATTACCCGATCGTTGCACAAGACTTGAATATTATCAAAGAAGGTAACGACATATTATCACATGCTCGTTTTCAGATACCTTATGCGAAAAATATAGCGATTATTGGGGAAAATGGTAGTGGTAAAACATCTTTATTTGAAACGATTTACCAGCGCGACCCAAGTATTGATTGTTCACCTAAAATTGAGATGGCATATTATCAACAGCTTTCTTACCAAGATATGTATGATGTACCATTATTACAATATTTAATTGAAAAAACGGGCGCAACCTCATCGTTTGCACGTGCTATTTTAAATAATCTAGGACTAAATGAAGCGTTAGATCGTTCTTGTGTAGATTTAAGTGGTGGTGAAAGAACTAAGTTATCTTTAGCTATATTATTTTCTACCAAAGCCAATATGCTTATTTTAGATGAACCGACTAATTTTTTAGATATAAAAACAATCACAGCATTAGAGCAGTTTATGAATAAGTATCCGGGAATTATATTATTTACATCACATGATTCGAATTTTATAAAAAATGTTGCTGATAGAAAATGGCAAATTAAAAACAAAGCTGTTTTTGATATAACATAATTGAAATGTATGATTTAATAATGGTAAGTTTCGATTGAATTAGGGGAGATGTACGATGAACAAAGAACAAAAGATAGACAACTGGATTAAAATGACCAAATATATACACTATATTGAAATGATGATTGAAAGAAAATTAAAAGAGCAATACCATTTAAGTCTTAAAGAATTTTACGTTTTATATGAAATTTATAAATCAGAAAATAAAAAGTATAAAATAAATGACTTAATTAAAGTGGTAGATTTAAGCCAAAGCGCTATGTCTAGACTGATTGTCAGAATGGAAAAAACAGAAATTGCGTTTGTTTATAGACAAGAATGTATAGAAGATCAAAGAGCCATGTATATTTATTTAACAGATGCAGGTGAGATAGAAACTAAAAAAGCACTTAACACTTACGAACAACTTTTAAAACAAGTGAATTTAGAAAGCATTAGAACGTTAACAAAAATGGAAGCGCACGATTAATAGGCATCATGAATGAATCATAGCATGTCACATATCGACGCACATCATTCATACTAAAATGAATGTTATGTGGTGTAACTGCTAAGGGAAAGCAAGTGATTGTGTATTAAATAATAATGGAAAGATTAGAAAAAGTGTGAATCATAGATGCATGCTGCTATGGTGCTTTGTTTATTTAATGTTGTTGTGGTGTGTCTGGGAATGTGAGAAAATCAAAGTCATAAGGATTTGTACAAGAATGGAAGGTGTAGCATGTGATAAAAGCAATAGCAGTCGATAAAGATGGCACGTTTTTTAAATCTGATAATACATTTGATGAACGTTATTTTAATCAACTTTTTGAAATAATGATAGAAAAACATATTAAATTTATAGTTGCGAGTGGTAATCAATACGCACAATTACGTTCATTTTTTCCTGAAAAAGACAATCAGATAACCTATGTAGCTGAAAATGGCGCAGTGACTTATCAAAATGAGGCGTTAGTGACAGCGCATTATTTTGATAAACACCTTGTGGCTGACGTCTTAGATTTAATTATAAACCATTACCATATTCAAGACGTAGTATTAAGTGGCCTAAACACGGCGTATGTGTTGGATTATGTTAGCGATGATTTCTTGTCATTTTTATATAAATATTATTATCATATAAAAAAGGTTTCAGATTTTAAAAGTATTAATCAAGATGAATTTGTTAAAATGGCACTTAGAATTAAAGATCAAACACTTTTAGAAAATGTAATGCAAGGCTTGAAAAACAAATATGGCGAGAAACTAAGAGCTGTGACAAGTGGCAATGATAGTTTGGATATCATACTTCCTAAAGTGAATAAAGGCGTCGCGATTGAAGCACTTTTGGACAGCTGGGGAATACAAACGAATGAATTGCTAGCTTTTGGAGATGCTAATAATGATATTGAAATGTTAGCCTTAACACCTTACAGTTATGCGATGGCAAACTGCAGCCCAGAAGTTGCTGCAACTGCAAATTACCGCGCACCCTCTAATGACGAGTCAGGGGTGTTACAAGTTATTGAAACTTATTTAACACAAATGCCCCAAGGATAGCTAAGTCAGGCGTCGTTTGATTTCTTTCACTATATAAAAAAAACTCATTGGTCTTTAAGTAACGTCATATGAGACGTTATTTATATGAACAATGAGTTTTTAATTTATTATAGGTTATTATTTTACGATAAGGACAGGAATATTTGCGCTATTAGCAATCTTGTGTGTTACGTTTCCTAACACATTTTTAATATCTGACTTCGCGCGTTTATTACTCATAACAATAATATCATAATGATGCATTTCGATTTCTTTCAGTATGGCTTGTTTAATATAACCGCTACTGAATTTTACTTGCGTTTTTAACCCCAGTTCTTCTAATTTTTCAACAAAGGGTGTTAACGTTTTTCCTTTTTCATCTGCTAATTCTTTAAAATGTACGCCATCATAACGCACAGAAGTTTGTAAATCTCCTTCAGGAATAACATTGAAAATAGTGATTTTGGCGTCATCAACACCAGTAGTTAAATTTTGTAATTCATTTGGGACGTTATTAAATGAATTATCAAAATCATAAGCTAGTAATATATTTTTATACATTGTAGCGCCTCCTTCAATATTTGTTTACCCTATAATATAAAAACTATCACAATATCACTACTAATATTTTAAATAAGTCATTTGATTGCAAAATAAAAATACATTATACGTCTAGTCCAATAATATCATTAATATGACGGTAGCCATGCGCTTGTAAGTATTGAGCAAGCTGTTTATTAATTTTTTTTGGTAAGCCCGGCCCTTCAAATACTAAGGCACTGTAAATTTGTACAAGCGAAGCACCGTGGCGTAACATTTTAATCGTATCATCTACATTAAATATACCGCCTGTACCAATAATTAAAAATTTGCCTTGTGTTTTTTGGTAGGTATGAGCAATCAATTGCAAATTGCGTTCAAATAGAGGACGGCCACTTAAACCGCCAGTTTCTTTTTGATTAGCAGATTGCAAATGCTCACGTTTTTGAGTCGTATTAGCTAACATAATGCCGTCGAAAGTTTGTGTGATGGATTCAAGCATGCGTGTTAAAGTTCCTACACTAAGGTCAGATGTTAACTTGATAAAAATAGGAACGTCAATTTCATATTGAATTTTATAAGTTTGAATAGCTGAACATAATTGAGAAAATTCATCTTTATCATGAAAGCTTTGCAAGTTTTCTGTATTTGGAGAACTGATATTAACAGTGAAAAAAGCAACATCATGTTTGAATGTATCGATGACTTTTATGTAATCTTCATAACGTTGTTCATACGGCGTTGCTTTATTGACACCTACATTAAGACCGATAGGCGTTTCATAATTAAATTTTCGTAAATTACTTAGTGCTTTATGCATTCCCAAATTATTGAACCCCATACGGTTGATTAGCGCATCGTCTTCTACTAAACGATACATACGTGGCTTAGTGTTGCCAGGTTGTGGTTTAGGCGTAATGCCGCCTAATTCGAGCGCGCCAAAACCTAATTTTTCTAACGCTTTTGGCACTTCGCAAGATTTATCAAATCCAGCAGCTAAACCAACAGGGTTCTCAAAATGGATGCCTTTAATATTTTGAGATAATATATCATGCTTATAATAAAATAATTTCTCTAGTATCGGTAAAAATTGAGAGTGTTTTTGTGAAGTTTTAAGCGCATTAACAGTCATACCATGTGCTTTTTCAGGATCGAATTGAAATAAAAGTGGTTTAATTAATTTATACATGTAATAATCGCTCCATTTATCGAAATTAGTAATAGATAAAAATGATGTAATAGTTATCGTTTATTATGAAAATAATTGTCTTTAATAGACTAGCATTTTAGTAATCATATGCCTAGTATAAATAAAAATAATTAATATAAGTTTCACATCAATCGAAAAGCGTTAGATTTGATTAAATATAGCGAAAAACGGTAATAGTAGAGTGATGCTTAAAATACGGAGGGATATTTTATGAAAGAGCAATGGCAGTCACAACTCCCATTAGAACATATAGAAAAAATTACACCAGTGAGTGGTGGAGACGTCAATGAAGCCTTTAGAGTAGAAACAACTCAAGAGCCTTATTTTTTATTAGTACAGCGTGGTAGAAGTAAAACCTTTTTTGATGCAGAAGTAGCAGGACTCGATTTATTCGAACAAGCTGGAATCACAGCGCCTAGAGTTGTCGATAACGGAGAAGTAAACGGTGACGCTTATCTTTTACTAACCTTTTTAAATGAAGGTACGCAAGGCAGCCAAACTGAATTAGGAAAGCTTGTAGCTAAAATGCATAGTTATCAACAGCCAGAAGGTAAATTTGGCTTTGGACTGCCTTATGAAGGCGGAGATATTTCGTTTGATAATAGTTGGTCAGATCATTGGAAGACTATATTTGTAGAGCAGCGTTTAGATCACTTAAAAGAAGCTTTGGTAAATAAAGGTTTATGGGCAGATGAGGACGTGGATAAATATTACAAGGTAAGAGCAGTCATTGTAAACGCATTAGATAATCATAAAAGCAAACCATCTTTATTACATGGTGATTTATGGGGTGGGAACTACATGTTTTTAGAAAATGGAGACCCTGCTTTATTTGACCCTGCGCCCTTATACGGTGATAGAGAATTTGATTTAGGTATTACTACAGTATTTGGTGGATTTACTCAAGATTTTTATCATGCATATGATAAACATTACCCGTTAAGTAATGGAGTCAATGAACGCCTTGAATTTTATCGCTTATATTTGTTGATGGTTCATTTACTAAAATTTGGTGGTATGTATGCTGATAGCGTAGCACGTTCGATGGATAAAATAATAAATCATTAAATTACTATAGGATACCAATGACTGTATTTAAAATAAAAGCGGCCGAGACATTATTGATGTCTCGGTCACAAATATAATATAAGCAATACATGAGCTTATAGTCATGTAATTCTCTCAAACTAAACGTTTTTATCAGTCTGCTTTGCCAGATCGGGCAAGACAATCATTTAAAAAAATGCGCTATTTGTCTTGTTTTCTAACCTTTAGTCTAAGTTTAAAGTACCCATTTCTTCACGTAATTTATAAACTTTATCTGGTGTAACATCTTCACCTAGGGGATCAACCACTTTTAAGGCAGAAAATGTATTCACTACTTGGCCACGAATCATTTGTAAATATTCTTGTCTTAAAGTGTGTTGCTCTTGTTTTTCTTCAACTGTTAAAGGTTGTAACTTTTCTTTATTTGCTAAATGATTAATTCTATCTAATAATTTCATTCACTAATTCCTCCTGAGTATGATGAGGTGGAAAGTGTGGCATAATTTCATTACCCACCTCAGCTAATATATCTTTATACGTTCTTTCATTTGTTATGAATTGTATCATTATATGATTTGTCCCAATACGTTCATACGCTTTTAATATTTTTAATAAAGTGTTTCTACCTAATCTATATCCGCCTTTAACAGGCTTTACAAGTTCATCTGGATTTATTGATAAATCAATGACTAATGGATGCATAAAAGGTTTGAATATACCATTGTTATGCCATTTTTGTAGTAAATCTTTTTGCTGTTGGAATGGCTGTGGGTAAAATAACCATCCGTCCATATGCTGTTTAAGCCAATGAATGTCTTGTTTAGCATAACCAGTCGCAAACATAGGAATATGTTTATGCTTTGGTAATATTTGTAACCCTGAGTCCTCATACAAATCAAATAAATCATTTGAAATTTGAGGTGAGTGTGTTTGCCATAGTTCATTTAATGATGAAACTGCTGATTGGAAATGTTGACTTAAGTTATTTGAATCTATTTTAAATGCTGGAAATTCAAATTGACGGTCGCCTGTTGCTAAACCTAATAACAATCGCTCGTTTGTGATCAAATCAAGAGAAGTAGCTGCTTTAGCTATATGAATTGGATGACGTAATGTAGCAACAATGCTAGATGTTCCGAGAGCAATTTTTGATGTGTTGGCAGCGATGAAAGTTAAAAATACAAACGGATCGTAGTTTGTCGTTACATTACCTAAGTGTGGGCTATATAAAGGATTATCCCTAACAAAAAGGCTCGTGAATCCAAGTGCTTCAGCATATTGTGTTAACTCGACTTGTTTATCAAACGACAATGCGATATTTTCAGAGTCATCAAAAGGTAACATTAAACCTAAGGTTAAATAGCCCTTTCGAAAAGTCCGTTTGAAACCATTGTGTGTTTGGATTGTTGTCATGTCTATCCCTCCTATCTGATCAAATTAAACAACGAAAGTTAACTAAGTAACATGTGTTGTTTAGATTGATTATATGCTCATTTCAAATATAATGCAAACAACATGTTTATAGATTGATTGCTTAAGCAACATTATGATGATGTTGTTGTTTAATTCTTGTTTCGTAAATATAATAATTTGATATAAATTCATTTTGAAAATATTATAATAACTATAAAATTGATATGAAGAATTAATAATAATTGATTAAGTTTGAAAAGTTCTGTAAATTGAAAGCGTAATCACTTTTGTAGGAGGTAGGTTCATTTTGATTAAAAAATTTATAGTCAGTACAGTCGTAGGAAGCTTGCTCATTTTTTTAAGTGCTGTGAATTCATCTATACATGCACAAACACAAGATAAAACTTTGAATCATACATCATCAGAGACACAGCAAACAAACGATAATAAGCCTGCAGGTAATATGTCGCCTAGAGTCGTCTTACCGGGTGAAGATCGACATCAAATTGAAAATACTCAAACAGGACATTATCAATCGATTGGCTATATAGAGGCGGGTGAAAGTATAGCTACAGGTGTTGTTATTGGTGAAAACACAATATTAACGAATAAACACGTTGCGGATCTTTCTAATGGAAATCTATCTTTTGCGCCAGCTGCTGAAAATGATAGTCAGTTCCCGTATGGTACATTTTCTGAAAAAGATACACAAGCATATCCTGGAGATGCTGATTTAGTGCTTGTTCATTTAAA
Organism: Staphylococcus sp. GDY8P131P; assembly: GCF_017891975.1. Taxonomy (NCBI): domain Bacteria; kingdom Bacillati; phylum Bacillota; class Bacilli; order Caryophanales; family Staphylococcaceae; genus Staphylococcus; species Staphylococcus sp. GDY8P131P. Next base: position 212,410 of record NZ_JAESKF010000008.1, read on the forward strand.
TAAAAATGATGACGGCCAATCTGTAGGAGAAGTGGTTGAACCTGCGACGATTCAGGATGCTTCAACTGTTTCTAAAGATAATCCAATAACAGTGACTGGTTACCCTGGAGATAAACCTTTAGCAACCATGTGGGAAAGTTCTGGCGAAATAATCAATGGTAATAGTGAGACATTAACATATAATGCAAGTACATATGGTGGAAATTCAGGATCACCTGTATTTAACAGTAATAATGAATTAATCGGTTTACATTATGGTGGCGTTGAAGGTGAAAGTAATAGCGCCGTACCGTTAACTGGTGATATATTACAATTTATCAACAATAATAATAGTTAATTCATAGACTTAGAAAATATAAAAAAATATGAAATTATAAAAACACCTCGTTTAATAAAATTACGCTCATGTAGCGTATTAAACGAGGTGTCTGTTATATGAATGGTTAAAACTGAACATTGTACTAATTTAAAATAATTCTTTTTCTTTGACTTCTGGAATAATAAAACGTGTGGAAATAAATGATAAAAACATAAATAATGCGCACACTAAAAATGCAATGAAACTACCAGTTGTACGAGACACATGTTCATCAATAACGAGATAAACCGTTGTGAAAATTGTAATACCAAATGCAGCACCAATAGTTGCAACCATTTTGTAAATACCTGAAGCGATACCTAATTTTTCTTTAGGTGTATGTACTACTGCTGTATTAAGACCAGGTGTCGCAAAAAAGCCCAGACCCATACCAAAACATAAAAACCCGATTAGACTACCTATAATATATATAGGTGTAGGTAAAAAAGATAATGATAAGAGTAAGATACCTAAAGTGACTATGAGTGAACCTAACTTCATTGGTTTCTTAGCTTCATGCGTTTCCATCATACGCTCACCAATTCTTATCGTTATTAATACACCAAACATATAAGGTAAGGTAATTAATCCTGAAACGAATCCAGTAAGATGGAAATGTTGCTGTGTAAAAATATTATAAAGCGCAAGGGCACCTATAGATGTATTAAGTAAGAAATTAGATGTCACTGTACCGATAAAGTAGCGACTTGAAAAAAGAGAAAAATCAATAAGTGGTTCTCTTTTTCGTTTTTCGTAAAAATAAAAAAGGGTTAATGTGATAACAAACACAAGCACTAATATAATGATAGTTGGATTATACCATCCGATATCGCCGCCTTGAGTAATCACAATATTGATGCTCAACGTGCTTATAACGAATAAAATAAGACCCCAGAAATCAAATTTTGAAGTATGACTTTGCGTAGCCTTTGCTTCAGGAACATCTTTAATCATTAAAAGCACAATGAGTGTCACGATAATGGACGCAATAAAAATCCATTGCCAACCAATATAAGTCGCAATAAGCCCTGCAAATACAGATGATAAACCAGTCCCACCGTATGAACCTATTGACCACATACTTAACGCTTTATGTCGTTCCTTATCATGGTAATATGTATTAATTAATGAAATCGTTGCTGGCATTAAGCATGCTGCTGAAAATCCTTGTATTGCCCTACCAAGTAATAGTAAAAATGTAAAATCAGAAATAATCACTAAGATAGAGCCTATGATACTTAAAGTCAGCCCAATACGCATGATTTTAACACGGCCAAATTTGTCTGCGAATCCGCCTGCTGCCACCATAAATACCCCTGTAAATAAAGATGTTAAACTAACTGCAATATTAAGTAACGCATCACTCGTTGTATAGGTTTGTTGTACGAGAGGCCCAATATTTAAAAAAGATTGAGCGAATAGCCAATAAGTTAAAATAGATAAAACTAGTGCCAAAATTAATTTATTACCGCCTACAGTCATTTTAGAATTCAAATTGCTCCCTGCCTTCGTATAGAATTATTAAAAAATATAGTTATTTTAAATTTAAAATAACTATATCAGTAAAATAAAACGCTTTCAATACAATGAAAATTATATAAAACAGAGATTTGCAGTATTAAAATTAAAAAATTATATTATTTTGAGTTAGATAATTGAGACGTAATGAAAGCCAATGAATTATTGATATATGTTTCAGCTGGTAAATCACTTGAATGGAACCAATGTTTGGCGATGCCATATAAACCCCACGAAAGAAAACGTGCACTTGTAGCAAGCGTTTCTCTATCTATGTTATGGTGTTTATCGACCATTAAATTTAAGAAAATATCTTCCAATGCTTCTTTAATTTTCTTTTCTACGATTTCTCCATAAGCCTCACTGTTTAGACGGCATTCTTCATGAGTGTCTTGAATATAACTGGTAATCGTAATGAAACATTTACATAATGCTATATCATCTAACTCGGCGACCATGTTGAGAGATTGATTTAAATTTTTTAAGATAGTTTCAGACAATGTATAATCCATAATGTCATACTTATCATAAAAATGAGCGTAAAAAGTAGCACGATTAACAGTAGCGCGCTCAGTAATATCTTTAACAGTAATAGAGGCTAACTTTTTTTCCTTTGCGGTCTCACGAAAAGCGTCCATTAATAATTTTTTTGTTCTTATAATACGAGGATCTATATGAGTAGTAGTCAATTTAATAACCTCCAAATTTGTGCTTTGCGCATCTTTATCAGTCAAATTATCTTGCTTTATTAACAAGTTGTCAATAAAACGAATTTGATTATAGTATTATACTTTTTTAGGGTGTTTTCTTTAATTTTACTGTTTAAGAAACAATAAACAACAATACCTAAAGTTATAATGACGATCCCAATTAAACTTGTTAATGCTGGTAATACCAAGCCTAGTAACAACATTTCACCAGCTAATGTGAAAACAATTTCCATTGATTGTGTTGCTTCAACAGCAGCTAATTGAGTTTGATTATGCTTCACAGTGTGAGTTGCGTAGAAAAATAACGTTGTTGCTATAACGCCTGAGAATATAGCGACGAAAAAAGTTTGTACCATTTGATTTGAAGATGGTACACCTTGTGTAAATATGCCAATAAAAAAGATAATAAACCAAATAGTAACGTGACTAAGGTCATTCCGTATATGCGTTCAATTGTATTTAAATCATTGTCTACAAGCGCCATCATTTTACGATTGCCTAATGGATAAGCAAAGGCTGCAACGACTAAAGGCATAATAGATAAGATAAAGGTTTGGACGTCGATATTTGAAATATGAGGATTTGTACGATAATAACGCCGAGAACCGTCATACTTGACGTTCCTAGTGAACGCCATGAGACACGTTCTCTGACTTTGATCGTTTTCTGTTCATATTGTATATATTCATAGAAAAAGGGAGCCAGTAATAGCCCACAGATAATGGTAAATTGCCATGTCGCAGAAATAAGCCAGCCTGGACTATAGTTGGATACAAAAGTGATTGGTACGTAAAAAAAACAAAACCAAAGGAACTCCACAATAGCCACATCCAAAAATGTTGTTTGATATGTAATACAATGACGTGATGGCGTTGTTTAAACATCACGATAACAAATAGAAAAGGAAACATAAAAATAAAACGAAGTGATGCACTAAAAAGCCAACTGCCACCATCGCTAGACATTGCATGGTTTAATATAAAAGTAATAGAGAAAAATAAAGCACCCAAAACGCCAATGGAGATTGCTTTCATTTAAGTCCTCCTTCAAATTGTATAATGCTATTAATTTACCAGTTTTTTTGAATTGAGCAAATATAGTTAACTTTAAAATGGATAGTATACATTTGTTTGTTTGAATTTTCGGAAAATATTAGGCAAATAAAGTAAAAAAGTAGTATGATGATTTTAAAGACAATTTTAAAATTTATAGTGAATGGATAGCATGTTTTTCACGCTATAATAAAAATCTATTGGAATAGTAAAGTATAAACTTGATAAACAAACTTAAATTGAAATCTAAAAATATATACAACGGATGGAGTGTAGTAAATGAGTAAAAAGATAATAATGGATTGCGACCCTGGGCATGATGATGCGATTGCTTTAATACTAGCTGGCGCTAAAAATAGTTCGCTTGATATATTAGCAGTTACAACTGTAGCTGGGAACCAATCTGTTGAAAAAAACACTAAAAATGCACTTAACGTATTGGAAGTGATGGGGAGAGGAGACGTTGAAGTGTCTGTAGGCGCAACCCGTCCACTTATAAAGCCTGCTTCATTTGCTTCAGAAATTCATGGTGATTCTGGTTTAGATGGACCTAAATTACCAGAGGTGCCTGTGTTGAAGCCAACACAGCATCATGCAGCAGATGTTATTATTAAAACTTTAAAACAAAGTTCAGAACCTGTAACAATTGTTGCAACAGGGCCACTCACTAATATAGCAACGGCTTTAATTAAAGATCCAAGTATTTCTCAATCTATTGAATCTATTACGATAATGGGTGGTGGTACATTCGGGAATTGGACACCTACGGCAGAATTTAATATTTGGGTTGATGCTGAAGCGGCTAAACGTGTCTTTGAAAGTGGTATAAGAATTAATGTCTTTGGTTTAGATGTCACGCACCAAGTATTAGCGACAGATGAAGTGATTCAAAGATTTAGTCGAATTGATAATGAAATATCTAGATTTGTTGTAGAATTATTAGAATTTTTCAAATCAACTTATAAAACACATTTTGATATGGATGGCGGTCCAATCCATGATGCATGCACGATTTTGTATTTATTACAACCTGATTTATTCACAATGCAACAAACACATATAGATATCGAACATCAAAGTCAATTAACTTATGGTACGATGTCTGTTGATTTAAACAATGTCACTAATAAAGAAAAAAATGCTTATTTTGCTACAGCGGTAGATGTTGAACGTGTTTGGTCTTTAATTGAATATATATTAGGAAGTTATAATCAATAATTTAAAATAACCCAACACTTCAATACCATTATATTAAGTTATGCTGCTATAAGCAGACTCATATTTTAAAAAATTGAATTATGATTGTAAGCGAGCGTATATACCCGATAAAAAGAGGTGTTATATCGCTCGTTTTTTATGTGATCACTAACTAAGTTTAAGACAAAAGTATGAGGCTTTATCAAGTTGAATGATTAGCAACACATTGCCAAAAACGTATACTATGGTATTAATATATAATTAAAAGGTGAGTCCAAATTTGAAAAATACATTAAAAACAATCATATTGTTAATTGTCATATTAGTTCCGTTGATATTAATGCTTACAAATTTAGACACAATACAACAATTTGTAAGAGAAAACTTAGTTGAACAAAATGATGGCACACGTGATGAAGATGGAGACGAGTCATATAAAGATGTTTTTAATATGAGTAGAGAAACCGAATCGTTTGGAGAATATAAATATAATGATTTTGAAGGCAAACACTACGGCATAGACTATGGATTAAGGAAAGATACACCCGTTACTGCTGCGACAAATGGTACGGTAACTAGAACATTTGATAATGAATTAGGAGGCAAAGTAGTCCAAATTAGGGAAGAAGATGGTGTGTATCATCAATGGTATATGCATTTAAACGAGTTTAAAGTGGAAGCAGGAGATAAAGTGAAAGCTGGTGAAATCATTGCGCTTTCAGGTAATACGGGTTCGCAGACTTCTGGGCCACATTTGCATTTTCAAAGAATGAAAGGTGGCGTTGGGAATGATTACGCTGAAGATCCGAGAGAATTTATAGAATCTTTACCACAAGGAGAAGAAAGTCTTTATAAAAAATAAATGGTTTGAATATAAGGGTGATTATAATGATAACAAATGAAGTAAAACCGTTGAGATGGCACAGTTATCGCATACTTCTCAAATCATTTGTTCTCTATTTCAGAAAAGGTGGCTAGGAAGATAGCGTTTAATTTAAGTATTAATTGTCCAAATTCATGTATAAATCCCACTAACTCGATTATTTGAGAAGTGGGATTTTATATTTTTAAGTAATTCTTGAATATACTATATTGATTGACGAGGTGTTATTTGTGTCCTGTATGAACTCCAAAATTTCGAAAAACGGATATTAACTTGTATTTGAATCTGTTAAATGTTTGTCATATTATGTTTGAATCGTAATCATTCATTTGTAAGTGAATCAATAGAATCATAACTTAAAAGATTTTGATGAATGGCTTTCCATAAATAAAAAGCACCTATGGAAGCATAGGGGCTCCACCGTTCTCTACAGAGCTTGAGCTGTTTTTTTCTTTCTAAAGTTGAAGTTTGATATAACCATTGAGCAGCTTTTTGTAAGCCAACGTCATAGATGGGTAATACATTTTGCCGTTGCAATGTGAACATTAAAAAAACTTCAGCTGTCCACTGCCCAATCCCTTTAATTTCAGTTAATGCATGTTTAGCATCCGAATCATTTAAACGACTTAAAGCTGTGAAGTCAAGTTTATTTTGTTCCACATGGGATAATAAATTTTGAACGTAGCTTATTTTAGATTTAGATAAACCTAAATTGCGCATTTCTGTTTCACTTAAATTTGAAATGACTTGCACAGACCAAATGTCATGAATAGCTATCGAAAATCTTTGGAAAATCGCAGCAGCAGCTTTAACAGTGATTTGTTGGCCGATAATAGAGCGAATTAATGATTTTAATGGATCGGGGCGTAGGTGTATTTCTATATTGCCAATATGTTGTATGAGTTTTGCTAAAGTAGGGTCTTGTTGCATGAGTTCTTGAACGGCGTAATCTTGAATATTGATATACTGCGTAGTCATAATGAATCACACCTTATTGTAATATTTCTTGTAGGACAATGGCCTGATTATGTTGTTTGTCTTTTGCGCTATATAATAAAACCACATCTTGCTTACTGTTAGCGATAATATCTTGTAAATCATTGAAAGCTTGTTTTTGATCCTTATTTTCACGTAGTTCTTTTTCATATTTTTCTTTGAAGGCTGCGTAAAGTTGAGGGTCATGGTTAAACCACTTTCTTAATTCGGCTGTTGGTGCAATATCTTTGATCCAATGGTCTAAGTTTGCTTTTGCTTTTGAGACACCCCTTGGCCAAACACGATCAACAAGTATGTGTATACCATCTTTAAGCGGTTTTTCATAAATACGTTGGATTTGAATTGTCATAAGATATATCTTCTCCTTTTATAAAATGTAGTTATATATCTATTGCCTTAAATAAAACCACAGAAACATTAACCATATATTCTATAGTAAAGGGTATAAGAGTATAAAATGGATAAAGGAGAATTTGATATGACAAATTTTGAAAATGTTCAACCACCTAAGCAATTTAAATATCGTAGTAACGCGGTGCTTATTAAAAATTACTACGAGTTCACTTGTGATAACCGAATATATTTTACGCAAACGGTGCATAAAGATTTAGCCAATCAACGTTATCAATTTAATATAGAAATTTTGTCCCAAATTGATGATTATGGATTAGCTTTAGATTTTAATGAAGTAGATAAAATTTATAAATCAAAAATAGCGACCTATTTAGATGGTCAACTTATTAATGAGGCCTTGCCGCCGATGAATACCACTGCTGAGAATATTGCATTTTGGATCTGGGAACAATTTGAACAGTTTTTACCAGAAAACAATACACTTCAAAAACTAGAATTTTTTGAAAATGAAACGCAAGGTTTAGTGCTTACTAGAGAACGAATGGAAGCAAACTAGTTGATGAAATTAAGTATGAACGTTTAATTTATATGGTTTATGTGTTTAAGCAAAATTAAAACAATACCTTATGTTTCATTGTAACCGATATATATTCAAATATTGAATGAATTATGCATATCATAATAGAGCGGGCGCGCAGTTACCCGCTTTTAATTAGCATTTTTGTAAGCTAATTGTTTAAAAAGTATCATAATAAAATGCATGGTTTCTATGCCCGCTGCTTTTTTATAACAACCATTTGAAATAAAAGTACATTAAATTAAAAATAAATATTCTGAAAATTATGATAATATGTTATATTTTTAGTTATCACATCTTAGGAGGCGCTACTATGATAAAAGTAAGCCCAAAACAATTTATAAATAACGTATTATCAGGAGTAGCAATTGCTATTGTTGCTGGTCTTATACCTAATGCTATTTTAGGAGAATTATTTAAGTTTTTAGCACCAAAACATGATATTTTTGAAACATTACTTCAAGTCGTGTTAGGTATTCAATTTACCGTGCCATTATTGGTTGGCGCATTAATTGCAATGCGATTTAGTTTAACACCATTAGCGACAGCCGTAGTCGCGAGTGCTGCTTTTGTGGGAAGTGGTGTAGCACAATTTAAAAATGGTGTTTGGATGCTTGCTGGTGTAGTGATTTAATTAACACAATGATTACTGCTGAGATTGCAGTATTTTTTATATTGGTTATAGGCGAACGTTTTGGAAGTTTAACATTGATTATTTTACCTACGATAGTAGGTGTTATTTCAGGTTTAATAGGTATAACGATACTTCCATATGTACAAATGATTACTACTGGTATAGGTAACCTAGTCAATACATTTACAGAATTACAACCCATATTGATGTCAATGCTGATTGCGCTTGTCTTCAGCTTTCTAATTATTTCGCCAATTTCTACTGTGGCAACAGCTTTAGCTATTGGGATAAGTGGCTTAGCTGCAGGCTCTGCTTCGTTAGGTATCGTTGCATGTGAAGGCGTCCTTGTTGCTGGAACATTGAAAGTAAATAGATCTGGTGTGCCGCTTACGATATTTTTAGGTGGCGTTAAAATGATGATTCCGAATATGGTACGCCACCCCATCATTTTACTACCTATATTTACTAACGCGTTAATAACAGGATTTTTTGGAGCTTTGTTAGGTATTGCTGGTACAAAAGAGTCAGCAGGCTTTGGTATCATCGGTTTAGTAGGGCCGATTAGTGCATTTAGACATATAGAAGCTTCATTACTACTGAATTTAGTAATCGTATTTATAGCGTTCTTTGTAGTGCCTTTTATCATTGGTTATTTAATTAATGTATTTTATATGAGGGTATTGAAGTTATATCACCAAGATATATTTAAATTTTTAGCGTAAATCAGATAACTAAACCTGAGTTAAGAAATAAGTTTTTGTAATATTTAATCGTATACATATAATTATTGGTATCATAAGAAATGTAAAAAGGCCTCAAATCAGAGGTCTTTTTATTTTTTTAACAAAAAAAATTGCAAGTATTGCCCTAAAATATAAAAAATATATAGAAAATACGTATTACAATGATGTAACAACAGTGTGGTTTGTAATTTTTCAGATAATAGAAATTATAATGCTTTTTATATTTTAAGACCTTCTATAACAGTATGGATATATAACTGATTCAGAAAGACTTTCTTAAGTATTACGCTAAATAAATCAAAATATTTCAATGTTACAAAGCAATATGATTTTTGTAAAGTTTTGTTATATAAGTGTAATACGATTGATAAATTTATATGATATATTAGCTATGGTAAAAAATTAAGACATAAATATTAAAAGATTTTAGCAAATACGACAACAAAACTATCAAAAATATATTTTATTAGATTTTAAATTTGGAGGATTTATTTTACTATGAAAAAAACAATTTTAGCTTCATCATTAGCAGTAGCATTAGGCGTAACAGGTTACGCAGCAACATCTGACAACAATCAAGCACATGCTTCAGAACAAAACATCGACAAAGCACATTTAGCTGAGTTAGCATTAAACGGTTCAGCTAAATTAGATCAACAACCGTTACATGCTGGTGCCTATAACTATAATTTCGTATTAGATGGCAATGAATTTACTTTTACATCAGACGGTAACACGTGGTCATGGGGATACCATGCAGCAGGTACACAAGCTTCATCATCTAACACTACACAAGATGTAAGCTCAGAAGTAAGTGTAAATACAAATGAAAAATCAGCAAGTGAAGTACGTTCACAACAATCATATGCTACTCCAGTAACAGTAGCAGCACCAAAAGCTTCAGCGTCTACAAACGTGAGAACTACGCAAACAAGCGTAGCAACAAAAGCTTATAACGTAGCGCAAACATCAGCTGCTTCAACTGGTGGCTCAGTAAAAGCTCAATTCTTAGCTGCTGGTGGTTCAGAAGCTATGTGGAATTCAATCGTAATGCCTGAATCAAGCGGTAACCCGAATGCGGTTAACCCAGCTGGTTACAGAGGCTTAGGTCAAACTAAAGAATCATGGGGAACTGGTTCAGTAGCTGATCAAACTAAAGGTATGCTTAACTATGCAAAACAACGTTATGGTTCTGAAGAAGCTGCCCTTGCTTTCCGTGCAAGCCACGGTTGGTGGTAAAATCTACAGCACTGAACTCGATAGTTTGGTGATATATAAGAGAGTGACTCAAATGAGTTGCTCTCTTTTTTTATCTTAATAAAAAAGGTGAATGCTAATTGACATGTTAGAATATTCTGATAAAATTAATGTAAATTAATTACAAATTAACTTATCCAGAGAGGTGGAGGGGGTTGACCCGTAGAAACTTCAGCAACAGACTTATCATTATGAGTACTGTGCTACTTTCAACAAGTGAAATGCTTGAAAGATAAGTGTCATGTAAAACTATATGCCACTTAATGGGGCATATAGTTTTTTATTTTAGGAGGGCTTTTTAATGGTAATGTCAGATCGATTAGCACAAATTCCAGATAGCTACTTTGGAAAAACAATGGGACGTACAATAGAACATGGCCCTTTACCATTGATTAATATGGCTGTAGGTATTCCTGATGGTGAAACGCCCAAAGGTATCCTTGATTGTTTTGCAGAAGCAATCCGAAAACCAGAAAATCAAAAATATGTAGCATTTCATGGCAAAGAAACATTTAAACAAGCCATTGTTGATTTTTATCAAAGACAGTTTGGTGTTGAACTAGATAAGGAAGATGAAGTTTGTATACTTTATGGTACAAAAAATGGATTAGTTGCTTTACCTACCTGTATAGTTAATCCAGGTGAAAATGTGCTCCTGCCTGATCCGGGTTATACAGATTATTTGGCAGGCGTACAATTAGCAGGTGCACAACCGCAGCCGCTGGTGTTAACGCCTCCTTATTATTTACCACAGTGGCATAACGTAGATACAGATGTTTTATTAAATACGCGCCTAGTTTACTTAACTTATCCTAATAATCCAACAGGCTCTGTTGCTACTAAAGATGTATTTGATGAAGCAATTGCACAATTTAAAGGAACTAAAACTAAGATTGTTCATGATTTTGCTTATAGTGCATTTGGTTTTGATCATAAAAATCCTAGCATTTTACAATCAGAAGGTGCTAAAGATTTAGCAGTAGAGGTCTTCTCTTTGTCTAAGGGATATAATATGTCAGGTTTCAGGGTGGGTTTTGCAGTAGGAAATAAAGATATAATCCAAGCATTGAAAAAATATCAAACACATACGCATGCAGGTATGTTTGGTGCATTACAAGACGCAGCAACATTTGCTTTAAATCATTATGACGATTTTTTAGTGTATCAAAATGAAATTTTTAAAGCGCGTAGAGATAAATTTACAGCTAAATTAATTGAAGCGGGTATCCCGTTTGAACCGATGCAAGGTGGTATATTTTTATGGCTAAAAATGCCTGAAAATTATGATAGTGAACGTTTTGAGGCTTATTTATTAAAAGAAAAGTCTATTTTAGTTGCGCCTGGTATACCATTTGGCGAACATGGGCGAGGTTATGTGCGTATTTCATTAGCAGTGGATGACGAGAGGTTAATGGAAGCGGCAGAGCGACTTCAATCTTTAAAACATCTTTATAAATAAGAAAGTGAGAGTGGAACAATTTATGACGAGTATTAAACTATTTGGTGTTAGAGAAGAAGATATACCCTTTATTAAAAATTGGGCAGAAAGCAATCAAGTTGAAGTAGATTTAGATAGCGATTTGTTGTCAGCAGAAACAGTAGATCGTGTGAAAGGGTTTGATGGGCTGTCATTGTCGCAACAAATTGAATTAGATGAAGTAGTTTATAAGAAATTACATGATTATGGTATACAACAAATTGCACAGAGAAGCGCTGGATATGATAGCTATGATCTCGAGCTAGCCAATCAATATGGATTAGTTATAACAAATGTACCTTCATATTCTCCACATTCTATAGCAGAATATACTGTGTCACAAGCATTGAACTTAATCAGGAATTTTAATGATATTCAAAATAAAACTGCACAATATGATTTTAGGTGGCAACCGAGTATTATGTCACGCTCTATTAAAGATTTGAAAATCGCAATAATAGGCACGGGGCGAATTGGGTCTATTGTTGGAAAGATCTTTGCAGAGGGTTTTGGTTCAGAAGTATTGGCTTATGATATTGAACCTCAATCATCATGCGAGACTTATTTAACATACAAAGAAAGTATAAATGAAGCTATCAAAGACGCAGATATTGTCACAGTGCATATTCCTGCAACAGAGGACAATACATATTTATTTGATGCAGATTTATTTGCTCAAATGAAAACAGGTGCTGTGTTCGTCAATTGTGCACGTGGTATAATCGTTGATACACAAGCTCTTGTAGATGCATTAAATAGTGGGAAGCTAAAAGGTGCTGCATTGGATACTTATGAAGGTGAAAAAGGTTTGTTTCCAAGTGATCAACGCCATACGCAGTTAGATGATGAATTATTAATTAAATTGATTGAAAGACAAGATGTAATTATATCGCCGCATATTGCTTTCTATACGGATGCTGCGGTTGAAAATTTAATTGTCGATGCGTTGGATGCAACATTAGAAGTAATAAAAACAGGTGATAGTAAGTTTCGTGTGAATTAAAATATGAAGTGGGCGCAAGTACTTTAGCTCTTGTAAACTTTCTTTTGAGTTAATCACACTTATATATGGACTTCCGCTTTTGTACACCACTCTTCTAATCAACGAAGAGGGAGCGGGACAATGAAATCATCTTAGAAATTGTGATTTCTGTCTCGCTCCCTCTCATTATTTTCAGATAGAAATATAATTTTTATTTAGCGTCGTAACCTTGGTCTTCGATTGCCTCTTTCATGTTTGTCATGGAAACTTTATTATCATCATAATCGACTTTAACATTTCCGGCATCAAGATTTACATCAGCTGTTGATACACCGTCTAGGTTTGTAAGTGCAGATTCTACTGCATGTTTACAATGATCGCAGCTCATGCCCTCAACTTTAATTGTTTCTGTTGTCATATGAATCACCTCCTTAAATTAAAGGTATTATATAGTTATTATCACAAAGTTTGATTATAATCTCATTCGTTTTAATCTGAGTGAATTTGTTACAACGCTCACTGAACTTAAAGCCATAGCGGCACCAGCTACCCATGGTGCAAGTAAACCTAAAGCTGCAATAGGAATACCTGCGACGTTATAACCGAAAGCCCAAAATAAATTTTGTCTAATGTTACTTATAGTTGATTTACTCGCTTTGATTGCTTTCGGTATTAATAGTAACTCTCCGCCTAATATTGTAACATCCGCTGCTTCTATAGCTACTTCAGTACCAGTACCAATAGCAATGCCTATATCAGCTTGAACTAGGGCTGGAGCATCGTTAACCCCATCACCAACCATTGCAACAACCTTATTTTCATCTTGAAGTGATGTAATTTTTGAAGCTTTTTGTTCAGGCAATACTTCAGAAATAACTGAATCAATCCCAACTTGTTTAGCGATGGCTTGCGCTGTTCGTTCATTATCGCCTGTAAGCATCGTAACTGAAATACCTAATTCATGTAATTGTTTTATCGCTTCATTGGCAGAATCTTTGACCGTGTCAGCTACAGCTACAACACCTCGCAATGTTTGATTGATTGAAATTAACATAGCAGTTTTGCCTTCGTATTCATAATTCATTAAGTTATCTTCAGACATTGTTACATCAATGTGATAATCTGTCATTAATTTACGTGTTCCAATCAATATATCTTTTTTATTGATTGTTGCTTTGACACCGTGGCCAGGTATAGCTTCAAAAGATTCGGCATCTAATAGATTAACATCTTTATTATTTGCATAATTAACAATTGCTTCAGCTAATGGATGTTCTGAATCTTTTTCAGCACTTGCTAATAGTTGTAACGTTTCATCGTCACCGTCAAAGTCAGTCACAATTGGTTTACCGTTTGTGATGGTGCCGGTTTTATCTAGGACAACTGTATCTATTTGATGTGTACGCTCTATATGTTCGCCGCCTTTAAATAAAATACCATTTTCAGCAGCTTTACCAGTACCAACCATAATTGAAGTAGGTGTTGCAAGCCCTAAGGCACACGGACAAGCTATAACTAATACAGCAATTGCGGCTACAAGTGCAGGTTCAAATTGACCAGATTGTACAAAAGCAATCCAAATAATAAACGTGAGAATAGCGATACCGACAACAATAGGTACAAAATAACCAGAGATAATATCAGCTAAACGTTGAATAGGCGCTTTTGAACCTTGTGCTTCTTCTACTACTTTGATAATTGAAGATAGCGCTGTATCTTTGCCTACTTTAGTTGCTTCTATTGTAATAGAACCATTTTTATTCATAGTTGAGCCTATCACATTGTCATTTAATGTTTTTTCAATCGGTATAGATTCGCCAGTTAACATAGATTCATCAATCGCAGTCATGCCTTTGATAATTTGTCCATCAACTGGAATTTTTTCTCCTGGTTTAACTTGTATATGATCTCCAACAATAACTTCACTTAAAGGGACCATACGTTCCTCGCCGTTTCTGATTACACGAGCTTCCTTAGCTTGTAAACTTAATAACTCACTTAAAGCATTCGTGGTTTGCGTTTTAGCACGGCTTTCTAAATATTTACCAAATAAGATAAGTGTTATTAATACTGCACTAGTTTCAAAATATAAATGTGGCGTATAGTTTGAAGTAGCTAACCATTTTGCCATTTCGTAAATACTGTAAAAGAATGCAGCGCTAGTACCTAATGCAACTAATACATCCATATTAGCTGACCCATTTCTCAGGTTTTTATAAGCGCCTACGTAGAATTGCCAACCAATGATAAATTGAACAGGCGTAGCTAATATGAATTGAAACCATGGATTCATTAAAAGTCCTGGTAATGGTAGTCCGAATAAGTGGACAAACATCGTTAACAGTAAAGGTAGGGAGAGAATAGCTGAAATAATTAATTTATTCCGTTTTCCTTTTAATTCTTGTTCTTTTTGTGAATGTTTGGCTGAAGCTTCTTTTTTAGGTTGTGCATCGTAGCCGATATTTTGTATTTTTTTGATGAGATCATCAATAGAAGTCGCTTCAGGGTTATAAGCAATTGTTGCATTTTCAGTTGTCAGATTGACATTAGCTTGTTCAACACCATCAGTTCGATTGAGTACTTTCTCAATCCTATTTGAACATGCAGCACAAGTCATACCAATAACATCCAATTCAGTCTTTTCTGATACTACATCGTAACCAGTGTCTTTGATTTTTTGAGTTAATGATTCTATGGAAGTAGTATCAGTATTATATGCAACGGTTGCTTTTTCTGTTGTCACATTGACGTTTGCTTCTACGCCATCCATTTTATTTAAATTCTTTTCGATACGATTTGCACACGCCGTACAAGTCATACCCGTTATACCTAATGTCGTTTTTTTCTTATTATCCATTACAGTGATTACCTCCTTTTACGATAAATATATATAGCATGATTAAATCTAAGCCATTTGTTAAATTTAATATACCCCCTATAGGTATAAAAGTCAACGTGTTTGTTCAAAATAAAATAAGCTAACACCAGAATGTATATAACAAACGATGCTAGCTTAGGATTTAAACCAAGCTTATATTAGATGTTGTTGATTGACCTTGCTGAGTTCGGAAACGATTTTACGACTATCTTTATTAAGGTGCTGTACATAGATAATATTATTTTTCTTTTTATAATTTTCTATTAAAGTATCTACTGCATTGACAGCTGAATCGTCCCATAAATGCGCTTGGCTAAAATCGAGATAAATCGTTTTATCTCGTAATTCTAAATCTAATTGGTTCATTAAGGAGTCGATAGACACAAAGAAAATTTGTCCTTCAATTTTATAATAGATGTGATGATTACGGGCTTCATATTGAACAGAGACATTTGATATCTTTGTAGCAAAACATAATGCACTGACGATGACACCTACAATGACGCCGAGCGCTAAATTACTTGTAAATAAAACGATAACCACCGTTAAAATCATCACAAATGCATCAGAACGCGGGGCTTTTTGTATAAATTTAAATGAACCCCAATTAAATGTACCTACAGAGACCATCACCATGATACCAGCTAGAATTGGCATTGGAATTTGGACAACCCAATCACCAAAGACCATAATCAAGATGATTAAAAACACACCTGCTGTGAATGTGGAAAGTCGTGTGGTTGCACCAGAACGCACATTAATAACCGACTGACCAATCATAGCACAACCACCCATTGCACCGAAAAAGCCTGTAATAAAGTTTGCTATACCTTGTCCACGAGCTTCTTGATTTTTGTTACTATAACTATCAGTCGCTTGATCGACGATACGTGAAGTTAATAAACTTTCTACAAGACCTACAATTGCCATTGATATAGAATAAGGAAATATAATTTTAAAAGTCTCCATATTAAATGGTACGTCAGGGATTAATAATTGCGGTAAGCTTTTTTTAATTTCCCCTAAATCTCCAACCGTTTTAACATCTGCACCAGTAACTAAATATGTAATAGTTAGTAAGACAATAGCAATCAAGGGTGCAGGTATACGATTGAAAACACGTGGCAATAAATAAATAATTAATAGCGTGATAATTACAAATAAGTATGTGGGTAATGAAATACCAAAGATATGTTTAAGTTGTGTCATAAATATCATTATAGCTAATGCGTTCACAAACCCAATCATTACAGAATTTGGAATGAATTTCATTAATCTGCCTACCTTTAACAAACCAAAGATAATTTGAATTACACCCATTAAAATGGTTGCAGCCAGTAAATATTGGACGCCATGATCTCGGACTAATGGCACAATTACTAAAGCAACAGCGCCAGTAGCAGCTGATATCATTGCGGGTCTGCCGCCAACGAATGAAATGACGACAGCGATGATAAACGATGCGTATAGACCGACCATCGGATCTACACCTGCAATAATAGAGAATGAAATTGCTTCAGGAATTAACGCAAGTGCTACAACGATACCTGCTAATATATTTGTTCCTGGAGCAGTGAGCCATTCTCTTTTTAATTTATTTAACATAATCTGTGCTCCTTTATTAAAAGTCAATTGTAATAGTATAGCACATAGCATAGTAAAAGTTTATAGCACTTTATACTAAAAAATTTTTAAAAATATAATTTATTGCTAAATAAAATGTGACAGTTTTGTCATTTGAAAAGCTATATTTGTTAGCACAATCAAACGAAAGTATAAAGTCGATACGTTATGATAGCAATATAAATAAAAGTTCAGTAATTAAAGGAGTGTCAAACATGTCCATTTTAAAAGTAGAAGGATTAACTAAAAATTATGGAAACAAACATAGAAAACAAGAAGTACTAAAAGGGATAGATTTCACAATCGAAAAAGGTGAATTCGTAACAATTATGGGACCATCTGGGTCAGGGAAAACGACATTACTGAATGTTATTAGCTCTATTGATTATATTACAAGTGGTACTGTAGAAATTAATGGCCATGAAATTAATAAAATGAGTAATAAAGCATTAGCAGATTTTCGTAAACGAGAGATAGGTTTTATTTTTCAAAACTATAGTGTACTGAATACATTAACAGTTAAAGAAAACATTATGCTTCCATTATCCATTCAAAAGCTATCTAAACAAGAAAAAGAACAGAATTATGATGAAGTAACGAAAGCATTAGGTATTAGCGAATTAGGTCATAAATATCCAACTGAAATATCTGGAGGGCAACAGCAACGTACTGCAGCGGCACGCGCTTCAGTACATAAACCAGCCATTATATTTGCAGATGAACCTACAGGCGCATTAGATTCTAAAAGTGCACAAGATTTATTAAATCGTCTAGAAGATTTAAATGAAAGTATCAATGCCACAATTGTTATGGTGACACATGATCCTGTAGCAGCGAGCTATTCCAATCGTGTCATTATGTTAAAAGATGGTGATATTCATTCCGAAATTTATCAAGGAGAAGATAGCAACCAAGCGTTTTATAAAAATATTATTCATATGCAAACTGCCTTAGGTGGTGTAACAAATGAGTTTTAATCAAATCGTCATAAAAAATTTAAGACAAAATATAAGACATTACGCCATGTACTTATTTTCATTAATTGTAAGCATTGTTCTATATTTTAGTTTTGTAACATTAAAATATACAGAAAGTATTAATAATGGTGATTCGCTAAAAACCATTCAAAAAGGTTCAGAAATTGGTGCAGTATTTTTATTCTTTATTATCGTCATATTTTTAATGTATGCTAACCAACTATTTATTAAACGTAGAACGAGAGAATTTGCTTTATATCAATTAATTGGTTTAACAAGAAGAAATATTATGCGTATGCTTCTAATTGAACAAGCAATCATGCTAATATGCACTGGCATCATAGGTATGATTATAGGTATATTTGGTTCGAAATTACTGTTGATGATCGTGCTTAAAGTGCTGAGCCTTGATACAAGCGTGTCGCTAACGTTTGAATTTGCAGCTGTTATGCAGACATTGATGCTCATCGCAATATCGTTTGTATTAATATTAATACAAAGTTTTATTTTTTTACGTAAACGTAGCATTTTGACGATGATGAATGATAGCGCGCAAACAGAAATGACAAAGTCTAAAATTACAGTGTTTGAAGTCATTTCAGGTGTGCTTGGGATAGTAATGATAGGTTTTGGATATTACATGTCTACGGAAATGTTTGGTAAATTTATGGATCTATTAGTATTTACACCGTTTATCATTTTGTTTTTAACGGTTGTAGGGGCATATCTATTTTTCCGTAGCTCAGTATCGCTTATTTTTAAGACGTTGAAGCGTTCAAAAAAAGGAAATGTTTCTATAACAGATGTTGTATTCACTTCTTCTATTATGCATAGAATGAAAAAAAACGCATTGTCACTGACGATTATTGCGACAATTTCCGCAGTTACTGTAACGGTTTTATGTTTTGGTGCTATTAGTAAATCAACTATAGATGAAAATGTAGCATTGACAGCGCCGCATGATTTAAATTTTACCGATAGTAAAAAGTCAGCGCAATTTGAACATAAATTACAACAATCCAATATTGACGTTAAGAAAGATTATAAGGAAATAACACGTTCTGAAGTACTGGAAGATCAAGTATTTCAAAAGACCAGCATGAGTAGTATCCGTGACATATCTATAACAAGTAATGAATATTTTAATGATAAAGCAATATCTGGTAATAAAGCCAAATTAATTAATTTAGCAGCTGGAAGCGGCGTTGTAAAATATGAACTAAATAAAGATATTCAGTTAAAAGGTCATGGTAAAGAAACATTTGAAGTTATTGATGATAGTGAAGAAACTGAATTTATGGCTCAAGTAAGCTATGGTGGCCCTGTATTGTTAGTTAGTCCAGAGAAATATGATGCGCTTAAACACTACGGCGAAGATACAAAACAACAGTATGGTTATGATGTGAAACATCAATCAGATTTGACTAAAGCGACCAAAATTGCCCAATCTATTGATTCAAACATACAACCAAAAGAAATGGTAAAACAACAATTAAATGAAAGTATCGGTATTCTATTATTTTTAACTTCATTTTTAGGTTTAGCATTTTTAGTAGCAGCTGGGTGTATTATTTATATTAAGCAAATGGATGAAACAGAGGATGAAATACCTAATTTCCGTATTTTAAGAAAAATTGGTTACACGCATCAAGATATGTTAAAAGGACTCGGACTCAAAATTATCTTTAATTTTGGATTGCCATTGGTTGTTTCCTTATTGCATGCGTATTTTGCGGCAAAGGCATTTATGGGATTATATAATACTGCTAATATGACGCCAGTTTATGTTGTAATGGTTATATATTCAGTCATTTATTGTATATTTGCGATAATGTCCTTTATTCATTCAAGTCGAATTGTGAAACACTCAATATAAAATTGGAACCAATTTCATCATAAAAAATAGTGAAATTCGAAAGCTGATGGAGCGTATCATTTTTTAATAAGATTCGCTCCATTTTTTGTTGAATATAAATGGGATTGAAAACATGGCGTTCGTACATTTGTATTTGAATATGGCTATTGCTAACAGCCATATTCAAATCTAGGTTACGACTTTATATTGTTAACTTACTTCTATTTTAAAGTAGTGACGTTTAGCTTATTAGCAACCATTTTTAGCATAAGGGTGGTATCTGCTACTATCTCTTATGTTTGTTTGAGATAATTCATGGGAACTGTTAAATGATGGGAGTAATAAAATATGGAGGTAATGCGATGAATTTAATAGAATTTCATAAACAAATTAAAGGCTATACTCAAAATAGACAACCTGGCATTCAAAAAGATATGGAACCACAGCCGCTAACAGAAATGGAAAATTATAAAAGTGGCGGTAAATTAGTTGGTAAAGTTGCTTTAATTACAGGTGGTGACTCTGGTATTGGTCGTTCTGTCGCTATTTTGTTTGCGAGAGAAGGCGCAAATGTTGCTATAGGTTATTACGACGAACATGAGGATGCACAAAATGTAGTTGATAATTTGAAATCAATAGGTGTATCAGCAAAAGCATATGCACATGATCTAAAGGAAGTAGAAGCATCTAAAGAACTCATTAATAAAGTTGTAAATGATTTTGGGGGTTTGAATATCCTAGTAAATAACGGTGGCGTTCAATTTCCTCAAGATAACTTCCAAGAAATCACTCCAGAACAAGTTAAAGAAACATTTGAAACGAATATTTTTGGTATGATGTTTTTATCACAAGCGGCAGTGCCACATTTAAAAGACGGAGATGCTATTATTAATACCACAAGTGTCACAGCATATAGAGGTTCAGCGCATCTTATAGATTATTCAGCTACAAAAGGCGCCATAGTAGCTTTCACACGATCTTTAGCTACTACGCTTATGGAGCAAGGCATACGTGTGAATGCAGTTGCGCCAGGTCCGATATACACACCGCTGATTCCAGCTACATTCTCAGAAGAAAAAGTAGCACATCAAGGTGAAGATACACCAATGGGCAGACGTGGCCAACCAGCAGAACTTGCGCCATCTTATGTGTTTTTAGCATCTTATGCAGATAGTTCTTATATTACAGGTCAAGTGATTCATGTTAATGGTGGTGACTATACTACTTCTTAATAAAAAAGCGGGCGAGGCTTCAACACTTCTGACTAAAAACAAACGCCAATTTCTATTGAACAAATATAGAAGTTGACGTTTTCTTTGGTTTTGTGAAATTTTGTAGCTCATTGAACTACTATTTTCTTAAATCCAGTTTTGCGTATTGAAAAAATTAATATTATATTTTTTAGTTTTAACTTTAAGAAATAAACTGTATATGATTAAAGGAATTCTATTAAATTTATCTATGGTGTGTAATCTACAACATAGCATTGATGGCGACACACCTATAGAAAGATCATACATCTTGAGGCTACGGACTCAAGACGTACCTAAAGTAAGGGAGCAAAATGATATGAAGTATTGGTATAAAATGAACCCCAAAAAGATTTCTAACTTAAGATATCTTTTTGGGGCTGAACTGTTGGATTCACCCGAGCCTCTTAAATATGATATAGGCAGCATATAAGTAAACTTACACAAATCTTTTATAGCGTTATTATCTCAACGCTCACTTTTAGAGTAGTAGATATAAATCATGTTTTGCTCTCTGAAAAAGTATTGGTTAATTGCCTTTATATTATATAAAGCTAGTAATATATTTAATATCAAGAAACATATTTATATAAATGAATCGCTTTTGTGTTAAAAGAAATCAGCAGGGATGAAATCATCTACACTTATATTTTTAAATGAGTCAAAGTTAACATTTTCGATATTTTGCAGTATTTCACCATCTTTAAATTGTTGGTAATAATGCTTTGTTTCTGCTGCGACGTCATGTTCTTGGAACGTTTTTACCGCACCTAGTATAATTAAGATAGCTATGGCGCCTTTAATTATTGTTTTCATAATAAATGACTCCTTTTGATGATTATATATATATTATAATAGAAATTTTAATTGATGACATACGTCTATAGTATTTATAAATCATCGTACCTTAGTAGTATATATCAATCAAAGTAGTCCATTTTATAGTATATCTTAAATGGTAGTTAGAGACCGAAAGCAATCGGCAACCAGAAGTAAGCAAAGAATGATATGACAATGATTGTAAATATATTGAGGATAAACCCTGCTTTTACCATATCTTTCATTTCTAACTCATCTGAACTAAACACGGCTGCGTTGGGCGGTGTTGAAATTGGCAACATAAAAGCGCAAGTTGATGAAACTGCAACAATCCCCATAATAATAAATGGATCTTGACTAATAGCTGCAGCGAACCCAATACTAATTGGCATTAACATATTTGAAACTGCAGTGTTGGACATTACTTCTGTGAGGAATAAGATACCAGTAGTAAGCACGATAACAATTAAAATTAATGGCAGTGGTTTTACAATACCTAACATACCACCGAACCACTTGGTCAGTCCAGAATCTTCGAATGCAGCTGCTAATGAAAGGCCGCCTCCAAATAATAGTAATATACCCCAGGGCAGTTTGTTCATATCATCCCAAACGAGTAAGCCGCCCTTATGTATTTTGGCTGGAATTAAGAACAATAGTACTGCGCCTGTCATTGCAATCACTGTATCAGATAAATGTAGAGAAGTAGGAAGCAAGCCGCCTCCAATCCATAATACACTCACAAATAAAAATACAATGCCAGTTAATTTTTCTTCTAAGCGCATTGGTCCTAAATCATGTAAAGATTTCCTAGCGAAATCAGAAGATATTTTGTCTGCATCTTCAATTTTAAATAGCCATTTTGTCATTAAGAAATATAATATAAAAAGTAAAATAATCGTCAATGGCAAGGCGAAAACCATCCATTGCCCAAATGAAACTGTTCTGTCTAGACTTGACGATGCGATGGCTGCGAATACTGCGTTTGGAACTGAACCAATCAAAGTAGCTAAGCCACCAATTGAAGCAGAATAGGCTACTGTAAGCAACAGTGCCTTACCAAATTTATGTGCTGACTCGGGTTTTAAAAATTGTGCATCTTTAATTTCTTGGATTAAGGCTAATGCAATAGGTAACATCATTAAAGCCGTTGCAGCATTTGAAATCCACATCGAGATAAATGCTGTTGCAATCATCGTTCCTAAAATAATACGATTACTGTTAGAACCCATCATAGCAATAATGGTCATTGCAATACGTTTATGTAAATTCCATTTTTCAATCGCTAATGCAATAATAAAACCACCCATATACATAAAAACAATTGGGTCAGCATATGCGCTTGCAGCTACCGTTTCATTTGTACCTCCACTTAAAGGTAGTAAGATAAGTGGGATTAATGATGTAGCTGGTATTGGAATAGCTTCTGTAATCCACCATGTCGCGACAAAAAGTGTTACAGCAAGCACAGCTCTAGGCGCATCGTCTAAATCTGTAATACTTGGGACAAAGTAAAAAATTAAAAAGAGCAATGGTCCTAGTACCAAACCAATCTTTTGTTTCATAGAAATTTCCCCCTTGTTTGTACCCTTGCAATAGTAAGAATACCAATTCAGAAAAGCTATGACAATTTATTTTTCAGAAAATTGAAACAAGTATTATAATTATTGTTAGAATAAGCGAACAGATTAGAAATATAAAAGGGAGTGATTTTATGGAATTTGGTACAATCGTAGCCAAAGATGATATTTGGGTGTTGTGGGCAATTATCATTGTGTGGGCTACAGTGAGTTTGTTTTTAGAGCAACGTTATCAGTGGGCAAGTACTATATCGGGAGCCATTATAGCGTTAGTCGGTGCGATGTTACTTTCTAATTTTAAAGTAATTCCAACAAGTTCTCCAGTTTACGATACAGTGTGGGATTATGTTGTACCTCTATCGATACCATTGTTACTTTTTAGTTCTAATATTTTAAAGATTTGGAAAGAAAGTCGTCGGTTATTATTTATTTTTTTAATTGCTTCTGTAGGCACTATGATTGGAACTACCGTAGCATTTATCATTCTGAACCATTCGGTGCCATATTTATCTAAACTAGGCGCAATGATGACAGGCAGCTATATAGGTGGTGGCGTGAATTTTGCTGCTTTAAGCTCTAAATTAGAGGCGCCGAGTGATATGATATCATCTACTGTCGTAGCAGATAATAGTGTTATGGCACTATATTTTTTATTATTAATCGCCATACCATCCATACCATATATTAAAAAACATTTTAATACACAATATGGCGGTAAAGATACTTCAGGATCTCAACAAGCATTTTGGCAACCTAAAAAAATCCAATTGTTAGATATTGCATTTTCTTTAGCTATAGCCATTGCAATCGTTGCTGTTAGTTTTAAGTTTTCAGAATTTATTCAACATGTGGTCCCGCAAAGCAATGTGTGGTTGGTAATACTAGTATCATTTTTTGGCGATTTTTATCTGTTACTTACTACTTTAACATTGGTGGTAGTTGCTATATGGGGCGATTTCTTTGAAAAATTAGCTGGTGCATCTGAAATTGGCACATTCCTCATTTATATTTTCTTTGTAGTCATCGGGACACCTGCTTCATTTGTAACGATTATCAAAACAGCGCCATTGCTTTTTATCTTTGTAATTATCATTTTAATTTTTAATTTAGGTTTAAGTTTAATGTTGGGAAAATTATTGAAATTTAATGTAGAAGAGATTTTGCTAGCGAGCAATGCAACAGCTGGTGGACCAACTACTGCTGCGGCCTTAGCTATAGGTAAGGGATGGACTAGTTTAGTGGGACCAATCTTAATTATTGGAACGCTAGGTTACGTGATTGGCAATTATGCTGGTACATTAATGTATCAATGGCTTAGTTATCTTGCTTAGTGCTATGAGGTGAGTGTGTTGACGGTGTATTAGTGAGATAGATATAGTAAGAATACTAGAAATATAACTCATGTTTGGAGGCGCTATTATGACTGAAAAAGACAAAATGCTAGCAGGTGAATGGTATGATGCTAATTATGATGAGGATTTAGAGAAAGAAAGAAGCAAAGCGAACGATTTATGTTTTGAATTGAACCAAACGAAACCAAGTAATAAAGAAAAACGTCATGCTATTTTGAAAGAATTATTAAATGATGAACCTAATCATTTAGAATTACTGAGCCCATTTTATACTGATTATGGCTATAATACATTTTTAGGAAAACACGTATTTATTAATCATGATTGTTATTTTATGGATGGTGGTAAAATCTTTATCGGTGATCATGTTTTTATTGGGCCTAAATGTGGCTTTTATACAGCAATACACCCATTAAATTATCAAGATAGAAATATTGGTTTAGAACAGGCCTTGCCTATACATATCGGAGACAATGTTTGGATAGGAGCAAATGTGATTGTTTTGCCGGGAGTGACGATTGGTAATGGCGCAGTGATAGGTGCTGGAAGTGCAGTAACTAAAGATATCCCAAGTAATGTATTAGCAGTGGGTTCTCCAGCTAAGCCAATTAAGACGATTGATAATGAATAAAATTGCTATATACCTTAAGTTAAATAATGAAAAATATATCACTTGATTAGGATGGTAGTGAGGACAGTCCGGGGCATAAATAGATGTCTCGGACTGTTTAACTATATTGAAATTAGAGAGAGTGGGATGAAAAGCGTTTTAGTTAATAAAAAAGAAAGAACGAAAAATTGTGTAAAATTTTAAAATAAATTAAATCTGTTTTAAAAAATGTTCCGCGGAGCTTAAATTAAATATAATAAAATTGTTCGGAATATAATAAAAATTTATGTTAGAATATATAGATATGGAAATTGGTAAGGTTAGATTTTTGTGAGTTATAATATTTTTGTATGTACTTGTTATAAATAGATTTGATAGCCTTATTTGAAATGGGTTGAACTATTAATTTCCACAAATTTAACGTATCAGTAGTTCAAAGGAAGAGGAGAATTATTCATGGACATTTTAATAGGGACCTTGTTTTTAATAATAGTCTTAGTACTATTTACATTATTTACATATCGTGCTCCTAACGGTATGCGTGCCATGGGGGCGTTAGCGAATGCAGCGATAGCCACATTTTTAGTTGAAGCTTTCCATAAGTATGTTGGTGGCGATTTGTTTGGGATTCAATTTTTAGGTGATCTCGGTGATGCAGCTGGAGGTCTAGGTGGCGTCGCAGCAGCTGGTTTAGTTGCCTTGGCTATAGGTGTTTCACCAGTCTATGCTTTAGTGATTGCAGCAGCTTGTGGCGGTTTAGATTTAATACCGGGATTTGTCGCAGGTTATGCAATTGGTTATTTAATGAAATTTGCAGAAGATAAAGTACCAGATGGCGTAGATTTAATTGTGGGTATTTTAATTATTGCTCCGTTGGCAAGATTGGTCGCAACAGTGATTACACCATTAGTTAACAATTCATTACTGAAGATTGGCGATATTATTCAAAGTTCTACAGAGATTAATCCAATTATTATGGGTCTCATACTAGGTGGCGTAATTACAGTGGTCGGCACAGCGCCTTTAAGTTCGATGGCGTTAACTGCATTATTAGGATTAACAGGCATGCCAATGGCTATTGCGGCAATGGTTTCATTTTCATCGTCCTTTATTAACGGTACGATGTTTAATAAATTAAAACTTGGAGATCGTAAATCTAGGATTGCAGTTTGTATTGAGCCATTATCACAAGCCGATGTCGTTTCTGCGAATCCAGTCCCAGTATACACAGCAAACTTTATTGGAGGTGCTTTAGCAGGGGCAGTTATTGCTTCATCTGGCATGATCAATGATGCTACCGGAACGGCAACGCCACTTGCAGGTTTCCTTGTTATGTTTGGGTTCAATGATCCGATGAAAATAATTATCTATGGTGTAATTGTAGGTATTATAGGGTTAATTGTAGGTTATGCATGTTCCGTTTGGTTTAAGAATTATCCAATTGTTACAAAAGAGGATATTGAAGCACGTTAAAATTAAGTATAGTCAAAATCAAAGCATGTCATCAAGATTTTTAAAATTACTTATGACTGACGTAAAATGGATACATGAAGTGCATTTTATAAAAAACAAATGATTATAGAAAAATAGGAGCGCGAGCATATAGAGCCAAATGGGTTTTGTGACATCTATATGCCCGCGTTTTTTATAATAATTAATTAACTTTGTATATAGGTTTAATCACTTAATTGGCTATCTGGTACATCAGTGATAAACATGTGTCCAGGTGCATGTGTAACCATTAATTCGGGCTTAGCGTCTAGAGCGACAGATTGTGGTGTTACACCACATCCCCAAAATACAGGGACCTCATTTTCTTTAATCGTAACAGGTTCTCCAAAGTCAGGTTGAGTGATGTTTTCAATGCCAATTTCTGATGGGTCACCGATATGAATAGGTGCGCCATGAACATTTTTGAAATGTGTCGTAATTTCAGTTGCTTTTATGGCTTGTTGCATGGTCATCGGTCTCATACTTACGGTGATATTTCCTGAAAATTGGCCGCTTGGCGCTGCTGGAATGTTTGTCACATACATCGGTACATTATGTTCTTCTTCAATGTGACGGATTGGAAGCCCAGCTTCTAATAAGGCATGTTCAAAGGTGAAACTACAACCAATCAAGAAGCTTACCATATCGTCATTAAATAAATGTTTAATATTGACCGGGGATTCTACTAATTCTCCATAACGATATACTCTATATTGAGCAACTTCGCTAGTTATATTAGCGTTTTTACCATAAAAAGGAAAATGCGTAGATCCTTTTTCAGATACGTCTAAAAGTGGGCATGTTTTAGGGTTCCTAAAACAAAATTTTAAAAAGTCATACGCGTAAGCAGATGGTAATATGACTACATTTGCTTGAATATAACCTTTAGCCATGCCACTTGTATGACCTGTGAGTGTACCTTCACTTATCAATTTTCTTAATGTACTTGGATGTTCTGTTTGTAAATTCATCAAGTGTGCCTCCCATTCATTTGGATATAGATATATTTTAGCAAAAATTAAACGATAAGTTGTATAAATACTTCTGAATATTGTGCGAATTCAAAAAATGATTATAGAAGAGAAACTAATTTTGTTTTCACTTCTACAATCACAATATTGAGTTATAAGGTCGAGCAGAACTTTATTAATCATATCACTGATAATGGCTCAATTTATTTTTGCCATCGTGTATTATCAATAATTTTTAAATGCGTTGTTAATTTAATCGTCTTTATTTTTTGAGTGATTACTCTCGTTTTTGTGATTAGGTTTATCATCTTTAACGTTTGCTTGTTCTACTGAATGATGATCATTATGGGTTGGGTTTTTACGTTCACGTTCTTCTAATGGTATAGAGTAATCCTTATCATCATCGATATAAGTCATTTTAAAATGTTCTGTTGGTTCTCTTCGTAAGGCACGCATTAGGGAGAAAATCATAAGCAACAGAATAAGTGAGAAAGGTAAACCAGTAACCACAGAGGCTGTTTGTAAACTTGTTAGACCGCCTGCAATTGTCATAGCGACTGATATGGCACCAATCAATATACCCCAAACAATTTTATGCTTAATTTTAGGATTTGCAATACCACCAGTAGCCATACCAGCAACGATATGGGTAGTAGAGTCAGCGCTTGTAATGATAAATATAAAAATAAGTGCAATCGCTAAAGCACTAGTTATATCAGCAATAGGAAATTTAGATAGCAATTCAAACAGAGCAACGGTATAGTCTTTATCAACAATATTTGCGATGTTATCGTTACTAGTTAATGCAATTTTAACTGCTGTGCCCCCAAAGCCTGCAATCCATGTAAAAGAAATTAAAGGGGGGATAATTAATACACCAATGACGAATTCTCTGATAGTTCTACCACGTGAGACACGAGCTACAAATCCGCCTATAAATGGAGACCAAGAGATAACCCAAGCCCAATAAAAGACAGTCCATTGTTGTATCCAGCCATTATCTCCTGTATACGGACTAATTCTTAAACTATATTCAACGAAATGACGTAAGTAATCACCGACCGCTAATGTATACGATTCTAAAATAAATTTAAAATCTCCGAATATAAATATAAAGATAAGTAATATTGCGCCTAAACCGATGTTGACATTGCTTAACCACTTAACCCCTCTATTGAGGCCTGTAACAGCTGAGGTCAAAAAGATAGCGACCATTAAAATAGTAATGGATATTTTTGTTATATTATTATTCGGTACATTAAAGACATGATGGAGCCCACCACTAATTTGCATAATACCTAGACCAATTGATGTAGCTATCCCCATAACAGTAGCTATGATAGCTAATATATCTATCACGTTTCTGTATGGGCGTTTATAAGATTCACCAAATACGGGTTCCATTGCAGTTGAAATAAGGCCATTACGTTTTTTTCGAAATTGAAAATAGGCCACTGTTAAACCAGCAATCGCAAATATAGACCACTGTGAAATTCCCCAGTGGAAGAAAGTATAACCCATAGCAACACGGGCAGATTCTGCAGATTCATCAGGTGTTTTACCAGGAAATGGTGAATGTAAATAATGTGTTAATGGTTCGGCTACTCCCCAAAAAACAATGCCGACGCCTAAACCAGCTGAAAAAAGCATGCCAATCCAAGACATCATTGAAAATTCTGGAGCTTCATTATCATTACCCAATTTAAAACGACCATAGCGTGAAACAGCTAAAGCAATTAAAAAGATATCTAAAATAAAAATAATTACTAAGAACAGCCAACCAAAATGATTCGCTATATAATCGTAAACTTGTTGTGCATGTGTTCCGAAAACCGTAGGAAAACTTCCTGCGATTACAGTAATTATGACAATGATTGCTACGGATATCATATAAACAAGATTCCGATGTTTTTTCTTTCTGTCGTATGCATTCTTGTCATTCATAATAGTATTAAATCATCCCTTTGTTTTTATTTATATTAAGCAATTACCCTAACATCATAACTGTATTCGCTTAAAATTTTGTAAATATATTTTAAATATTATACTATAGGGTAGGCCAACGTGAATAATTTGTATAGTGTTGGGTATACAACCTATGAAAATAGATGTTTTTAAGGAGGTTAAATATGAAGCGAACTGTGGAAAAAGTATTGGCTTGGTTAGGTATTCTCATACAGTTTGTAGTTATTTTTTTAATGGCCATTGCAGCGCCATTTTTAAATGATGAGAGTTATAAAAGTTCGTTGATGCGTTCGGTCGAAAACCAAGATATAATCCGTGACAACTTAACGCAAACAGAGACTTCGCAATTGCTAGATAACATAAGTCAGTTATTTATCATCGCTTTAGGGACTGTTATTATAACGACAATTCTAGCACTCATATTTGTATTGTTAATTAATAAGTTACCTAAAACAGTTGGCGTTATACTTGTATTACTAGCTATTGTAACTGTATTTACTTTAAATCTGCTCACGGCATTATTATGGCTTATCGCTGGAATTATATTATTAGTTAGACAGCCAAATAAAAAGAGTAAATCCAAAAAAATACATAAGAAATAGGTGAATTATACTTTCTACATGATCCTATTATAAGCAAATAAGTTATGAAGTAGTTAGTTTAGTCATAGACATATTTTGGAAATAAGTTAAAAACACTTTCGTTACAACCATGTTGCTGGACTGAAATTAAACGAAAGTGTTTTTTAAATACAGTTATTATAATAAATCATTCTGACAGGGAATAAGGTAGTTTGTATATGAAGAAAAAGGACGTTTCACCCATGAAATAAGAACGCGTACTTTTCATATTAAACCCATTATTAAAGCATATTGGCTACAGTGACAAAATACAATATATTTCTATAAAAGTTATTGTAAGCGATTGCATTTGTTGTGTGATACCTATACAATGAAATCAAGAATGGAAAGTTTCCATTTTAGTTTTCTATTTACAAACTTAACATGGGGGTAGAAAAATGGTTGTTAATTATAAAAATGAACCGGGCATTGACTTTACAAACAATGACAATGTCGAATCATTCAAAGAAGCTTTAAAGAAAGTGAAAGGTGAATTAAATCAAAAACTTCCCTTAGTAATTAACGGGGAGAAAATATTCACTAAAGATACATTCCAATCTATCAATCCTGCAAACACTTCTGAAGTCATTGCAGAAGTATCAAAAGCGACAACAAAAGAAGTGGACAAAGCATTTGAAGCTGCTGACGAAGCTTATAAATCATGGAAGCGTTGGACGCATAGAGAGCGTGCTGAGTTTTTAATTAAAGTTGCGGCTATTATTAGACGTCGTAAAGAAGAAATTTCAGCAGTGATGGTGTATGAAGCTGGCAAACCATGGGACGAAGCGGTCGGCGATGCAACTGAAGGTATTGATTTTATTGAATACTATGCTCGGTCAATGATGGAACTCGCAGATGGAAAACCAGTTTTAGATAGAGAAGGGGAACACAATCAATATTTTTATAAACCTATCGGCACTGGTGTTACAATCCCACCATGGAACTTCCCGTTCGCAATTATGGCTGGTACGACATTAGCACCAGTGGTTGCAGGGAATACAGTGCTTTTAAAACCAGCTGAAGATACACCATTAACAGCTTATAAATTAATGGAGGTATTAGAAGAAGCTGGCTTACCTAAAGGCGTGGTAAACTTTGTGCCAGGTGATCCAAAAGAAATTGGCGATTATCTCGTAGACAGCGTGCATACGCATTTTGTTACCTTTACAGGTTCACGTGCCACAGGTACACGAATTTTTGAAAGAGCTGCAAAAGTACAAGAAGGACAACAATTTTTAAAACGTGTCATCACTGAAATGGGTGGTAAAGACGCAATCGTTGTTGATAAAGATATAGATACAGATTTAGCAGCAGAATCTATTGTGACATCAGCTTTTGGATTCTCTGGCCAAAAATGTTCTGCTTGTTCACGCGCTATCGTTCATAAAGATGTATATGATGAAGTGTTAGAGAAAGCAGTTAAACTAACAAAATCATTAACATTAGGTAATACAGAAAATAACACATATATGGGCCCGGTTATTAACCAAAAACAATTTGATAAGATTAAAAATTATATCGAAATTGGTAAAAAAGAAGGCAAATTAGAACAAGGTGGAGGCACTGATGGGGCTACAGGTTACTTTGTTGAACCTACTATTTTCTCTGGGCTTAAATCAAGTGATCAAATCATGCAAGAAGAAATATTTGGTCCAGTTGTTGGCTTTGTGAAAGGTAAAGACTTTAATGAATTACTAGAAATAGCAAATGATACAGATTATGGTTTAACAGGGGCGGTTATTACTAATAATCGTGAAAATTGGATTGAAGCTGTGAAAGCATATGATGTTGGGAACTTATATCTTAACCGTGGCTGTACTGCAGCTGTTGTTGGCTACCATCCTTTTGGTGGTTTCAAAATGTCAGGTACTGATGCTAAAACAGGTAGTCCAGACTACTTATTAAATTTCTTAGAACAAAAAGTTGTTTCAGAAATGTTTTAAGGCATAATGTAAAATAGAGCAAGATAGCATTGCTATCTTGCTCTATTTTTTATATGTCATTAACTTGTATATTAATCATTTTATGAAATAGTTTATCAATTTCTTCTGAAGGTAGTTTGATATCATGTTCGCGAATCCATTCCATAAATGCGTAAAGGGTAGTGCCGTAAACATAAAAAACTAAATCTATCGGGACAATTTTATCTACTGATATCCGGTGTTCATTCTTTTTAATATCATTTTGCAATACGCGAATAAAATGATTCTCAAGCGTACGTTCAAATTCTTTATCGTCTTCTTGCTTACTTTTAATTTTACTGAATTCTTCTATATCAGTTATCGATTTGTTTAAAATCGTAAAAGGATTATTGATTCGTTCTTTCAAATCTGTAGAAAAATAATCTTGTGTTAAATCAGTTGTTAAATAAATAAGTAAATCGTATTTGTCATAAAAATGTTTATAAAATGTTGTACGGTGCACTAACGCTTCATTACATATTTGGTTAACTGAAATGGTTGAAAATGGTTGTTTTTCTAATAATTCATATAAACTTTGAGAGAGTGCGCGTTTTGTTTTAATAACACGTAAATCTTTTTCATTCATTCTACAATTCTCCTAATTTGTAGTTTAAATATACAGAAATGCATATTTAATTCTTTTTGAAACAGGGTAAAGAGATGTACGATACTAATAGAAATAATCTACACTATATGTATAAACTATAACGTTGTTTAAATAAGGAGGCAATAGTTTGGCAAAATTTTTATACAAACTAGGTTCATTTGTTGCTAAGTACAAATGGTGGAGTATAGTTGCTTGGGTTGTTATTCTCGCAGCAATTATTATACCGCTTACAATAAGTTCGCCGAAGTTTGATAATGATATTACTATGAACGGGTTACAGTCACTAGATACGAATAACAAGATAGAAGATGAGTTTGGGCAAGATAGTGAAAAAGCTCAAATACGAGTTGTGTTTAAAAGTGACTCCGATAATGGCATCGTAAAACAAGATATGACAAAAGATGTCAAAGATACATTGAAAGATATTAAAGATAATGATAAGGATATTAAAGATATTACAGATCCTTATGATAATAAACAAATTAGTGAAGACAAGTCTACAGCGTTTGCTGACATTAATTATGATGTTTCAGCAACATCGTTAAAACAAGACTCTAAAGATGAAGTTAAAGACCAAGTTGAAAAATTAGAAGAGGATCACAATGTACAAGTTGAGCTCATGGGTACAGGCATGGAATCTACTGAAATTGGTGGCGCTTCTGAAATAATTGGTGTTATTGTTGCATTTGTTGTTCTATTGATTACATTTGGATCGTTTATTGCAGCAGGCATGCCAATCATTAGCGCTTTACTTGGTTTAGGTACAGGTGTAGGCATCATCTCATTATTGACATACGCATTTGATATCCCGAATGTGACTTTAACACTGTCTGTAATGATTGGTTTAGCAGTGGGTATTGATTACGCATTATTTATTTTATTTAGATATCGACAAATCGTGAAGAGCGAACCTAATCATATTAAAGCAATTGGTTTAGCAGTGGGTACTGCAGGTAGTGCAGTTATTTTCGCTGGTGTGACAGTTATTATTGCTGTTTGTGGTTTATCTCTTGTAGGTATCGATTTCTTAGCTGTCATGGGATTTGCTTCAGCGATTAGTGTGTTCGTAGCAGTAGTTAGTGCATTAACATTATTACCAGCATTAATTAGCATTTTCCATAAAAAAATTCATCCTAAACAAACGAAATCAGAGTTTGATGGAGATGTGGACACAAAATGGTCTAAATTTGTTGTTGGTAAACCTTTAGCAGCTGTGCTTATTGGCTTGATTATATTAGTTGTAGCTGCTATACCGATTAATGACATGCGTCTTGGTATCCCAGATGACGGTATGAAACCAGAAGATACTACTCAGAAAAAAGCATATGACATTGTTTCAGATAAATTTGGTGAAGGATTTAATGGTCAAATCGCAATGCTTGTGAATGTGAAAGACCAAAATGATAATCCAGAAGATTTACAAAAAGATTTACAAAGCTTAACTAAAGATATTAATGATATGGATCATGTGGATATGGCGACGCCACCCCAATTAAGCGACAGTAAAGATTATGCATTAGTAGCAATCATCCCAGAAAAAGGACCAAATGCACAATCCACAAATGATTTAGTTCATGATTTAAGAGATTATGATGACGATGCTAGAGATAAATATAATTTCAAAACAGAAGTTTCTGGACAAAGTGTTATCAATATTGATATGTCCCAAAAATTAAATGAAGCTATACCATTATTTGCTGGTGTGATTGTGGCATTAGCGTTTGTTCTATTAATGGTAGTATTCCGTTCTATTATCATCCCGTTAAAAGCAGTATTAGGTTTTGTGCTGTCCTTAGTAGCGACATTAGGATTCACAACCTTAGTAATGCAAAAAGGATTTATGTCAGGCTTATTTGGTGTAGATACGACCGGCCCGTTATTAGCATTTTTACCAGTTATCACAATAGGTCTACTATTTGGTCTAGCTATGGACTACGAAGTCTTCTTAATGTCTCGTATCCACGAAGAATACAGTAAGACAAGAAATAATGAGCATTCAATTAAAGTAGGTATTAAAGAAAGTGGTCCAGTTGTAGTTGCTGCAGCGCTTATCATGTTTAGTGTGTTTATCGCATTTGTCTTCCAAGACGACGTGATGATTAAATCTATGGGGCTATCATTGGCCTTTGGTATATTATTCGATGCCTTTATTGTTCGTCTATTATTAATTCCTGCATTAACGCAATTATTTGGTAAAGCTTCTTGGTATATGCCAGCGTGGTTAAACCGAATATTGCCGCATGTAGATATTGAAGGACACGCTTTACAAAGTGAGATGCCTTCAAGCAATTATGCCAATATAAATCAGTCCACACATCATGATAATTATGATCGTTCATTTAGTATTCAGAAGCAACCAAGTTACGCTAAAGAAGACAATCATACGGTTATCGTTGATCACAAAACGAAAGTATTATATAACGAAATTGCGCAACAAACAACACAACCTGAATTCTTGTATGAAGCTTTAAAATCATACAAAAAAGATTTATTAGCGTCACAAGATGAAAGTGAAATACAATCATCTGTAGCACGTAAACCTCGTAATAAGCAAGTGAATAAACAAGGCAATGCAGATGATCAAATTGTTGAATTGTTATCGCAACAAAGTGAAAATATTCGTCATTTAAATGAGTTAATTGAAAAAGCGATTAATAAAAATAAATAGACATTAGTTTTTAAAGTTTGAGCATACAGTTAAAATTTGAATGTGGTATGTGCTACAAACATTTCTGAAAAAACTAAACGTAATTTTAAAAGAGCAAGTGTAGAAAACCAATTCGTATTTTGGTTTCTGCATTGCTCTTTTTTTATGTCTAATTACTGACAAATCAAAAAAGAACATGAAAATTCATATTTACTTTATTAAAATGTATTTAAATAAAGAGGTGTGATATGGAAATCTTTTACGATATAGAATTTAATGACAGTGGTAATTCAGTAGTGAATTTTAACGATGGCGTACGTATGGTATTAGTGCTTAAAAGTACGTTGAAAGTTGTAAGAGGGAGTCAATTTCAGACTTTTCAAGCAGGTGATGTATTTATTATTAATCATAGAGAACGTTATCAATTTATAGAAGAGGATGATGCTTTATATATCAGTATTCATTTAGCGGAAGCTTATTTACGACAATATATTAACGACTTTAATGGTAAAATGTATATTTTAAATCAGCAAACGTTACAAGGTGTGATTTATAAACAAATTATTAATGCAATTGCTAAAATTGGTATTGTCTATATTAGAAAAGGGAAATTTTATCGCTTATATTTAGAACAGCAATTAATTGATTTGATATTTATTATTGTGCGTTATTTACCAACACATGACAATGCAACGCTTGAAAATGACATTAACGATGAACGTTTGGAATTTGTATGTAAATATATTGAAAAATATTTTAATACACCTATTACATTAAGTGAAATAGCCGAAAAAGTTCATTTGAGTACGACGTATCTTTCGAAACTATTTACGAAACACATGAGCATTGGTTTTAATCATTATATTAATCATATTAGAACAGAACATTGTAAAAATGATTTGGTTCATACAAATGCATCAATCACACAAATTGCTTTAAAAAATGGTTTTAGCAACTCGACTATGTTATTAAAGTATTTTAAAGCAAATACTGGGCTAACACCATCACAATATAGAACCCGATATCAAAGTGAAGATCACCCAACGAAAATAAAAAAAACAACAGAATTTGAAAACTATCAAAGGTATTTATATTATTTATCTTCATATATACAACAAACGCTTGGAACCATCATTCAATCTCCTGATAATCAAAAAGTAATTGATATTACATTAGAAAATAATCTAAGCCAACAATTATCACATTACCAACATGTTATTCAAATTGGGAGCTTTGACACGTTACTCATTCAAAGATATAGAAAACAATTAATAGAAGTACAACACGATTTAGGATTAGATCATGTTTTAATTAAAGACCCTATATTAAAAGGTTATATTGATCGTAATGTGATTGAAAGTGACGAAATGATTCCCAATATGCACCCTTATATGAAAGTGGATGAATGTTTAAATTTTCTATATGAGCATCAAATAGGGTTAGGTATCGAAATGCATCCGCCAACGTTGCCTTCACAATTTGAAAAATACACAAAAGAATTAAAGTGCTTATTAGAACATATTTATAATACGGTTCCTAATAGAGATTGTTTTAAACTTGTTGTTTATCTTAAGTGTAACCATACGCAGAAAATATTAAACGTTATCACTTTGTTTAAGCAATATTTTGAGTTCGCCCATATTGTACTTAATATTGATATGGATAATATGAATGCGTTAGCGACAGCTAAAAAACTACTGTCAGAAGCAAGCACAAATATTGATAGTATAGCGTTTAACGCAAACCAAAATGATATTATTAATTTTAAATCTATAGAAAGTAAACAGTATGATTTAGCAAAAAGACATATCATCGCACAATATAATACCATGACACGATTATTAGGAGTGAAGGATAAAAATATACCAGTGGTGCTTCTTAATTGGAATACTTTAACTGGTAACACGCACCTCACTAACGGAGAATACTTTAGAGCAGGTATTATTTTTGAACAACTCATTGATATGAATCATCGTATCCATGCAATTGGTTATTGGTTAAATCACGAATTACATCACCAATATAATGCAAATGATGTGATATCAGAGCTGAATGGTATCGATTTATATCACCAATTTGATGGAAAAAGACCAGCATTTTTTACAAGTATGTTTTTTAAGAAATTATTTAAACAAGTGCTATTTAAGAATGAAGACTGTATAGTTTTAGGGTGTAATGATCAATTTCAAATCGTGGTATGGGATGCAGAACATTATAACCCATACTACACTATAAATGAGAAATCGGATTATTTGCTACATAAAGAGTATCAACTCAATATTTTGAATGCAGACAAAGGCACTTACAAAGTTAAACACTTAACTCTGGACAAAAATAATGGTGCACTTTATCAAGTTTGGCAGCAATACAATACGCGTCATGGTATGGATGAAGAAACTATTAATTATGTGAATAGAGTATCTTACCCTAAATTAGACGTTAGCGAAGTGGATATAGTAGATACAGTGTCTTATCATTTAAAGTTACAAACCAACGCGATACAAATCATTGAGTTTAAAAAATACTTTTAATCATCTTCATAAAACGTTTGAATACCATCTGTTATATATAAATAGCGGGTTACAATTTAAAACGCATCCTAGAACAACCGTTAATATAAAATGCTTTAGCATATTTATTGGAACTGCAATCATTTATCAGGTAGAGAAACATAGAAATCAATTTATTTATTGTAAGTAATGATTTTTATGTTTCTCTCTTTTTTAGTTATCAATGAAAAGACAAAAAAGATATATTACATTTTTGTCTTCTTTAAATGAAAAAAATAAGTAGAAAATATTAGATACTAGAAACACAAATATTCTATATTTTTCAAAAATGGTACTCGTTATGATGTTTTGTAGAGAGGATAGCGAGTATCATTTATTGAAAATGTCGATAAACAAGCACATTTTTCAATCGAGCTAATCTTCCCTATTTGTCATTTAACAAAATAATTTAGGAGGACGAACAAATGACTCAACAGGGAAACGTGCAAACGTATAGAGGCGACAATAAATTAATATTAGGTATTGTATTAGGCGTCGTTACTTTTTGGTTATTTGCACAATCATTATTAAATGTAGTGCCAACGTTACAACAATCGTTTGATAGTAATATTGGCACAATCAGTATCGCTGTAAGTATTACAGCATTATTCTCAGGGATGTTTGTGGTTGGAGCTGGCAGTCTTGCTGATAAAGTAGGACGTGTGAAAATAACTTATATTGGATTATGGTTGAGTATTATTGGCTCACTATTAATCATTATTAGCAACTTACCAGTATTACTCATTTTAGGGAGAGTGATTCAAGGTTTATCAGCAGCTGCAATTATGCCATCAACATTAGCAATTATGAAAACATATTTTGAAGGCAAAGATAGACAACGTGCATTAAGTTACTGGTCTATCGGCTCATGGGGCGGTTCAGGATTGGCATCATTATTTGGTGGCATGGTGGCCACATTTATTGGATGGCGATGGATTTTTATCTTATCAATAATTATTGCTTTGATGGCGATGTTACTTATAAAAGGGACGCCGGAAACAAAATCAGATAATACAACCGATTTAAAATTTGATTTTACAGGCCTCATACTTTTTGTAGTGATGATGTTAAGTATTAATATTGTTATTACACAAAGTGGTACATTCGGCATCGTTTCACCTTTAATATTGGGTCTGATTATTGTATTTGTATTAACTACAATGTACTTTATAAAAATTGAAAATAAAAAACGTAACCCACTTATTGACTTTAAATTATTTAAAAATAAAGCATATACAGGCGCAACGTTGTCGAATTTCTTACTTAACGGCGTGGCCGGTGCCTTATTAGTGGCAAATACTTTTGTTCAAAAGGGATTAGGTTTTAATGCGTTTCAAACAGGGCTTTTATCAATCACATATTTAGTAACTGTATTATTGATGATTAGAGTTGGTGAAAAAGTGTTACAAAAAGTAGGTGCAAAAAAACCTATGTTATTAGGAACTACTTTTAATATGATAGGTATTATTTTAATCTCATTAACGTTTTTACCAAGTGTATTATATGTCATTGTATGTATTATTGGTTATTTATTATATGGTTTAGGCTTAGGTTTTTATGCAACACCTTCTACAGATATGGCGATATCTAATTCGCCTGAAGATAAAGTGGGGGTAGCTTCAGGTATTTATAAAATGGCTTCTTCATTAGGCGGCGCATTTGGTATAGCTTTATCTGGTGCATTATATGGTGTTGTTACGGCAGCAACAAACGTGCAAATCGGTGCATTGGCAGGCTTATGGCTGAACGTCATCATGGCACTTTTATCATTTGTTATTATTTTATTGACAGTACCATCTTTTAAAAAGCAAATGAAAGCATAATTCTAAAATACAACGCTTTAGTTTAAAAAGTATATAATAGCAATTAGATATTATATATTTACAATAGGAGGAATAACCATGATGAAACATTTAATTGAAAAATTGAAAGAAAAAGAACCGCGTATGATTGAAATACGTCGTTATTTACATCAACATCCTTAGCTCTCTTTCCACGAAAAAGAAACGCCAAAATATATTGAATCATTTTATGAAGGAAAAGATTGTAAAGTCGAAACAAATGTGGGTCCTAACGGGTTGAAAGTTACGATTGACAGTGGAAAACCAGGTAAGACGATTGCAATTCGCGCTGATTTTGATGCTTTACCAATTCAAGAAGATACAGGATTAGCATTTGCTTCAAAAAATGAAGGTGTTATGCATGCATGTGGACATGACGCACATACAGCATACATGTTAATACTCGCAGAAACGTTAATCGAAATGAAAGACGACTTTAATGGCAAAGTAGTTGTCATCCATCAGCCAGCTGAAGAAGTGCCACCTGGTGGCGCGCAAGCAATGATTAAAGACGGTGTCTTAGATGGCGTCGACCATGTATTAGGTGTTCATGTCATGAGTCATATGCCTGCTGGCAATATATATTACAGAGAGGGCAACGTACAAACTGGACGTGACTTCTTTAAATTAAAAGTGAATGGCCAAGGCGGCCATGGTTCATCGCCACACACAGCAAATGACAGTATCGTAGCAGGTGCTTACTTTGTAAATGCCATACAAACAATCGTATCTAGACGTTTAAACCCGTTTGAAACTGGGGTCGTAACGATAGGTTCATTTGATGGTAAAGGTCAATTTAATGTTATTAAAGATAGTATCGAAATAGAAGGCGATGTACGTGCGTTGACTGATAAGACCAAAAATACAATTAAAAAAGAAGTGAACCGTTTATCAGCAGGTTTAGAAGCAATGTTCGGTGTCGAATGTGAATTAGACTATCACGATGATTATCCAGCACTGTACAATGATCCTGAGTTTACTCAATTTGTGGTAGATACATTAGAAAATGCAGAAACAGATGCGATTAACAATGTTGAAAGATGTGAGCCACAACCACCATCTGAAGATTTTGCGTATTATGCTAAAGCAATTCCTAGCACATTTATCTACGCAGGTGCTTCACCTGAAAACGGTGATATCCACCCGCATCATCACCCTAAATTTAATATTAGTGAAAAAGCGATGCGTGTTTCTGCTGAAGCGGTAGGCATTGCTGTATTAAATTATTTGAAATAAAAGCAATACCTGCTAAATATTGAATGATGAAAGTTATAAAAATGGAGTTACTATAGAAGGAAGACTAAAGTGACAGATATTTGGTTAAGCAATGTATTTGAATCAAATGATTAAACATCTATTGATATTTATGAGAGTGAGAAAATGGAACCTATGACCTAAACATAGGCCGCTTTCTCACTCTTTTTTTGAGATAAGTATGGGATTTTGCACTTTCATATATTGTGGAACAGAAATAAATGGTTGTAATAAATTTGAATGCAATTTAAACTAACAATTAAAAATGAAGGTTTAATATATCTCTATTTAGTGTATATGTAAAATGAAAAATAGAAGGGGATGATTGCATTGAATGGCGAGAAAAAAATAAATGACTTGTTAGAAGACTATAATAAGCAATTAAAAAAATTATTTAAATATGATCATTCTAAGGCTTTAACATTTGATAATGATAAGCGAAGTAAAGTTAGAGACCAAAAGGGCGTTTTTGTAATCTTTGAAAACAAAACACCTATTTTTGTTGGGCAAGCCGGTGGATTTATGACTGGTTATAAATTAACGCAAAAAGATTTATATGATAAATTAGGGCAATTTAATTTAGCTTCAGATACTGGAACTGCAAAATTTAGAAAAACTTATATCGAACAACATGAATTAGATGATTCAGAACTGAAACATATTAAAGCAGTAGAAAAAGATTTTAAATTTCAGTATATTAAAGTTAAAGAAAATAGAGCATTCATTAATATTTTAGAAATATTAGCTTTAGAATACGCCAAAAATAATAATATAAAATTATTCAATTTTGTATAATGACCCATGTTGTATTTCTGTGGTCTGTTAAGAAAGCAGTGATTAAAATGAATACGAAAACAGTTAAAATTCATTTTCAACAACACGATATCCTAGTGAAGCTACCGAAAGGCTATGACGAAAGGCGTCATCATCCATATCCGCTTATGCTAGTACAAGAAGGTTATGCATTATTTAAAGACGTTGAAGCAGATGTGATATTTGCAGACTTGGTTCCGAATGATAGAAAACTTGAACTTACACCATGGCATGCAGTAGTAGACGGCGTCAATTATGATGGAGGGGCAGATACTTATAAAAAGTGGATAATAGAGCAATTGATCCCTTATTTAAGAAAATGTTTTAATATATCACAAGAACATAAAGATATTGGGATTGGCGGCGTTTCTTTAGGTGGGTTATTTACTTTATATACATTATTGAAAGATCCAGAAACATTTGGCTATTATATATTGATATCTCCATCGATATGGTATCCAAGATTTGTTGAATTTATGAAACAACAAGAAATTATAAAACAAGATAAGCGTATCTATTGGTATGTGGGTGAACAAGAGGGACGACAACACATTAGCATAAAACAAGAAATGTTCACTCAGACAGAATTAGGTGTAGATATATTAAACGAATTAATGATTTCGGAAAATGCTTCATTTTATTATGAGACAAATAAAAGAGGTAACCATGAAATGTCTTATTTTAAAAAGTATTTTGCAAGAGCAATCAAAAAATTATTTTGATTTTGTCAATTTTAAGAAGAAATTAAGTCTTTAAGGCTAAAATTATCAGAAAATTCGTAATAGTAACGATAAAAATCTGACCTTTGTACAAAATAATGGTAAAATTTGGACTATATGGATTTTATAAATTGAATAATTTGCTTTATAATGATGCATCTATAAAATTCCTAATAAGTAAGTTCAAAGTAATTATTATTTTAAAACATAGGGGATGTTTTTATGACAGTGAAAACGAATAAGGTTTCAGGTAGTAAGTTATTGACTGGTA
Source organism: Staphylococcus sp. GDY8P131P (assembly GCF_017891975.1). NCBI lineage: Bacteria > Bacillati > Bacillota > Bacilli > Caryophanales > Staphylococcaceae > Staphylococcus > Staphylococcus sp. GDY8P131P. The sequence goes on from NZ_JAESKF010000008.1 coordinate 255,801, forward strand.
TTGTATTATCTATATTAACTTACTGGCTGTTTGCCCAATCTTTTTTAAATATCGGGCCTAAGATCCAAACGACATTTGATGCGAGCCCAGATATCGTAAACATTTCAGTGAGTTTAACTTCATTTGTTACCGGCGTGTTTATGGTGGTTGCAGGGAATATTTCAGATAAGTTTGGAAAAGTAAGAATGACTAGGATAGCGTTAGTATTAAGTATTATTGGCTCACTTATGCTTATTGTTTCAGGAAACGTTGTACTACTTTTACTCGGTAGGATTGTACAAGGTTTCTCGGCAGCGATTATTATGCCGGCAACAATTTCAATTGTAAATGATTTCTTCGAAGGAGACGATAGGCAGAAAGCATTGAGTTTTTGGTCAATTGGCGCATTTGGTGGCACTGGACTATCGTCATTTTTTGCTGGAGCCATGGCTACATTTATATTTTGGCAATCGATTTTTATATTATCAATTATATTATCAATCGTAGCGTTGTTTTTATTGAATAAATTACCAGAAAGTCGTATAAATAAAGCTGAATCTAATCCGTTTGATTATATCGGTTTAGCCATTTTTATTATAATGATTGGCAGTATTAGTTTTGTAATAACCCAAGGTTACAAAATAGGGTGGCTTAACGCTATAACAGTGATTTTATTTGTTGTATTTGTAATTTGTATTTACATATTTTTCAAAGTAGAACGTGTCAAAAAAGCGCCATTTATAGATTTAGATTTATTTAAAAATAGACCGTATATTGGCGCAGTCATAGCTAACTTTTTATTAAATACTGGGGTTGGCGTTATTGCACTATTTAATATGTATGTGCAAGGTGGGTTAAAGCTAACAGCTTTCCAAGCTGGCTTACTGACGTTGCCGTATTTAATTTCATTATTGCTTATTATACGTTTAGGAGAAAAAAGTATTAAACGATTTGGCGCAAAGCGTGCAATGGTTATTGGCCCGATATTTACAGGATTAGGTGTTCTGTTATTCAGCTTAACGTTTTTTGATACACCTGTTTACGTGGTGATTGCATTAATTGGTGCCGTATTCTTTGGTGGGGGCACAGGATTATTTGCTACACCGGCATTAAGTACAGCAGTATCTACGACGCCTCCTGAAAAAGTTGGCGTGGCATCAGGTATTTTTAAAATGGGTTCTACATTAGGTGGTGCCTTTGGTATTGCGATTATGACTTCTATTTTTACTGGGATCATTGAGAGTGGCCAAAGCGTGCACAGCGCTGCTGGTATTGGTTTTATTGTGGGTACTTGTCTAGTATTATGCGGCGTGCTAACGAGTGCGATTGTAATACCAACACGGAAAATAAACTAAATATGGCTAACGTATAATTACCAGCTGTTTCTGGAATATAAACAAAAGATCTAGTTTTATATAAACGACATATGAAAGCATGCGTTAGGCATATGTTTATACCAGCTTTTAACTACCCAAATCATTTTGGTTAGGGGCGAGATAGAGATTTAATTCTTTTAATTAGATTTCTATCTCGCTTTATTTAATTTTTTACGTTATAAAACTAAATTACATTTCATAATTTTACATAGAAAATTAAAAGGATTATGATTAATACAAATATATACGAGAAAGGGGGGGGTTCTATGCAATACAAAACATATTATGAATCGCCAATCGGTCAAATAGCAATTACTTCAGATGGAGAGGCGATTACAGGTTTATGGTTGCCTAAGCATAACGATTTTGAATTAAATTATAATGAACCTTTAACAGAAGCAAAATTGCCCATATTTACAAAAGCAATTACATGGATTGATGCATATTTCGCAGGAAATAATCCCAAAATTGATTTTGAATTAAAAGCTACAGGGTCGGAATTTAGAGAACAAGTTTGGGAGATTTTATTAGACATTCCATATGGCGTAACAGTGACTTATGGCGATATTGCGAAAAAAATAGCAATTAAAAGAAATAAACAAAAAATGTCTTCACAAGCAGTTGGCGGTGCTGTCGGTACCAATCCAATTTCTATAATGATCCCTTGCCATAGAGTAGTTGGTAAAGATGGCAGTCTTACAGGTTATGGAGGCGGCATCGATACGAAAATTGAGCTATTACAACTTGAACAAGTCAATATGAAGCCACTTTATAGACCCAAACATAGCACTAAGCCATAAATGACGCACAAAATAGCGTAGCTTTCTATGCTCAGAACAATTAAGTATAAAACATAGAAATATGAAAGTTAGATTATTGTATATATATGCAATTTCATCAGTGTCGAGCTAGCGTAACTAGATATTAAGATAAAGCCAAAGCTAGAAATGCTATTCACTTTCATTTTTTATTTAAAAAATTATATTTTTAAAAAATAAAAAATTATTTTAGCACCAAGTTGCTTATTAATCTCATTGTGTTATCCTAAAAAACGTCTTTCCTATTTATACTAGAGGGGTGGAAAATTTGGAAAATACAAGAAAATCATTTTCTAGTGTGTTTATTTATTCAGCACTAGTAGTTGGTATATTAGTAATAATTGGTGCTATTTTTCCAGCTAAATTTGGAGAAATTACAGGTGTTATATCTACTTGGGTAACGAAAACATTTGGTTGGTATTATATGTTGTTATACACAGTGATTTTAGGTTTCTGTGTGTTTTTGTTGTTTAGCCCGATTGGGAAGTTGAAATTAGGTAAACCAACAGACAAACCAGAATTTCATACAGTGTCTTGGTTAGCAATGTTGTTTAGCGCTGGTATGGGTATCGGTCTCGTATTCTATGGTTCATCTGAACCGATATCACACTTTCTATCTCCACCGACTGCAGATCCAGAAACAAAGGAAGCAATGGCACAAGCCTTTAGGTCATCATTTATTGACTATGGCTTTCACCCGTGGGCAGTCTATGGCGTAGTTGCGTTAGGTTTAGCATATTCACAATTTCGTAAAGGAGAAAATGGATTAATTTCAAGGACATTAAGACCAGTGCTTGGAGATAGAGTAGATGGTCCCATCGGTGTTATTGTTGATGTGTTAGCTGTATTTGCCACGATCATAGGGGTAGCAGTTTCTTTAGGTGTTGGCGCAATACAAATAAACGGTGGCTTGAATTATTTGTTCGGTGTGCCGAATAACGCTGTAGTTCAAGGTATTATTATCGCTGTAGTTACAGTATTATTTTTATATAGTGCCTGGAGCGGCTTGAGTAAAGGCATTCAATATTTAAGTAATTTAAATATGTTTTTAGCAGCATTATTACTTATTGTTATTTTTATCGTAGGTCCTACAGTACTTATATTAAATATGATGACCAGTGGCACGGGGGATTATCTCAATTCACTTATTTTTAATAGTCTAGATGTCGCACCGTTAAATGAGCAAAAAGCGGAGTGGCTCCAAAGCTGGACAATTTATTATTGGGGCTGGTGGATGAGTTGGAGTCCATTCGTTGGTATTTTTATCGCGAGAATCTCAAAAGGGCGTAGTATTCGTGAATTTGTGATTGCAGTTTTAGGTGTGCCAGTAGTGGTTAGTATTATCTGGTTTAGTGCATTCGGTATGACTGGTATAGATACTGGCCAATCTCATAATGAAATATTTAAAATGCCCCCCGAGACGCAATTGTTTGGTATTTTTAATGAATTACCGTTCGGTTTTATTCTATCAATTATCGCACTAGCCTTAATTGCTTCATTTTTTATTACATCTGCGGATTCAGCAACTTTTGTGTTAGGCATGCAAACAGCCTATGGCACATTAAATCCTTCAGGTTTTATAAAAATTGTATGGGGCATTGCATTGGCAGCTATTGCTTACGTACTCTTACTTGCTGGTGGAGATACTGGGTTAGACGCATTACAATCTGCAGCCATTATCTCTGCTTTACCTTTCAGTTTTGTAGTGATATTAATGATGATATCTTTATACAAAGATGGTAATAAAGAACGTAAACATTTAGGCTTATCTTTACAACCAAAAAGACATATCCAAAGCCAAGATCGTGATTAAATAATTACTAAGAATTGGACAGGTATAGCTCAGTTACATTAGAAAAAAGGATGGTTTTTACTAAAAATAACGTAAAAACCATCCTTTTTAATATTTTTATATAGAAATATTGTGATATTAATCATTTTAGATATTTCAGTGTACTTGTTCATTTCTAAAACTTTCAATAGAGATAAATATATTACTAAAATATAAAATAATTGAGAGACTATATTCATACATGTTTAAATTTAGGTTATGAGCGTGATGGTCATATTTAGCGTTAAATTTAAAGGATAGGAAAACGGCATCTAGGCAAGTATATAGATTGATAAGCGACAAATGTTAAATATAATAATGCACCTTTATTTTTAAAAATAAAGGTGCATTTTACTTAATCTTAGAAATGATATTCTAGACTATTTTGTTATATATTTATATTTTCGGTTAATGATGAAGAATGAGATAAGATTAAGTGATTTGAATTCTAATTTAAGGTATTATAATTACGGATATGATTATGAATGCTTTCAAGGTAGAATATACCTTTTGATTCATTTGCTAATTCAACCTCGTGATTAAACTCAAGATTATCGAAACGTTTAAAGAACGCTTCATACGTATCAACAGAGATTTCTGTACGATGGTTTAATAAATTTTTATGGCCTTCGATGTCAAGTGCATCTCGATAGCCTTCTACTATTTTACCACTGAAGAATTCACCAACTGAGCCTGATCCATAGCTGAATAAGCCAATTGTATCCCCAGCATTGAGTTCATGATGCGTTTCTAGTAATGAAATTAAACTTAGATATAATGAACCAGTATAGATATTACCAACATAACGATTGTAATAAGTCGCTGCATCATACCCTGATGTTAATCGTTCTTTGGTTTGTTCATCGATATCATCTGTTAAAATTGAATCAAGTGCTTTTTTACCCATTTTTGTAAAAGGCACGTGGAAACATAAGGATTTAAAATAATCTAGTGAAATATGATGTCTACGCGCATACTCATTCCAACTTTCTTGGAATGAATGAATATAAGCATCTTTTGATAACGCGCCGTCTACAAGTGGGTATGATTGACCACTTGGGCGCCAGAAATCATATACATCTTCAGTAAATGCTACAGCATCATCATTTAGTTCAAGAATGCGTGGATTTTGTGTTATCATCATAGCAACTGCGCCTGCACCTTGAGTTGGCTCGCCACCAGATTCTAAACCATAACGTGCAGTATCACTAGCAATGACTAAAACTTTTTCATCAGGGCGGTTTGCTAAGTAATCTTTTGCGAGTTGAATAGCAGGTGTTGCAGCATAGCATGCTTCTTTCATTTCAATACAACGCGCAAAAGGTTGAATACCTAATAGATTATGTATTTGAACTGCTGAAGCCTTAGCAGAATCGATAGCAGATTCAGTTGCAACAATAACCATGCTGATTTGTTTCTTATCATCTTCTGTAATAATATCTTTGGCAGCATTTGCACCCATAGATACAATATCTTGACTCATAGGACTCACTGCCATTTCATTTTGGCCAATACCAATAAGGAATTTATTTGGATCAACTTGTCGAGATTCAGCAAGTTTAGCCATGTCTACATAAAAACTTGGAACATAAAAATTGATTTGATCAATACCAACTGTCATAAAGCATAACGACACCTTTCTTTATATAAATAAGCAACTGTATCATACCAAATGATACGTATAAAATACAATAATTTATAACACGTGATAAAGGAGACGAACAATGAAAAAAATAGCAATTGTAAGTGCCAAACGTACACCAATCGGGAGATTTAGAGGGAAATTAAGCAATTATACCGCAGTAGAATTAGGCACAAAAACACTGGAGGCTGCTATGTCAGCAATTAATATTAAACCAGAAATGATAGAGCAAGTGATTTATGGCAATGTATTGCAAAGTGGGAGTGGTCAAAATCCTGCCCGTCAAATAGCAATCCATTCTGGTGTTCCAAATACAACTCCAGCTATGACAATTAATGAAGTGTGTGGGTCTGGCTTGAAATCTATTATTTTAGGAAAGCAATTAATCCAATTAGGTGAAGCTAAAGTAATAGCTGTAGGTGGCGTAGAAAGCATGACAAACGCGCCTAAGTTAGTACTTAATGAAGACGAAGCCCCTGTAGATAGTTTTATGCACGATGGCCTTACTGATGCATTTTTAAACGTGCCTATGGGTATTACAGCCGAAAAAATTGCTGAAAAGTACAATGTATCACGTGAAGCACAAGACCATTTTGCTAATGAATCTCAACAAAAAGCACAACAAGCGTCAGCAGCAGGTAAATTTAATAATGAAATCGTTCCATTAGAAGATGTAAATGGAGAAATGATGACTACGGATGAAGGTATTCGCGGAAATAGTAGTGTTGAGAAATTAAGTACATTAAAAACGATATTTAAAAAAGATGGTACCGTAACAGGTGGTAATGCGTCTAGTATTAACGATGGCGCATCAACTATCATTTTAATGGATGCTGACTATGCGAAACAAGAAGGCTATGATATTTTAGCTATAGTTGGTGCGCATGCCGAAATCGGGTGTGATCCTGAGTATATGGGCTATGCGCCATATCATGCTGTGACAAAATTATTAGATAAAACAGATAAAGTCATTGATGACTTTGATGTAGTAGAAATGACAGAAGCTTTCGCATCGCAAAGTATTCCTGTAAGAGACCATTTAGGTATATCTGAGGATAAGTTAAATTTATATGGTGGGGCGATTGCATTAGGTCATCCTATTGGTGCAAGCGGTACTCGCTTAGTCACAACTTTAGTTAATATTTTAGCTCAAGAAGATAAACAATCGGGCGTAGCAACTGCCTGTATCGGTGGCGGTTTAGGCATTGCAATCCAAATTGAAAAGGAGAATAACTAATGGATCCATTAGGCAAGACATTTCGTCATTTGTCCAGAACAGAAAAGTTAGAGGAATTAGTAATTAAAGGATGGTTATCTGAAGAAAATAAAAGTGTGTTACTCAATAACCCTTTAATTTCAGAAGAGATTGCGAATAGTCTTATAGAAAATGTCATTGGTCAAGGGACATTACCTGTAGGTTTATTACCTGAAATCAAAGTAGACGATAAATCATATGTTGTGCCAATGATGGTCGAAGAACCTTCAGTAGTTGCAGCAGCCAGTTATGGTGCAAAGCTTGTAAATCAAACTGGGGGCTTTAAAGTTGTTTCTAGTGAGCGTTTAATGATTGGGCAAATTGTATTTGATGGTGTGTTAGATACTGCAGTTTTAGAACAACGTCTTCAACAACTTGAACCACAAATGAAACGTATTGCGGATGAAGTATATCCTTCAATAATTGAGCGTGGCGGTGGTTTTCGTAAAATTGAAATAGATACATTCCCCGAGGAAGGCTTATTGTCATTAAAAGTTTACGTAGATACAAAAGATGCAATGGGCGCAAATATGTTGAATACCATTTTAGAAGGGATAACAGCATATTTAAAAAATGAATTAGAACATGTTGATATATTGATGAGCATTTTATCTAATCATGCAACTGCATCTGTCGTTAAAGTACAGGGAGAAATCACAGTTGATGCATTGTCAAAAGGTGGGCGTGATGGTCAAGATGTAGCCAAAAGAATGGAACGTGCATCTGTATTGGCTCAAGTTGATATTCACCGTGCAGCCACACATAATAAAGGTGTGATGAATGGCATTCACGCTGTAGTGTTGGCGACAGGTAATGATACTCGTGGGGCTGAAGCCACAGCGCATGCATATGCAAGTAAAGACGGTCAATATCGTGGCCTAGCTACGTGGCATTATAATGAAGAAAAACAAGTGCTTGTAGGGACAATTGAAGTGCCTATGACATTGGCTACTGTAGGCGGTGGCACCAAAGTATTACCAATCGCAAAAGCGTCTTTAGAATTAATGAAGGTTGATTCTGCACAAGAATTAGGTCACGTCGTTGCTGCCGTGGGGTTAGCACAAAATTTTGCGGCATGTCGTGCATTGGTTTCTGAAGGTATTCAACAAGGCCATATGAGTTTACAATATAAATCATTAGCAATTGTAGTAGGTGCGCAAGGTGAAGAAATTGCTCAAGTAGCAGAACGCTTAAAAACACAAGATCGTGCAAATACAGCCGTTGCACAACAATTGTTAGAAGAATTAAGATTGCAAAAACAATAATATTAAAATAACCCCTGAATGATTTTGATGTGTGCCCCAAAAGTTGAACTGAAAATCTAACTTTTAGGGGCTTTTTGCATATAAGTAAATTAGATAGTAAATTTTAAAGTAATTGATTTATTTGAAACTTTGTATACCATATAATTAAAATATGAAGAAATTAAAAAAAGGGGAAATGATTAATGATAAATAATAAATTACCTTCATTATTATATACGGGGAACGCTAAAAGTGAGGTGCCTATCCTTGCTCATGAACAAGGGATACAAACTATTACGGCAGAACCATGGTTAGAAATTTCTGATAAGGGATTACAACTCGAAGGACTCTGCTTTGACAGAAATGGAGACTTGATACTTTGCGAAGTTTTTGGGGGAACTATTTTTCATGTAGCCCTGCCTGATAAAAAAATAACTCGATTATTAAAGTCACATAAAGAAAATCCAGCAGCCGTTAAAATACATAAAGACGGACGTTTATTTGTCTGTTATTTAGGTGATTTTGATCGTTCAGGTGGTATTTACGCTGTTGATGCAAATGGCAATAAGATTCAAGAAATTGTATCAGATATTGAAACAGAATATTGTGTGGACGATTTAGTATTTGATCGTAAAGGCGGGTTTTATTTTACGGATTTCAGAGGTTATTCTACAAATCCTAAAGGTGGCGTGTATTATGTTTCACCAGACTTTCAATCTATTACACCTGTTATACAAAACTTAGCGGTTGCCAATGGTGTAGCACTTAGTACGGATGAAAAAACATTGTGGGTAACAGAAACGAATACGAACCGATTACATCGTATTGATTTATTAGAAGACGGTGTGACCATCGCACCATTTGGAGCGTCTATACCTTATCATTTCACAGGGCATGAAGGTCCTGATTCGTGTTGTATAGATAGTGATGATAATTTATATGTTGCAATGTATGGTCAAGGAAGAGTGCTAGTATTTAATAAGAGAGGTTATCCAATAGGGCAAATATTGATTCCAGGAAGGGATCAAGGTCATATGCTTCGTTCAACGCATCCTGCATTTATTCCAGGAACAGATCAACTGATTATTTGTTCAAATGATATTGAAAATGATGGTGGCTCTTGGATTTATACAGTAAAAGGATTCGCTAAAGGACACCATAGCTACCAATTTCATTAAACACAATCAAACTTTAAAATATTTACCTGTAATGAGCAGTCATTTGATATTGCTTAGTTACAGGTTTTTTTATTTTAAAAAATTTTCAAAAAAAGTAAATTTTAATATATAAGACAACGTCAGTGTATGGTAGTACTTTAGGGGATCAGGTAAGAATAGATGTAATAAATAAGTACGTTGTAATTAAAAAATTTCATGGTATTTTGATGTAATAGTAAAATATTTAAGGTAAAATTTATGAAAAAGTTATAAATACACGATTGAAAGCGTATTCATTTTTAAGTATGATATTAATTAACAAAGGGAGGTGTTCGTTATTTTTACGCGAAAAAATAAGAATGACGAAGATAACGTAAATACGAAGAAGCCATTAGGTGTGACATCTGCAGTAATTACCTTATCAATTATGATTATTACTATGTTATTTACAGTGGCTGTATTAGAAAAAGAACCTCATATTCCATTAATGATAGGAACTGCAGTCGCAATTATAATGACAATGATGCATGGCTATGAATTTCGTGAAGTAGAAGAAATGATGTATAAAGGCATACGGCATGCGTTACCAGCTATTGTAATCATTATACTTGTAGGTTTAGTAATTGGTTCATGGATTGGCAGTGGTGTTGTGGCGACAATGATTTATTATGGTTTACAATTAATAGATCCACGTTATTTTTTAGCAGTTGTGGTCATTTTATGTAGTGTTGTCGCATTAGCTATTGGCAGTAGCTGGTCCACAATGGCAACTGTTGGTGTTGCGTCAATGGGCATCGGTATTAGCATGGGCATTTCTCCAGGCATGGTTGCTGGCGCAGTTATTTGTGGTGCTTATTTTGGTGATAAAATGAGTCCACTGTCTGATACAACAAATCTTGCTTCAGGTTTATCAGGCGTTGAATTATTCGAGCATATTAAGCATATGTTTTACACGACGATACCAGCTGTAATCATTGCGTTAATCGCTTTTTTCTTTATGGGTATGCAATATGGCAATAAAAACTTTGATACAAAAAGAATTGATGCAATCCTTAACACAATGCAAGATAACTTTGTCATAACACCTTGGTTATTATTAATACCTTTAATAGTAATCGTCCTAGTCATATTTAAAGTGCCAGCGATACCCGCCATTTGTGTTGGTATTATATTTGGTTTCTTTGCTCAAATATTTGTACAAGGTGGATCGATAACAGAAGCATTAACAGCTTTACAAACAGGTTATACGATCGAATCAGGAAACAAACTTGTAGATGAACTATTTAATCGTGGTGGATTAGAATCGATGTTTTATACTATATCACTGACTTTAGTAGCGATGACTTTTGGTGGTGTGCTCGAATACTCAGGCATGCTATCAGCATTGATTTCACTGATTTTAAGAGTAGCGCAAACTACTGGTTCATTAATTGCATCTGTCATTATATCTTGTATTGGGACTAACTTTACGTGCTCAGAACAATACATATCTATTATTGTACCGTCAAGAATGTACGCTAATGCTTTTAAAGAAAAGAATTTACATCCTAAAAACCTATCGAGGGCACTCGAAGATGGTGGCACGTTAACGTCCGTATTTGTACCCTGGAATACGTGTGGTGTGTTTATAGCATCAACACTAGGCGTATCTGTAATGGAATACGCACCGTTTGCGATTGTTAATTATACGGTACCAATTATTTCAGTTATCTTTGGTTATGTTGGCTTTAAAATAATTAAATTAAAAGAAATAGATAAAGAAGACTCAGATAATGCAAACTTGGCTTAAAACTTAACATGATAAGCTAAGATGTGGTTGAGTATTAGAAGCGTATCGTTAATTACAAAAAATTCAAGGTAAATCAAAAAAGGTGATTGTTATTTTTATTTCAATAGTAGAAACTAGACATTTATAGTTTAATGATGAAGCTTAAAACGATAAATAACAGTAATGAACGCCATACCAAATGATTTATTGTGTTAACCTAAGTTATCTACAATGATAACTTAGCACGTCAATTTCTTTTTATGATATCTGTGAATTAAAAAGATTGAAAAATTAGAATTTAGCCGTATACTAGAATGTACAAATTGAAGTTAGGTATAGAGGAGCACGCATATGGATATTAAGCATATGAAATATTTTGTTGAGGTTGTAAACCAGCATGGTATGACGAACGCTTCTAAATCTTTATATATTGCACAACCAACGATTAGTAAAGCGATTAAAGATATAGAAAAAGAATTAAATATGCCGTTATTTGATCGAAGTAATCGTCAACTTGTGCTAACGGATGCTGGAATGGTTTTTTATCAAAAATGTAAAGAAATATTAGCGCTATATAAAGATTTACCTAGAGAAATCAATAGTTTAGTTGGCTTAGAAACAGGACATATTAGCATCGGTTTATCTGCTGTCATGAATATGAATAAATTTATTCATATATTAGGTGAGTTCCATCAACAATATCCTAATGTCACTTATAATTTAGTTGAAAATGGTGGCAAAATGATTGAGCATCAACTGATTAATGATGAAATAGATATTGGTATTACAACGTTGCCAGTCGACCAATCTATTTTTCATTCGTTGCCTTTATATCAAGAAGAGTTAAAATTGGTTTTGAATCAAGAGCATCATTTAGCTAATTACCAGAAAGTGCAAATGGCCATGCTAAAAGATGAAGATTTTATACTATTTAATGAAGATTTCTATTTAAACGATAAAATAATTGAAGCAGCAAAAAATGCTGGTTATATCCCTAATACAGTATCAAAGATTTCACAATGGAACTTTATTGAAAACTTGTTAAACGCACATTTAGGTGTGAGTATTTTACCTGAAAATATTGTGAATTTATTGGATAGTAATTTTAAAAATATAACACTTGAAGATCCTGGCATGCGTTGGGAATTAGGCGTGATTTGGAAGCGCGACAAATATTTAAGTTATGCAACTAGGCAATGGATAGATTTTATGAAACAACGACTATAATATATAGACAAGCGAGAAAACAAACAAGCCGCTTTATTAAAGTAGATATTTTGTTGCATGAAAAAGGTATATACAAATGAGGTTAATCATTACTGAATGATTATAGCGTTTTTTACAGTAATTTAGTTAATTTGCGGGAGTCGGAACGGGAATCCAATTAAAGCTATTTGGTCCCGTGCTGCTCCCGTTATTTTTTAGATATAAGCATTCATTTATAAATAGTTCATAACGTAAATAATTTTGATAGATATGGCTATTTCTAGATAAAGTATAGACTTACATAATATGTAAAAACGTTTCCATAGATAAAAGTAATAGCTAGTATAAAAAAACAATATTTTTATTATAAATTGTGGCGCGTTATACTAATAATGTAATCAATAAAATAGTTATATATAAAAGTACGAAATGAATAAAACAATAAAGGAACAAAGGATGATGAGTATTGCAGGTAGCATTAAAGATAGTCAAAATTATGTTTCAAGCGTTAATTATTATGGGTATTACTTTTATTGGTAATAAGATTCAAATGATTTTCCATATTCCAATTGCAGGTAGTATTGTTGGATTGATTTTATATTTTTTGTTACTTCAATTTAAAATAATTCCAACAAAATGGGTAGAAGAAGGTTCTAAATTTTTCTTAGCAACAATGGTATTTTTCTTTGTCCCATCTGTAGTAGGTGTTATGGATGTTGCGTCTATGATTAATCTCAATTTTATTTTATTCTTTATTATGATTGTAATAGGCACGTGTTGCGTTGCTTTAATCTCAGGGTACATTGCTGAAAAAATGGTTAAAACTGAGCAATACGGGAATGGTCAAAATTAGATGACATTTCTAAAAGCAATAATAATGATTGTATTAACAGTTTGTATGTACGTTGGAGCAAAAAAATTACAGTTTAAATATAGAAGCCCATTTTTAAATCCAGCACTAGTGTCATCCATTGGGATTATTATTGTACTATTAATATTTAATATAGATTATCAGCAATATATGATTGGCGGTAAATGGATTCACTATTTATTAAATTGTACAGTGGTCGCTTTGGCATATCCGCTGTATCAAAACCGTCATAAAATATTAGCTAATGGAAAAATCATATTTAGTAGCGTTATTGCAGCTGTGATATTGAACTTCGTATTTGTATACGTCATTTTGAAAACATTTGGCTATTCAAAAGAAGTCATTGTTACGATGCTACCAAGATCAATTACGGCGGCAGTTGGTATTCAAGTATCACATCAAATGGGAGGTGTCGATGCAATTGCTGTGTTGTTTATTATAGCTACTGGTTTAATAGGTAGTATTCTAGGCGCGTATTTGATTAAATTTGGAAGGTTTAAAACATCAATTGCCAAGGGATTAACATTTGGCAACGCATCGCATGCATTTGGTACAGCACAAGCGCTTGATATTGATTTAGAAGCAGGTGCTTTTAGTTCAATTGGTATGATTTTGACAGCGTTATTGAGTTCAATTGTACTGCCTATACTCATGATCTTTTTATACTAAGTATAAGCCTAGCAATGATTAAAAATATTAACTATTTTATGTAATGAAAAATTAAATCGCTAAAATTCGGAAGGAGCAATTTTTACAATGGCAAAAATTAAAGCAAATGAGGCATTAGTAAAAGCATTACAAGCATGGGATATAGATCACTTATATGGTATTCCTGGTGATTCAATAGATGCAGTAGTGGATAGATTAAGAACAGAAAGAAATAATATAGAATTTATTAATGTGCGACATGAAGAAGTTGCTAGTTTAGCTGCTGCAGGGTATACAAAATTAACAGGTAAAATCGGTGTTGCACTCAGTATTGGTGGCCCAGGGGTGATTCACTTATTAAATGGTATGTATGATGCAAAAATGGATAACGTGCCGCAATTAATTCTAGCAGGGCAAACAGATAGTACAGCATTAGGCACAAAAGCATTCCAAGAAACGAATATTAATAAAATGGTTGATGACGTAGCTGTGTATAAACACCAAGTATCTGAAGATGATAAAGATATATTTGGTATTGTAAATGAAGCAATCCGTACAGCTTATGAGAAAAAAGGTGTAGCCGTTTTAATCTTGCCTAATAATTTATTAACACGTAAAGTAAAAGATACTACAGACCAAAAAGTAGACACTGCACCACCTGCACGCGTAGCGCCTAAACCACGCAGTATTAAAAAAGCGGCTAAGTTAATTAATAAAAGTAAAAAACCAGTTGTGCTACTTGGTACTGGTGCAAAACATGCCAAAGATGAAGTACGTGAATTTATAGAAGCATTCAAAATACCAACAATCTTAACGTTACCAGCGAAAACGATTCTGCCAGATGCACACCCTTATAATTTAGGTAACCTAGGTAAAATTGGTACTAAAACTTCATATCAAGCAATTCAAAACGCAGATTTATTAATCATGGTAGGTACTAACTATCCGTATTTAGATTATCTACCTAAGAAAAACATCAAAGCTATACAAATTGATACAAATCCAGAAAATATAGGACATCGTTTTGATATAAATGTGGGTATTCTAGGTGATAGTAAACTCGCATTACAACAATTAACTGATTCAGCTAAACATGTAGCTAACCGCGATTTCTTAAATAAAATATTAGAAAGAAAAGCTACATGGGACGCTTGGATGGCTGAAGACATGGCTAATGACAGCAAACCAATTAGACCAGAACGTTTAATGGGTGCAATTAATAAAGTTAGAACTGATGATGCTATATTTGCTATAGATGTTGGAACAGCGACTGTATGGTCTACGCGTTATCTAAACTTAACAGTAAATAATAAATTTATTATCTCAAGTTGGTTAGGTACAATGGGCTGTGCTTTACCTACAGCATTAGCAGCAAAACGTGAATATCCAAATCGTCAAGTTGTTGGTATTATTGGTGATGGCGCGTTTGATATGGTTATGCAAGATTTTGCTACCGCAGTGCAATATGATTTACCAATGACATTATTTGTATTAAACAATGAACAACTTTCATTCATTAAATATGAACAACAAGCTGCAGGTGAATTAGAATATGCCATTGACTTCACTGATATTGATTTAGAAAAATTTGCTGAAAGCTTTGGTGGCGTAGGATACACACTTAAAGATCCAAACAGAATTGATGAAGTTGTCGAATCAGCTATGGCTGAAGATAGACCAACAATTGTTAATGTTTATGTAGATGAAACCGCAGCGCCATTACCAGGTAAAATTGTAAATGAAGAAGCAATGAATTATGGTAAATGGGCATTTAGATCTATTACAGAAGATAAAAAATTAGACTTAGATGAATTACCTCCAATTTCTACAGCTGTTAAACGTTTCTTCTAAATAAGTAGATAATGTAGACAGAGTGGCAGAGACAATATATTATGCTCAATGACTTTGCGTCTTGTTAAAATCTCAAAGTATAAACGTTGAAGTGGTTATAAAACAATTAGAGACCCAACTGGGTCTCTTTTTTATATCAAAGATATTTAAGTTAAGAGTGATACATGAATCAAGTTCATACATAAGTGTGGTAAACGTTAAAAGAATTATGAGCTTTAGCTCATGTAAAGCGCATGCGTAAGTGCTCCCAAAGCAATAACTAAAAGCGTAACGCTTTAGAATTAATTTTTTATTTACATTTTTAGTCTAGTTGTCTACTGCTTATATAGTATTAGGAGCAAGACATCATAAGATATTTTGGTTCTTTTTATTATTGATTTATTTTATAAGTTAGTTTGTTCTATGAAATAAGGATATAATTTGAAAATTGATTGAAAATTCAGCTTAATACCTATAAAGTATAATATTATAGATATAAGTAATTATATTGAAATGATGGATTCATTCGTTGAAGTTTGGGTTAATTTTTCAAATATATGAAACGCCAAGTGAGGGGTAATTTGAGATGTTCAAATCTTTATTTAAAAATTTAAAATTTAAAACACCACATACATATGGACTATTACTATTCATTATAGTAGTAGCAAGTTTACTTACATATATCATACCGGCAGGAGAATATGCACGCGAAAAAAAAGATGGACAAACGCTTGTTGTATCAGGCTCATATCAAGAAGTATCACAGCAAGGTGTCTCATTTTTTGATATTTTTCGTGCGATACCAGAAGGGCTAATCAGCGGTGGCGAAATTGTATTTTACATTTTTTTAGTCGGCGGTGCGTTTGGTATTGTACATAAAACAGGCGCCTTTGAAAATGGTGTGAACAAAGCTATGAATGTATTAGGTTCATACAAAGCGTTAATGATTCCATTGACGATGACAATATTTTCAATATTAGGATTTTCTATCGGATTAGCAGAAGAAACAATCATATTCGTACCTATTGGTATTATTATTGCTAGAACTTTAGGTTACGATGCGATGACCGGCGCAGCAATGGTTATATTAGGCGCCTCCAGTGGCTTTATAGGAGGTATGCTAAATCCTTTTACAGTGGGCGTAGCTCAATCTGTTGCGGAATTAACTTTATTCTCAGGTTGGGGTTTGCGTTCTGTTATTTATGTTTTTATTTTGTTAGCAGCTGTTACAACTGTTATGTTATATGCGCGTAAAGTTAAGCATGATTCAAGCAAAAGTATTGTGTATGAATTAGAGCAAACTGAAAGCCAGTCAGGAAAAGCAATAGAAACGCCTCGCTTTACGAAGCGTCAAGGCATAGGATTGTTACTTATTGTTGCAGCGATAGTGTTAAATGTATATGGCATTTTCACTTATGGTTGGTCGTTTAATGAAATGAGCGCAAATTTCTTATTGGCAGGCTTACTTGCAGGCGTAATAGGCGGTTTAGGTATTAATGGCACGTTTGAAGCGATGATAGAAGGTATGAAGGATATTCTATTTGGCGCGATGATTGTCGGCTTTGCTAAAGGTATTATTTATATTTTAGAAAATGGTCACATTATCGATACGATTGTACACGGGATGACCACGTTACTTGCTGATGTTCCTTCGTCAATGGTTATTATCACTATGTTTGTTTTACAATTCTTTTTAAACTTCTTTATTCCATCCGGTTCAGGACAAGCATTAACGACTATGCCATTAATGGTACCTATCTCTGATTTACTGAATATTAATAGACAAATCACGGTACTTGCCTTTCAATATGGAGACGCGATTAGCAATGTATTATTCCCGACATCTGCCATCTTGATGGGTGCATTAGCGGTAGGGAAAATAACTTATACACAATGGCTTAAATTTGCTTGGAAGTTAATTGTTGTTTGGGTAGTTATTTGCTGTATCGGCATGTCTATTGCATTAATGATTGGTTATTAAATGTAACATATCCAATGATAACTTATTAGAAACAAATTATAGGCGAACACGTTGTTAAAAGTTAAATGATATAAATAAAAGATTTTATTTGTAAATCAATTTATGACTTTCATAATAGCATTAAGTCAATCTTATGCGGAGCGGCAATTGGAAATCAACGATTTTTGATTTCTAAGTCGCTCTTATTTTTTAAGTTATCAATCATTAAAAAGTTGAAATATTCAGAAATTACAAATATGATAATAAATAAGACGTTATTAAAGAAGGTGAATCTATGCATTACAGACCATCTATAACAATTTTGCCGAAAGTCACACTAGTACCACCGGATCTTCAAATGGCGAAAGCGTTATTTCAAACAATACAAGAAAACTTTTCACATTTATCTAGATTTTTAGATTTTATAACGGAAGACATGACAGTAGATGAAGAAAAATCATATTTAAAAATGATGATTCAACATCAAGCTGAACAAAAAGGACAACTATTTTTAATTTATTACGAAGATACACTCATTGGTACAATTGATTTACATAAAATAGATACTAAAAATAGTAAAGCAGAAGTTGGTTACTGGATTGCTAAAGGTTATACTGGTAAACGAATCACTACAGCAAGCGTTAAATTTATTTGTGGTTATGCATTTCACCACCTAGGGTTAAATAAACTAACAATTGTTGCTGACGTTAGAAATTTGGCAAGTAATAAAGTAGCCAGAAACGCCGGATTTCATTTTGTCGCGACGGATGTTCAAGATATATATGACGGCAAACATTACCGAGATATGAATCGGTATAGGTTATTGAAAGATGATTTTGATTTATCTCAAGATCACTAAAATCATATATATTTATGAAAGATATTTTAAATCGCTATCATTGTTGGTTATATAAGGTTGTTTTTAAATAAGTAATCTTTATATTAAATGACATATGAAAATGAAGTAAGCAGCAATGTATAAAGGAGGCTTTAAGTTTTGATAACAAGAGGAATTAACCATATTGGTTTAACTGTTCCAGATATTGAAAAGGCAACGTCTTTCTTTAAAGAAGCTTTAGATGGTCAGGTTGCTTATGACAGCCAAACTAGGATGGATGATCCTAGAGGTGGAGAATTTGTTGAACACGTCTTAGGACTAGAACATGGAGCCAAAATTATTAAAAAAAGAATGATGGTGTTTAATCATGGGCCGAATATAGAGATGTTTGAATTTGTGCGTGCAACACAAAACAACGCAGATACATTACAAGATATTGGCTTTACGCACATCTCATTTTATGTAGATGATTTTGAAGCGGCATTTAGAAGCATAAAGCAAGCTGGTGGTCAACCATTATCAAAACCGCATAGTAATACGAAGTACGAAGATACTGAAGATAACCGCACAGTATATGTTAGAGCACCATGGGGAAGTTTAATCGAGTTACAGACGATACCTAACGGTTATTATTATCCATCAGATAGTGAATCAACAGTATTTATACCAAGACCATGAATAATGTAGATAAAGGAGGAAATGATATGTTACAAAGAAAATTAAACGTGGCCAATTTAAGTACACCTATTCAAAAATTAGAAACATTAAGCCAAACATTAGGTAAAGATATATATATTAAAAGAGACGATTATACTGGAACTGAAATATCAGGTAATAAAGTGAGAAAGCTAGAATATACCATACAATACGTGTTAGATAATGGTTATGATACGATTATTACTACGGGCGCCATTACCTCTAATCATGCTAGAGCAACAGCAGCTTTGTGCGCTAAATACAATATTGAATGTCATCTTGTTTTAAGAGGAGCGCTAAAAGCATTTGAAGGGAATTTATTCTTAGATGCTATGTTAGGTGCGCATATACATGTGATTGATGAACATCAGTCTCGGGAAAAAGCGATGGAACGATTAAGTAAAGATTTAGAAAGCGAAAATAAAACGCCTTTTATAGTACCAAGCGGTGCATCAGATTGGATTGGCGCTCATGGCTATATCAATGCTTTTGAAGAAATTGTAAAGCAAGCAGATGAATTAAATGTTCAATTTGATTCTATCAATCTAGCTGTCGGTTCTGGGGGCACATATGCAGGTTTGTGGTATGGAAAGTATATACATAATTTATCAACTCAAATTATTGGATATGCTGTCAATGAGAGTGCGTCTATTTTCAAAAATAAGGTGATTGAAATCATTAATGAATTAGATGAAGATATAACAACATTTGATACGCTATCGATTAATGATCAATATATCGTATTAGGATACGCTCAAGCAACAGATGAAGAGTTACAATTTTATATTGATATCGCACAACAAGAAGGCGTTGTGTTAGATCCAACATATACTGGAAAAGCATTTCGTGGTTTAGTAGAAGAAATCAAACAAGGAAAGTATGACGATCAAAAAGCGATTTTATTTATTCATACAGGTGGTCTACAAGGTTACACTGAAGAAACTAGAGCACGTATCCAACGTTTACTCCCGACTTTTAATAAAGATTTATAAACGACTGGAAAGATAGCTGATTGAAATATGCCATCTGCAGTTTAGAGCATAAATATTGCTAATTCTAGTGCATATGATTCATAATATAAAACACTTTATATTTAAGGAGGGTATTCTAAATGACTCAAATATTAACTTCAATTGATGAATACCAATCATTTATTGAGCAAAACCCACTCGCAGTAGTCCACGTAATGAGAGATAATTGCAGTGTTTGTCATGCAGTTTTGCCCCAAATAGAAGATTTAGTACGTGGATTTCCTGGCGTGCCATTAGGTGTAATTAATCAAAGCAAAGTAGAAGCAATAGCAGGTGAATTATCTATTTTCACTGTACCGGTAGATTTGATTTTTTTAAATGGTAAAGAAATGCATCGTCAAGGCAGATTTATTGATATGCAACAAATAGAACACCAATTAACAATGATGTACGAAAGTTTAAAAACATAAGACTATAAAGTAAATAAATATGCACGTAACGCACTTAGACATCCTGTTATTCGCTTACTATTGTAAAAGTAATAATAGGATGTTTCAATTTATGCTAAAACTATTGAGTGAAAATGAATAGTTCGAAATAAAAACGGGTTAAATTAAATTATAAGTGTCATCTATAATAAAAATATTGTATGATAAGATTAATCTATAGAGTCAAAGGGGGAGTATTTATGCGCATAGAAAGAATTTGCCCAGATGAAGCAGAAGCGCTGTATACTTGTATGAAAAAGATTGATCAAGAAACACAATATATGCTCTATTTACCGGATGAAAGAAGTTTTAATAAAGAAAAATTAATAGAAGATATTAAGCAAAATTTTTATATCGGTGTAAAAACAGAAACAAATGACATTGTTGGCTATTTATCAGTGCACATTAGTAGATTAGCTAAAATAAAACACATAGGTTATATCTTAACGGGTGTAATTAATGAAATGCATCATCAAGGTTTGGCGACTAAGATGTTTCAAGAAACGATAAAATGGGCAGAACGTAAAGGGTTAAGACGGTTAGAGTTAACTGTAATAACAACGAACACGCCAGCAGTAAAATTTTATGAAAAATTGGGTTTTAAAATTGAAGGCATTAAACACGAATCTATTTTTATGGATGATCATTATTATGATGAATTATATATGTCCATGATGATTAATCAAGCATCTTTATTAGATTCAACTATAGGATGAAACTGCGTCATGATAAATGTGGTTTTGTATGTAGAGCATTTATAACTCGTGTATTTCATACATACTAATATAATTTAGGATAAACACTTTACTAAAAAATAAAGTGATTTATAAATAGGATGCATTAAATTTTTACTGGCAGCAGATAGCAAATTTGAAATCTATTTATATCCGTTTTTTCTAGTTATGAATACCAAGTAAAGCGATGCATGTCATTGTTATTATGAAATAAAACTTATGTCTTGCTCTCAGATAATGATATATTGGAGGTCATATGAGATGTTAAAAAAAATAGCTACTATTACAAGTATGGGTGTGGCTACTTCATATTTGTACGCTGAAATTGTAGAAAAACGTAGTTATAAAAGTTTTTTATATGAAATGCTGCTTAGAGTTACGAAGATGAAGCGTGCATTTGAAAAGGCAACATACGCACAAGAAGCACTTGAGGCAGTTAAGCATCAAACTCAAGGTAAATATGAAGGAACAGATTATCATTTTGAAAATACAGTTTATACAAAAATGATACAAAATGTCACAACTTATGTGGTAAATGATAAAGAAGATAATCAACAAAGATCATTAATCTATGTTCATGGCGGCGCTTGGTTCCAAAATCCACTTAAATACCATTTTGAATATATAGATAAACTCGCTACGGCTTTTAATGCTAAAGTCATCATGCCTATCTATCCAAAAATACCGCATGCCACATATAAAGAAACATTTGAATTATTAGAAGCTATATATCGAAACGAATTGGAACAAAAAGTGAATGCACAAAAACTTACTATTATAGGTGATTCTGCAGGCGGTCAAATAGCATTATCATTTGCGCAGTATTTAAAAACGGTTAACTTAACACAACCAAGTGATATTGTGCTGATTTCACCTGTATTAGACGGCACTTTAAGCCATCCTGAAGCACGTGTGTATGAAAAGATTGATCCAATGCTAGGAATTGAGGGGAGTAAATATTTAATTAATTTGTGGGCTGATAAATTACCTTTAACAGATTGGAGAGTTTCACCAATTTACGGAGATTTCAATGGTCTAGGGCGCATTACGATTTCCATTGGAACGAAAGAGACACTTTATCCAGATGCTGTAAAATTATCTCAAATGTTAAATGAACAAGGTATTCAGCATTCGTTTATTCCTGGATATCAGTTGTTTCACATTCACCCTATTTTTCCTATTCCTGAAAGAGAACAATTGATTCATAAATTAAAAGAAATTATAGATTAAATTTTAAACTTTGTTTTACAGCGATGAAATTACAATTGAATCATTAAAGTTATAAAGTAAAGAGCGAAGATATGCAATCAAATAGTGGTTGCGTATCTTCGCTCTTTTTATATTGAGACTGATATAAAAAATCATGGCTTGGCCTTAAAAAGGATATAAGCATGTTGAATTATTTTGAACCGTTTAAATAAGCTGGGAAGAAGTCCGTAAATAGATCAACGAATGTTAAATATGCTTCTTTGTCTACATGCTCATCTACTTGGTGAGCCTGACTGACAGTACCTGGACCATACATAATAAATGAAAAGTTTTCGTCTTTATCTACTAATAGATCTGAGGCATCCGTCACACCAGGCGAAGCTTCTGTTGGTAATGTTGTATTGAGATATTTTTCACCCATTTCAACAGCAAGTGCTATTAATTTATTTTGGCCTGTAGTGTAAACAGGGGGTCTAGACATATAAGTGTCAATTTCAATATCAGTTTCTTCAGTAGCAACTTGTTTTAAGATTTCATTGAAATAAGAAATAAATTGATCGTTATCATGTTCAGGAATGGTACGAATATTAAATTCGGATGTTGCGTGTTCGGGAATGGAGTTCACTTGATTGCCTCCATTGAAAATCGTTGCATTCATAATCGCATTACCTAATAAGTCATTATTTTTATTAAACTTGTTAAACCCTTCATCTGCTTTGTAAACAAATTTAACAAGTGGTGAAATAGCGTTAAAACCAAGTTGTGGCATAGAACTGTGTGAAGCTTTACCATGAGAAGTGACACGAATATCCATTGATCCTTTATGAGCATAAATAATTCTATCTTGGGAAGGTTCAGCAATAACTAATGCATCCACGTCTTTCATATAACCTTTATCATGAAATGCTTTTGCGCCTTCTCCAACAATCTCTTCACCAGCAGTTGCAAGTAAGCGTATTTTCCCATGTGTTAATAAACCTTGGTCGTGAATATCAATCATGCTGAGTACTAACGCGGCTAAGCCTGATTTCATATCAGCTGAGCCACGACCATAAAGTTTGCCGTCTACTTCTGTAAGTTTGAATGGATCGTATGTCCATTTGTTTTCATCGCCAGCAGATACAACATCCATATGGCCAGATATACCAAGCACGGGTGCGCCTTCACCAATTTCAGCCACTAGGTTAGCGCGACTATCACTTATTTTAATAATTTCAGATTTAATACCATGCTCTGATAATAAATTCTGTAGATATTTACATACTTCCATTTCATTGTCATTAACTGATTTAATACTTACTAAATCTTCTAAGATTTGAATTCTTTCTTGTTTAGTAAATTTACTCATCATAAAACCCCTTTTCCAAAATTAATAAAACATCTATCGCTTTTATTATATCTGAAAAATCAGACACTTTGAAATTAGACACATTTGAAAAAGGCATCTTTATAGGAATTTTGAACGTATTGTTAAAAATATATGCCGAGTGATTTTATTAAAAATTAAACATGGTTTTTAGAGGATGCGTTATCTAAAGACCATGTTTTTATAGTATCGAATTGATTAGTTGTAGGTTGATTCATGTGTTGAGACTGCCAATTTTTAGGAATAGAGCGATTTTGTTGTGTAGATGATTTTGTAGATTGCGATGCGTTATTTGTTTCATTCACGTTTTCAATATGTCTTGTGTTATCTGTATCAAGCACTGCGCCGCGCATATCATTACCTTGAAAACTTCCTACTAAAATCATAATTAAATAACTACAACATAAAAGTGCAACGACAATAAGATACAGTGAGACAGTTAACTTTACTGGCTTGCTCATATCCATCCTCCTAAACAACCTATGATTACTTTCAACTTCAAGATAACATTTGAATTTTAATACTATGTAAATTTCAAGTAAATATTGTATTTATTTCTTTTAAGAGTGAATACTTGTTGTTAAAAATTTTTATAAAATTTTTCATTCAAATTTATTTTTTAATAAAAGTATGCAATCATTGTTATAAAAGGAATTGTTATTGCATTAAATATAACTTTTTATAAAATGTAGATAGTGTTTCATATTTAATCTATAGATATCTTATAGACTTTATATTAAATCAATGTTATAAAAGGAACTGTTGTTATATTAAATATAATTTTATAAAAGAGTTTATTGGATAAAGTCGGTATAATTGTGTAAAAGTAAAATGGCCATATAACAGTCCTTTTACGGTACAATGTTTTTAACGACAAAAACTTACACAGG
>NZ_JAESKF010000009.1:0-51379 GCF_017891975.1 Staphylococcus sp. GDY8P131P
GTTTGCATCATGACTCATGACGTACAGCCTCCCTTTCTTTTATACGTTCGTTAAGCAAACGTTTTTCGTTTTCTGCTACTTCAGAAGCTGGGATATGATAACCGTGATCTACTTGGAAACTGCGGAAAATCATAGTGCCAAAGATACCTATTAAGCAAATAACAGCTGGGAGGATTGTTTCAAAGATCAGGAAGAAGCCCCCGATTGTGAAGAGGATGCCCATCCAAAAACCAACTGGCGTATTATTTGGCATATGAATATCAGTATAGTTATGGTTATCTAAATAATGACGCCCATGTTCTTTCATATTTACAAATGTATCATAGTCATTCCAGTCCGGTATGACAGCAAAGTTGTATTCAGGTGGCATCGCTGAAGCAGTGGACCACTCTAATGTACGTCCTATACCGTACCAATTGTCGCCAGTAGCTTCACGTGGTGATTTGAAGAAACTATATACGATACTAGCAATTAAGAACATAAAGCCTAATGCCATCATGAGGGCCCCGACAGTAGAGATTGCGTTTAACAACCACCAGCCGTCTTCTGGCATATAAGTGTATAAACGACGTGGCATACCATCTAATCCAAGGATGAATTGAGGTAAGAAACAAACGTTAAATCCAATAATGAAGAACCAAAAACACCATTTATTTAATGTTTCATTTAACTTAAACCCAGCCATTTTCGGCCACCAGAATATGAGTGCGCCTAATAAACCGAATGCAACACCAGCTACTAATGTGTAGTGGAAGTGTGCAATTAAGAAGTACGTATTATGATACTGATAGTCAGCTGCTGCCATAGAAAGCATAATACCAGTCACTCCACCTATTAGGAAGGTAGGAATAAATGCTAGCGCAAATAACATTGGTGACTCGAGAGTAATTCGACCTTGGTAAAGCGTAAATAACCAGTTAAAGATTTTAACGCCGGTTGGGATACCAATCAGCATGGTTGTGATTGAAAAGACTGAGTTAATTAACGCACCATTACCCATTGTGAAGAAATGGTGAACCCAAACCAAGAAACTAAGGAATGCGATACCTGCTGTTGCCCATACCATACTTTGGTGACCAAACAGACGTTTACGAGCAAATGTTGGGATAATCTCAGAATATATGCCGAACGCTGGTAGCACAACAATATAAACTTCAGGATGGCCCCACACCCAAAAGAAGTTAGCCCATAACATTGGCATACCGCCATTTGCGACTGTAAAGAACGCAGTATCGAAGATTCTATCTGTTGTGAACAGTGCTAATGCCACTGTTAATACTGGGAAAGCCAATATAATGAGTAATGTGGTAATGAAAGCAGTAACCGTAAACATTGGCATTTCCATAAATTTCATGGTAGATGTTTTACATCTGATTATAGTAACAAAGAAGTTAATACCAGTCATTAGGGTACCTATACCAGTAATTTGAATTGCAATTAAGTAATAGTTGACTCCGGGCCCTGGGCTGAATTCTCCTGCCATCGGTGCGTAGTTCGTCCAACCAGCCGCAGGTGAGCCTCCGATTATAAATGACAGGTTGAATAACAACATACCTGAGAAAAATAACCAGAAACTTACGTTATTTAATACAGGGTATGCAACGTCTCTTGCACCAATTTGTAAAGGTACAACAACATTCCATAAACCGAAAATGAATGGCATTACCATAAAGATAATCATGATGACGCCGTGCGTGCTAAAAACTTCATTATAATGATGTGGTTCTAAAAATGTATTATCTGGAATTGCTAATTGTGTACGCATCATTAAGGCATCAATACCGCCACGCACGAACATTAATACAGCACAGATTAAATACATCACGCCGATTTTTTTATGGTCAACCGATGTGAACCACTCTCTGTATAGATATTTCCATAATTTAAAGTAAGTAATTACTGCGATCACTGCGATGATAGCGAACGGTGCACCAATTTGTGCCATTGTAACCATCCAATCGCCATGAACGAGCAATTGATCCCATGGGAAATTCATTAATGTCCACCTCCATGTTCATGGTCTTTTTTCTCAGACTCTGATGCTTGTTCGTCTTTAGCACCTTCTGAGATTTTTTCCATTTCGTCCATATTATGTGATTCTTCATCTTTAAACTCACTGTTATATGGTTCATTATTGCCTAGTATCATAGCTTTCATACCATGACGTTCATAGTTTGCGTTTGTGATTTGTGGCTTACGTGCAGGTTTATTAGGTTTATCTAATACGTCCTCTTTTATTTCTTCTGGTGTATTAAAGTTTGGATCTTTCTGTACGTAATTGAAACGATCATAAGCATAGAAAATATACTCAGGATCAGCTGCTGGATCAACAAATGCCATATGCGTACCACTGAAAGTTAAGTTTTTGTTTTCAGTAGTTGGTAAAAGTTGTTTATCAAAGGTATCTTGATCTAATTCCTTTTGACTTTGAGCATCTTTTACCCAATCCTTAAATTCACTTTGGCTAACTGAATTGACATCAAATGTTTGGCGAGCGAATCCTTCACCGTTGAAGTTTGAGTTACGTCCTCTGAACGTTCCTTCTTCGCTAGCAGTTAAAGTCCAATCCATTGTCATTCCAGTCATCGCATATTTTTGGCCGCCTAACTGTGGAATCCAGAAACTTGTCATCATATCCATTGATTGAAGTTTGAAGACAACAGGTCGATCTTTAGGTATAGTTAAGTGGTTAACAGTTTCAACTTTTTCTTCAGGATAGCTGAAGAACCACTTATAACCAGCGCTTGTTGCATAGACAACAAGGGGATCATCTTGTTTTTCCGGCGTTTCTTCATACATGTAAAGTGATTTTACTGTAGGAATAGCTAAAGCGATAACAATGATCACCGGAATAATAAACCAAATTGTTTCAATTAAAGCGTTGTGGTGCATCTTACCAGATTCGTCTGTTTTGTGTAATCTATATTTATATAGAAACAAAGCAAACATGATAAGCACAGCAGCGATTATAACAAGCATGAAGATGATTGAGTAAATAATCAAAAACTTCGAGTCACTTGCTACCGGCCCTTTTGGGTTTAAAACTTCTACATTAGAACAGCCACTAAGTACGATTAGTGAGCCAAAAAGTAGAAGCAAAGACTTAAATTTCGACACTTTTTCAACCTCCTAATACTACAAATGTAGGGTTTATCATCAATTACAAATTTTACGTAATATTTATAATTAATTGTAATAAAGTTAAAACCGTTATCTTAATCATCCTTTTTATTAATATTTAAACTAAGTTTATTATTGAATTAATTTAATGATTAATTTTAAATAAATCTTATGTCTTATAAACATCCAATAGATGTTTCGACAAAACTCAGTAATATATAATTTTTAAGTAATGATTCTATCTTGGCTGAAATGGGATGCTTACCCTATAGTTAGAGATATCATCACGCTGTTAGCAAATATGAAGCAAAACGATGGAGTACTACCAAACCAATTTTCTTCATCCTGCAAACTTTCGTTCGTCCTAACCCTCTCTGATTAGTTTGTAATTGGCTTTCTGCAAATTTCAAACCCTTTTTTATTTAATATATTGGCAAAAACAATTCTTTACTGAATTACATAAAAAAGGCTGCTCTCATACTGTAGACCTGAAAACAGCCGAGAACTTATTTATCTGGTTGAGTGAATTTAGTTCATATAGTGTTATCAGAACCTTTTTAAACAGTACCGATGCCAATAAAATAACTCCCCCCTATAAAAATATGACATGCAGGTAGATGGTTTGCTTTTACTGATTTCTTGGTTTTTCTGTTCTGCTTACTCTTCACTTACATCTGTCCCTAATCCCTTGATAATGCTCAGAAGTATATTTATTTTTCAACTACCTCAGCATTTTTTGAAGTAGCTCGTAGGTTTAACCACCTCCAACGTCTATCTTTATGCTCGTCTTCACCCGCATTTCCAACTCCTTTATTCATTTTGCTAATCAAAGTTTTTAATGATTCTAATATCTAAAGTACCAAGCAACTGTATGACTAAAAGTAAGTTTTTAATAGACTTTGAAACATCTGTCTTTTGGATAGCAGTAACAATATGATGCATGATTCTCAAAACACCTATCCAGAGCAACAAGCTGTGCTTCATGGACTTCATTATTCGTGGTTTCAACCACATATCCTGTCTTTAATTATGTAGCATATGTGCTATTAAGTTCACTTTGGTAATACAAGTTTTAAGGTTCCTAACATTTAGATAATAGTAAAGACTGAGCAGTGCAATATTTCTTTTCTCTAAATAGTTTCATTTTTCCCTAGAACACAAAATACAAACATTAATAGGCATTCTCTCTAAACAAGATACAAATAAGTATTTGCATGTGTCAGTATTAAGGAAAAGAAAGTGACGTAACTAGTGATTATAAGAAGATCAATTCAGATCAACGGGCACAACCAGTTTATATGAACTGATTCCAATTTGTGGGAGTAAAATAAAAATACTTTCGTTGAATGCGTCATAAAATGAATTGATACGGAGATGCTTTTTCTATAAAAAGAGTTACTTAATTATCAGAAATTAGGATTAAAGCTATAGAAATAAAAGCTGAAAACCATGCTATAAAAGAAATTATGAATGGATTAAATATTCGAGATAAGACACTAGTTGATAATAGGTGGAAACGGCACAGAAATGTCGAAATCCATAGGTTTGAGTAACAAGCAGGTAAACAGTATTGATGTGCCAAATATATTGAAGCATTAAGTAATGAAGCAAAACAGGATACTTCAAAAATGATTGATAAATGCGTGGAATATAACGGTGTGAATATATCATGGTTTCCAAAAAACTGCCTCTTTTGCGTGAAAAAAATTCATTAATTTGCACTAACTTTAGTTATTTTTATAATTTTTCGAGTGTACAAAATTTTATAAATAGGAAATATTGGTATTGATGGCTAGTAATGCGAGTTTAGGCGCATCAGATTGATTTGTTTTTCTTAACATAAAAAACTCGTTTTGAACGTAGCTTCTATTTGATTATTTTGTATTATAAGTCTGTTTTCAAAATCGCGGTCACAATAATGCATAACGACGCTCTCCTATATACGTTTTCAAGAACCCAACATACTCAAGCGAATTTTAAAAGACGAGAGTAAAGCTAATCCGTTTAAAATACAGATTTAAAACCTAAGAGCGCAATCGATCTACTGCTCTCTATAACTATAAAAAATAGCTATAAAAGAAATCTATCGTCATAGATTTTTTCATAGCTAAGCTTAATTTATTTACTTTAACTAATATAGTAATTATTTTGTCATTTTAATAATAATTCTACCTGCATCACCATTTGCTAATTGATCAAAACCTTCGTTTATCTGTTCAAGTGAAATGACATCACTGATTAATGGATCAATGTTAAGTCGATTATGTTGATACAGACTAACAAATCTAGGGATATCACGGTCAGGAACACAGCTTCCAACATATGAACCCTTAACCGTTCGTTCTTCAGCTGCTAAGGTGACTTGAGGAAATGATAACTCTGCTTTTGGATTAGGTAAACCTGTTGTAATTGTCGAGCCACCACGTTTTGTTATTGCATATGCAACTTGCATCGCTGGTACTACACCTGCTGTTTCAAATACATATTCAGCTCCACCATTAATATATTGTTTAACTTCTTCTATAACATTTTCATCTCCTGAATTAAATACTGACGTCGCCCCTAAAGTTTTGGCAACTTCAAATTTATCTTCATTTATGTCTAAAGCAATAATTTTATTAGCTCCTGCCAATTTTGCTCCTATAATATCGTTTAAACCAATACCGCCAAGCCCTACAACTGCTACATTGCTGCCTGGTCTAATCTGTGCTGTGTTAATAACTGCTCCTATACCTGTAATGACAGCACAGCCAAATACTGCTGCGCGTTCGTAAGGAATGTCCGAATCAATTTTTACAATTGAATTGTCTGATACAACAGCATATTCTGAGAAACCAGAAACGCCTAAATGGTGATAAACGGCGTCATTATCTTTAGATAAACGAGCCCCTCCCTCTAACATTTCACCTTTTTCGTTTGATATTGCTCCGTTTTCACATAATGCTGGTCGTCCTTCACGACAGGGTATACACTTACCACAACTTGGGATAAATGTACAAACAACATGATCACCCACCTCAAAGTCGCTTACATTTTCACCTAGTTCTACAATCTCTCCTGCTGCTTCATGTCCTAACGCCATAGGCATTGGTCGTGGTCGGCTTCCATTAATCACTGATAAATCAGAATGACATAAACCTGCTGCATGGATTTTAATTAACACTTCGTTTTTCTGAGGAGCGCCAAGACTTAAAGTTTCAATTTTTAAAGGTTTCGTTTTTTCATAAGGACCTTCTATGCCCATGTCAAATAATACTGCTGCTTTTGTTTTCATTTATTTTCACACCCTTTACTCATAATAACCATCAGTAGACTTTCTAAAAGACTCAAATTGATGGCCGCCATGACCAAACCAGATTTCTGCGTTTTTTTCTTTTGCTAGTCTCTTAATATATTCAACTGAATTAGCCCAACCAATTGAATCATAAATTATTCTAGATGTTTGCAATTTAGGCGCCATACTTTCTTGTGTATAAATGGCATCAGAAGCTAAGATTAAAGTGCCTAACGCTTCACTTTCAATTTCAAGGCCAATCATACCCCAAGCATGCCCACTACCAAAATTCAGCACCTTCACTCCAGATACAAGCATCAAATGGTCTTGGTCGCGTGCAATTGTTTGCCAAGTTAAATCACTTTTAATCCAAACATCAATATCACTCCAAATATATGCGCCTTCTTGTTGGTTACGTGCGTAGCACTTCATCGCGCCACTGAATTCATCATCATGGACAATGACAGTTGCATTTGTAAAATATTCTAAACAACCTGCGTGGTCTAGATGTAAATGTGAAGCGACTACTATATCAACATCTTTAGGATTTACGTCCAATTGTTCTAGCCTATTGGGTAAATGATATGATTCATCTGAAAAATAAAGGAAGGCTTTCTGTGTAGCATTAATCCAACGACCTTCTTCTCCCATTGAATTAGGATTACAAGCAGTGTCAAATAAAATTTTAGCACCTGGATGATCTATAAAAGATGATCTATAAAAACTGTATAAATCGGAATTTCATGTAGTTCATTTTCTTTATTTGGATTGTGGAGTGTCGCTTGGTTTGAATTAGCTATCATAAGATTTTTATCCATTTGCATTCGTCCATTATCTAAAACATAGATTTTCATACAATCTTTTTTTATATTTACCAATATAATCAACCCCTTGACCTATATATTACCCTCTTTTTTGTAAACAATTTCAATTTTTGAGTAAAATTTTTATTGGTAAAACCTTGTTACTTTTATGTTTTACATAATTTCCCTTAAATTCTATGTGTATTTAACACATGGTAGCCAAATAATTTGCTTCAGCTATAATAGCTTTTACCTTTAGATAACTTTTACCATTACCTTCCAATATAACTAGTCACAACGGCATATGTTTATTTATATATAATTTATTTCTGATATTATAAAACCAACTAGAAATGCCAGCCCTAAAAAATATATAAAAACTCTCTTTCAATGTATATATCCTTGAAATAAACTAAAAATTAAACTCATTTTTATATTTAGAGCAAGAAAGGTTATCCAATAAGGACAGAACAATTATTATGTTAAAATACGTATAGAAACATTTAAATAGAAGTCTTAAATGGCAAGGATTATAAGGGAAATAAAGCATTTAACGAAGAGATTGCGAGGAAAATAATGGATTCATATAAAAAAGATTTTGAAGAGCGTAATAGGAAGTTGAAAGAGTTCCAAGATTTATTTGAAAATATATTTATCTACATGAAAAAACAAGAAGACTTATTCCCAAAAACACCATACAATCTAAGTGCTAGTCATATTCTTATTCTTACTTACTTAAATAAAGTGGGTAATTGTACAGTTTCTGATATTACAAATTATCTTGGAATTTCCTCTGGCGGTGGTACTGTTCTAACAAATAACTTATTGAAACATAATTTAATTAACCATTACAGGTCAAATAAGGATAAAAGAGTAGTTTTACTTTCTCTTACTAGTCAAGGTGAAGAGATTGTAGAACAAATCATTAAACAGCGGTCTACCACTTTTGTAGGAATGCTTGAAAATTTAGATGAAACGGAAATAGAGCAAATTCTGGATGTTTTTCGTAAATTAAATCATAATTTTTAAACCCTATTACATACGCTATGTGCTAAAGACTTATAGTTTAAATATGTCTATGTTATTGAGAAGAATTCTCATTGACACCCTATTTAGTTCGTGATAAAGTCTTACTTAATAAGTATCTTAGTTAGTAAGTTAATATTCAAATAAAAAAGTTTTTCATGAATTATCATATGTAATTAAATAAGGAGGGTATGTAATGCAGATATACTGGACTAAAATAAATAAAATTATTGAAGAAACGCCTGAAGTTAAAACATATTTATTGGATTGCCCAGAAAACTTTACGTGGGAAGAAGGCTCCCATGTCCACTTCGCTCTGAAAGGGTTTAATGATGGAGATAAACCAAATCGTAATTTAATTCGTCATATGTCAATCTCTACTATACCGCAAGAAAACGTGATTGGTATCACTACGCGCATCAAAGAGCAGTGTTCTGAGTTTAAATCGATTTTATTAAATCTTGAAGTTGGGGATGAAGTTGCGATATTTAAAATTCATTCAAATGTACCACTTAAAAGAGCAGACAAAAATGTTTATCTTCTGTCCTCAGGTGTCGGTCTAGCAACATTCAGACCACTTGTACTTGATTATTTCGAACGCGCTGACAACGTCAATCAAATTCATTCATTGAATATCGATTCATCAAAAGATTTCTTATTCCCTACCATTTTTGAATCTGCCGTTGACAAGAATTTCACTGCGCAGTTTGTCGATAATCGTAAAGATTACTATAAAGAAGTGAAAAAACTCGTTGCAGATAAAGATGGCCTCTTCTATATTGTCGGCAGCGATGAATTTCTTTTGCAGAACATCGCAGTATTACGAGAACAGGGGATCAAGCCAGAACATATTATGCTCGATAAGCATGAGCAACAACTACCTGATTTTTTACCATCCATTTAAATAAAGAGTAATTTTTTGTAAAACAATAAATAGATGTCTCATTAACTGGCACAAACTTAAACTAGCGAGATTATCATTGTACGATACTCGAAAGTTAGCGGAAGAACTAACTTTTGGGCGTCGTTAGTCAAAAGATAATCTTTTTTGTTATTATGTCAGAAATTTACAATTAAAGTATTTTATTGAAGTTATTAACTAAATTAATAACTTTTTTCATCTTATAATTGTGCCTCTTAATAATCAAAGCATCAATAACAACTTAATGATTTACGGATTCAATATGCTTAATCTAAAATTATCAATATATAGCTGAAAACGACAATTAATTTTTATAAAACTTGAACCTCAAAAACTGTATCACTAATGATATGTTTCTCCTTGTTAATAGATTGCTGAAAAAGCGTTTCTCATGAAACATTTTAGATTATAGAATTTAATAAGGCTGTTATTACAATAGCTGTCAGTTATTATCCCAGTTATACATTAAGTTATCGTGCTCTATTTGAAATATAAAAATATGATATACATACGCATCCTCCGACAATTTATCGTTCGGGGATATATCGTTTATCCCTTTACAACAGAAATGCATTCACATATTTTGTCGTAGGACATAGACAACGCATATTTATTTTATTTGTTCCATTTCCCTCAACTTTTAACCTTTGTTTGTAATGAATAAGACACTCTTTTTATAGAAAAACACCTTTGTATGATTCATTTTAAATGAATTCAACGAAAGTGTTTTTGTTTTATTCCCATTATTTGGGTCCAGCTCAAGCACATGGCTTAAAATATTGTTTTTATTTAAAATTACCAAATTGACTTGATATGTATCGTTTATATTAAAAAGATTAATTTGTATTTATATCATTACAAAAATCTTAAAATAGTAATTATTATTAGCTATTTTTAAACAAATGATGTCTTCAGTCATTTAAAAATGAATAATACAAGTCGGAGTGTAGCTTAATCTACTACAATCCGACTTCTCCCTATGATGGACAATTTTCAACTTTATCCTTGTTATTCTGTTTTCATTTTTCTTAATACATAGTCTATATCATGTTGAATTTGCTGTGGTTGTTCTCCGATATCATAATTGTATTCCAATGTTAGATGGGCATTGGGTGTGTACTTACGGTATGTCTCAAAGAAGTGTTCCATATTTAATGTGCCATCGTGTAATAAATTATGATCGTCATGCTTACCGTCATTATTGTGTAAATGATAGAATTTAATTTTGTCTTGAAGTTGCTGTATCACATAATCTAAATGCCACCCATTTGCATTTGCGTGTCCAATATCAATCAATACGTTGTTCGCGCGTTCTTTACAAAAATTGATAAATTCTGATTCTGTTAATAATTTGTTTTGCTTGGTATCTACACCCACATTTTCCACTAAAATATTGACACCTTTGTTTTTAGCTTCTTGTGTAATATGATCTAAATTAAATTTTGTTTGAGCAATCATTTGTTGCTTATCGTCAATCGCGATGTTATTTACATGATAGACGATATCTTTTATTCCTAAGTCTACACAATGTTCAATGGCTAATCGAATTTGTTCTAAGCTATATAAATCTTCTTCCTTTGATCGTGAGTGTTCTACATCAAATATTTGTTCATGATAGGTTAAGTATCGATTTGTATCTTTACCTAAAGCAAGTAATTCTTTCATATAAACTTTATCTTGGTTATTCGCAAAAAGTTCTATTCCTAAATCTGGGTTGTCCTCTAAGAGACCATAAATAGGCGTTAATCCACTTCTTATATATGCATTGGTACTTAAAATGAGTGCCATAATTACCTCTCCTCTATATTCATTTCTGTATTTGGATCAAACAATGTTACTTTACTCATATCAAACTTAATATTTACTACACTTTGTTCTGGTCTTTTATAACTTTTTACAGTCAGCATTTGTTGATTGATTTTTCCAATAAGACTGTAACTTTCTCCTAAATTTTCAATATCTTCAATTTCAAATCTTATTCCTGTGGGTTCTTCCTTTATATAAATTGCTTCAGGACGAATACCTACTAGTAGCGAACGACCTTCATAGGGCTCTAAATTTTGTTGATTTAAAGTCTTCGCATCTATATATAGTTTAGAATCAAATATGAGTTGGTTTTTCTCATACTTTGCATCGAGAATATTCATCGGCGGCGTACCGATAAAACGTGCTGTAAACACATTACTCGGATGATTATAAACATTTTCCGGTGTATCGAACATTTGTATTTCACCCTTATCAAATAATGCGATACGATCAGCTAATGCCATTGCCTCTAATTGATCATGTGTCACAAAAATAAAAGTATGCTGATACATATCATGTAAATGTAATAACTCTCTCCTAGCAGACACACGCAGTAAAGCATCGAGGTTAGACAGAGGTTCGTCTAATAAGAAATAAGAAGCATTCTTAACGACTGCTCTGCCTAAAGCAACTCTTTGACGTTGACCACCTGAAAGTTCGCTTGGTTTACGTTCTTTTAAGTGATTTAAATCTAATATAGAGAGTGCTTGATGAAGGCGTTGCTCAATATCTTCTTTGGGTATTTTATTACGTTTTAATGCATAGGTAATATTCTTCTCTACGCTCATATGTGGATATAACGCGTAGTTTTGAAAAACCATTGCAATATCTCTTTCTCCCGGAGCATAATTTGTTACATCCTTATCATCAAATAGTATTTGGCCGTCTGAAACACTTTCTATGCCAGAGATCATTCTAAGTATTGTAGACTTCCCGCAACCAGAGGGGCCTAAAAACACTACGCGTTCCCCATCATTTATTTTCAAAGTTAAATTCTCAATCACTTTAGTGTCACCAAATGATTTGCATAAATTTTTCAATTCTAAAGTACCCATTGTAAACCTCCTATTTAATCCCACTTGCAGTGAATGTGTCTATAATCATACGTTGGAACAATAAGTATACGATGAGTGGAATGGCCATCGTTAAGACACTCAAGGCCATCGCCACTGTAAAATTAGTGCCACCTTCTGAACTTACAAACAATTGTAATGCTAAAGGTAATGTATAATTTGCTTCACTTTTCAACATTAAGTTTGGCCATATATATTCATTCCATGACAAGATAAAAAACCAAATACTTGTTGATGTCAGCGCAGGCTTAGTAATTGGCACAATCACGTCTTTCATCGTATGCCAAACTGAAATATTATCCACTTGCAAGGAGTCTAACAATACTTTTGGTATATTACGCATAGATTGCGTTAACATAAATATGCCAATCGCATCTGCAAGCTGGGGTAAAATAACCCCCCACCACGAATCTACAAAACCTAAACGCGCCATAATAATATAATTCGGGACCATCGTGACAGTAAATGGAACAAATATCGTTGCTACGAGTACCATATAAGTCACTTTTTTAAATTTGAATTGAAAGAAAACAATAGCGAACGCTGCTAAAAATGAAATGATTACTTTCACTATCGTGATTACACTGGCAATTACGAACGTGTTTGTTGTAATTTGCAACAGTGGGATATCGTTAATTAATTTGTCGAAATTCTCTATTGTAAATGGTAATGGTATTAAATTAATCATAGAATCATACGCGTGGCTTAGTTTTTTGAACGAATTACTTACTGCAAAAATAATTGGATAAATCGCTAATAATATACATGTGATGAGTACGATATGTGCGATAGAAGATTTAATTTTCATACTTTACTCTCCTCTCAACCACTAAAAACTGAATCAGTAATAGTGAAAAGAAAATAATCAATGTAATCGTCGATACAGCAGCAGAAACGCCTGTTTTATATAAGGTAAACCCTTCGTGATAAGCATGATAAATTAAATTACTACTTTGATAATTGGGGCCGCCTTTTGTAATTACACTGATAGGCATAAAAACGTACTGCAAACCTTGTACTATAGTCATGATTAAAATGTAAAAACCGGTCGCCGAGCTCATAGGTAGAATAATATCTATAAAAATACGTGAAGGCTTCACGTTATCTATTTTTGCTGCTTCAATCATCTCTCTCGGTATGCCAATAATACTGGAATATAAAACCAAGAAATTATAACCAAAGACTTTCCACGCTACAATCAAACTAATGACGAAGATGACCCAACCATTCGCCGTCGTCCAATTTGGTATCGATATGCCAAATATACCTAGCACTTGTGCAACAGGACCCGACACTGGATTAAGTACCCACAGAAACACCATCGCGCCTACCACAAGTGAAATTACAGAGGGTATAAACAATACAGTTTGATAAATACGTTTTCCTTTGCCAATAAAGTAATCCACAATAAAAGCAAAAATATAAGTTATCATTGTATTAAATACAACTAGTAATGCAATATAGGCAAATGTCTGACCGATAATCATATAAAACTTAACGTTTGTAAAAAGTTCAATATAATTATCTAAACCTACAAATTCTTTGTTTGTTTTAACCATGTTCCAATCAAAAAAGCTTAAATATACGGTATAAATCAAAGGTATAATATTAAAAATTAAAATAATGATTACAGATGGTAGTAATAATGCATAAGGCAACCATTTTTTATTCATTACTTGTACCTCCTTAATTGGTTAATCTAATTCCTGGTTAATTCTATTTTGCGTTGCTTCCATGGTTTCCTTTACATCTGCATCTTCACCGAGTATTTTATCTCGCATATCAATAAGTTGTTGCTCCGCTTCTAAACCGCTATTACCAGGAAACGCCGCCCAAGGCACAACATCACTCATTTGGTTGATTGCTGGTCGCATCATCTTATTTTCTTCAACATAAGCTTTTAAACCTTTCGGGTTATCTACAACATCATTACGTGGCGGCACGTATCCCGTCCCTTTCGTCCATTTCGCCACATTTTCAACTTTGTATAGATATTTCATAAACTTCCACGATGCTTCTTGCTCTTCTTTAGTATCTGACGTAATGCCTAGCATTGCACCCCCTGCGGGAACTGCTTTCTCTTTACCTTTCCAACTTGGTATTTCAATCGCTTCAACATCAAATGTTGCATTATCTTTAATGTGTTTTTGTTTCGCATTTGTAGTAAATAGCATACCGACTTCACCATTGATAAAGCTTTGTTGACCTTGTTCATCATTAGTATGTAATGCGGACTTATCGTTCACCATATCTTGCATCATTTGATATGCTTCTATACCTTCCTGGTTTGCAAATGATGCTTTTCCATCTTTTACGATATTGCCCCCATTACTATCAACGATTGCTTGTTGTGCCCAACTATCTGCAGGCTCTTGTATAAAGATGCCATATTGATTTGTGGTTTCTTTAATTTTTTTTGCATAGTTTTGAACTTCTTCCCAAGTCTTCGGCCCATTTGCATCAAGATGCGCTTTACGTAAAATATCTTTATTTATAAACATAACTGGACTACTAACAGAATATGGCAGTCCTAGTTGTTCTCCGTTTTCATCCTGGGCAATTTTTAAAACCTTGTCATCAAACTTTTCTTTTATAAACTTTTTATCTTCTGGAAATGATTGATTGATAATCTCTTCGGGTGATGTATATTCAAAGTTGTCTTTGTAATAATTTTTAAAGGACCAGCCTATTTGTACAACATCTGGGGTTCTACCCCCTGCTGCTTCAGACATCATATTCTGTATCAACCCTTTATACATATCTGGATTGTATTTAGCTTGCACATAGACGTCGTCACTTTGTTTATTAAAATCATTTACAAGTTCTTTTACTGTTTTTCCACCTTGAGTTTCAGCGTTG
The DNA here is from genome assembly GCF_017891975.1 of Staphylococcus sp. GDY8P131P. Taxonomy (NCBI): domain Bacteria; kingdom Bacillati; phylum Bacillota; class Bacilli; order Caryophanales; family Staphylococcaceae; genus Staphylococcus; species Staphylococcus sp. GDY8P131P. The sequence continues at coordinate 14,884 of NZ_JAESKF010000009.1, forward strand.
ACATGCCAGTACTCAATTTTCACTTTGCCATCTTTTGTCTCTTCCTTACTCCCTTCAGCGCTACAACCTGCTAAAAACAGTAATGTTATACACAAGAGAAAACTAAATTGCTTCATTCGCCTTAATCCCTCCAAAAAAAATAGCCAAATAAACGTGTCAATACACGCTTATTTGGCTCTCCAATTGCCTATCACTTCACTTGTTATGTTTAATGTAACAAATGTATATTAATATTTATTGATGCTCATGTAAAAAATCAGTAAATTCTCTCTTCCACATTGCTTTATTTGCAGTCGATACACCTAAAGCGCCATCTTCAAGCGCTTGAGTTAAATAAGTTTCACTATCTACTAATCCACCCATAATAATAGGTATTTTTACTTTTGATTGAATAGATTCAATTAAAAATGAAGTAATCGTTGGCATCATTTCTAACATATCAGGCTGACTTACTTTAGCAGTATTTATAATATTTTCTTTCATATCGTGATCGGCTAAAAAGAAACGTTGAATTACGAAAATATCATTCTTTTTCGCTAATTTTACATGGCTCATTTTTGTCGTTATGATACCTTCCGGTTGAATCATTTGTTTTATATATTTAAAACCAAAATCATCTAATTTTAATCCTTTAATCTTCTCCACATGAATATAAACATCAATTCCATTTGACTGATATAGCTTCACGTACTCTTTAATATTTATGAAATTACCAGTTAAAATAAATACTGCTTTCAAGTTATCTTTGTATTTCAATACCTTTTCAAGTTGGTTTTCCTTGGTCACTGATGCAATCACTACTTTATCCTTTTTCATTTTACCCTCCGCATTTTAAAGAATTAATACATGATATCCCTCTACATTTTCTCTTAGACTCTTTAAAATTCAATTATATATTAGTCAAAATGAAATCGGGTAGAAAAACATAATGTATAGCCCCCAAAATAGTAATGTAGCTCTTCAATTAAAATTATATTTATTTTCTTATGAGTGATTTAATAACTTTGATTACGCTTGTTATTACAAAATTTTAAATAGTGTGGAGGTAAAGATTCATTTACTTGCAACGATAAACAGATTTATTCAAATTTCATAATGAAGAAACCTGAATAAATTATAATTATTTTTAGTTAACACCTTTGACTTTTTTAGAAATTATAGTTACGCCACTGATCACTGTAATAATCATTACGCTTAATATGTATACACCATTAATAATTCCAAAAGATAATAGTAAAAGGTATGTTAATAAAAAAACACGTTTTGCACAAACCAATGTATTACTTAAAATACCTACAATTATGGGATGAAAAGCAAATACAATGCCTGAAACGTCTGACAGTAATCCAAAAGCTGTCGCTTTTTATTTAAAAATAGTTAACTGCATTATAGAAGAATCCCAACACAAACGGAGAAAGGGTAATTAAAAACAGGACTGACTTTTATGTCAGCCCTGTGTTAGTATAGAGCCATGAATTATAACAATTTCCATTATTTCATTACATTTCTTCTTAAGTAGTTCCTCTATAAATCTTATTAATAGGAAGTTTAATATGGATATTATTTTTTGTCTGTTTATTATTAATCAAATCTAATAATGTTTTAGCAGCAGTGCGACCCATTAATTTTTTGTTTTGATTTATTGTTGTAATATTAGGGTAACTATATTTAGATATTGAAACATTATCAAAACCAACAATTTTAACATCTTCGGGGATTTTAAAATTATTATCTTTCAAAGAATATAAAGCACCTAAAGCTAGCCAATCATTAACAGCAAATATACCATCAAATTTAATATTTTTCTCTAACAATTTATTAATGGCATCTTTTGCATAATCAAAATGCGTTTTTTTCAAATTAATGATTAGTTCTTCATTCAAACTCATGTTATATTCTTCAATTGCCTTTCGATAACCTTCAAATCTATCTATATTTGTAGAAGTTTCTTTTTCACTTTTTAAAACAACAATATTTTCGCAACCTTTTTCAATCAATAAACTAGTAGCTTGATAACCGCCTTCTAAATTATCAGATTCAATAATTGCAATTTCTTTATTTTCTTTAGGTTTTCTATCAATGCACACTACAGGAATATTTCTTCTTACAGAAGTATGTAATGTATCATCATAGCCTGAAATATAGATCAAACCGTCTACACCTTTTGAGTCTAAACTAGCTAAATAATCTAATTCTTTACCCTTCTCACCGTTGGAATTGCAAATAAATACAGTATAATTTTCTTCTTCAAAAAAGTACTCTTCAATTTCAGAAACGATAGAAGCAAAAAACTCATTTTTTATATCTGGTACTATAACTCCTATAGTATTTGTTTGTTGCATTCTTAAACTTTTTGCAACTAAATTTGTTTTATAATTATTGCTTTTGATTACTTCTAGTACTTTTTTTTCGGTTTCTTTAGAAAATCTCCCGTTTTGATTAATAACTCTTGAAACAGTTGCTACAGAAACCCCGCTTATCTCAGCAATTTCTTTTATGGAAAGGTTTTTCTTATCCAATTTAATTACTCCTCAGTTATAAAACTTTTGTATGAGAACTTATAATTTACTAACTTTATATAGAATATCGTTTGTTGTAACAACCTTATTATCATTTATATTTAATTCTAATTTGTAATTATCTTTATTTGTTAACAATAGGGGTGTTGATATATCATAATCTTTACCAATTTGCTCAACGTCAAACTTAGCTAATAACTGACCTTGTTTTACTTTTTGTCCTTGTTCTACAAAAGTTTCAAAATACTTTCCATCTAATTCTACTGTATTAATCCCAATATGCGCAAGTATTTCTGCACCGTTTTCTAATGTTAAACCATAGGCATGCTTTGTTGGAAATAGCGTAGTTAATTGACCATCAGCTGGTGCATATATTTCACCATTTTCAGGTATTACAGCAATACCTTCACCTAGTAACCCATCTGAAAACACTCCATCTTTAATATCCTTTAATTCTTTTATTTCACCAACTACCGGGCTATGAACACTTACAGTTTTATTAATACTCTCTGATTTATCATTACTAATATTTTGGGTTTTAGTAGTATCTAGTCCTTGCTCTTTAAAACCAAGTATATAAGTTGCAATTGCTCCTACAACAAAACAAATGACTAAACCAATAATATAGTGAACAAAAGTAGATCCAACAAATGCAGGTAAAGTAGTTAATCCACCAAATACGAACGCATATGATTTCACGCCCATGCCTCCGATATATGCTCCACCTACAGCACCACCAATTATTCCACCAATAAATGGTCTTTTCAATTTCATCCCAACGCCATAAATCGCTGGTTCAGTAATACCTGCAAAGAAAATTGAAAGTAATGCTGACAAACTAAATGATTTCATTTTTTTGTTTTTAGATTTTAATAAAACTGCAAAAGCAGCACCTGCAATCCCAAAATTAGCTGCTCCCGTTAATGGCACAACCTTATCAAATCCCAGTGCACTTATATTACTAATCATTATTGGATTAACTGCCCATTGCAATCCAAATACGACAAATACATTCCAAATTCCACCAACAATTAATCCGGTAATCCACCCGTTAGATTCACTTAACCAATTAATTAAGTTTGCTATACCTTCTCCGACATAAACACCAAACGGACCAAATAATCCTACTGTAACAGGCACAATAATAACAAGTGAGATTAACGGTACAAATATAATTTGGACACTTTTCCAAATATATTTTTCTAAGAACTTCTCTAAGTATGAATATACCCAAATTGCTAAAATAGCAGGTATAACTGTAGAAGAATAATTCATTAAAATAATAGGTATGCCTATAAATGATGTCACCGTTCCATTACCACTGTCACCCAATAAATTAATAAGTTCGGGGTGAATTAACGATGCACCAATTACTGCTGCAATATAAGGATTTACTTTAAATCTTTGCGCAGATGTAAACGCTAACAAAATAGGTAAAAAATAAAAGACAGACATTGAAGCTGCAGATAAAATAACATACGTACCAGATTTATTGTCTATCCAACCTAATTGTTCTATCAGAAGTAATATCCCTCTCAATATACCAGCGCCTGCTAACGCTGGTAATAGAGGGGTGAATATACTTGAAATTGTGTTAAAAAATCTTGCTACTAAATTCCCCTTTTCTTTTTCTGAAGATTCCTCTTTACTACCCTCTAAATTAGAAATATTAATTAATTCATTATATACTTTTGGGACTTCCGTCCCTATAATCACTTGATATTGGCCACTTTTACTAAATGCCTGAATTACATCATCTGATTCATTTAATTCTTTCTCATTCACTTGCTTTTCATCTCTTAATCTAAAACGTAACCGAGTAGCACAATGAGTTACAGATAGAATATTACTTTCCCCACCAATTCGATCCAATACAAATTCAGCAATTTTTTTATAATTCATAACATCACCTTCATCTTTGTTTTAATTATTACAGTTAGACAGTAAATTTTTAAAACAATATCTAATCATAATAAAGTTAATATATCTTTAACATAAATACTTGTTTTCAATTTCACTAATTGAGTCTATTCTATCTTGATGACGTCCGCCTTCAAATTTAGCTTCTAACCACTCTTTAACAATCATTTTTGCTAACTCACTACCAATTACTCTAGATCCAAATGCTAAAATATTTGTGTTGTTATGTTCCCTTGACAATTTAGCTGTATAAGGCTCACTACAAACTACAGCTCTGATACCACTCACTTTATTAGCAGCTATAGAAATGCCAATGCCTGTTCCACAAATTAATATACCTAAATCCGCTTTTTTCTCTACTACACTCGTTGCGACCTGTTTCCCATAATCAGGGTAATTAGTTCTTTCTGAGCTATTTGTTCCTATATCAATAACTTCATGACCTAATTCTTTTAGATATGTTTTGATTGCTGGTTTTAATTCAAATCCAACATGATCATTACCAATAGCAATTTTCATAACTAATTTTCATCCTTTCTTAATTTATTAATAATTTCAGTATAGGATTCATCTTTCCCAAACAAAGCCGAGGTCCCCAAAATAAATCCCTTAACGCCTTTATCACTTAACATATTTACTTTTTTAGGCGAAATTGCTCCGTCAACATATATATCATAGTTATATTTTCTTGAATAAATTTCAGAAGTTAGAATATCTATTTTTTCATTAACAAAATCTAAATAGTTTTGTCCTGCAAATCCAGGATTTACAGTCATTAGCATAACTTTATCTACAATATTTAATAAAGGTTCAATAGTATGAATCGAAGTATCTGGATTTATAGCGATTCCTGCTTCTACATTATTATTTTTGATTTTCTGAATTGTTCTGGTAGGATGCATATCTGTTTCAGGATGAAAGTAAATTATGTCTACATTTTCTTTTACAAACAAATCAATATATTCTCCCGGGTTTTTTATCATCAGATGTACATCAACTATTTTATGAGTTAATCGTCTAATAGTATTTAAATCTTGTAGCCCCATACCAAAATTAGGTACAAATTGGCCATCCATAAAGTCAATATGAAAGCCATCTACATTGGCATTTTCTAAATCTTTAACTTCTTTTTCTAAATTTTTAAAATCAGCACACATCATTGATGGAAATAATTCTTTATTCAAAAATAAACCCTCCCTTTTGAGTAAACGTTTACTCAGTTATTAAAAATTTTTGAGTAAACGTTTACCCAACTATTAAAAGTTTCATTAATTATACCATATGGTTTTATTATTACAACTTCAAATTATTGAAATCACTAATTTTTTTAATAGTTTGAAACGAAATCACAATAGGACTAAAAATAAAATCACCTGTCTAAATTTTATAAATATATGTTTCTACTGAGAAATAAGGCGTATAACGTCTTTTTTGTTAAATAAACATGTTAACGTACTATTGTATATCGGTTAAGTTATTTCAAATAAATTATAATATTAAACCCAACCTAATTAATATTATATATCTAGGAAACCGCAGCGTTTATGATACGCTTTTCCTTGTTAGTAATTTTGCTAAATATTATTAGTTTTCTCAGTGTATTTCAAAGAGAATTATATATATCTATTCGAGAAAGAGCACCTATATTGATATATAGGTGCTCTTATAAATCATAATTACTATCTTATAACATATTACTAATTTTTCATTTCACTATAGATATCATATAAAAAATAATATTTCTATCAATACTATTTGGTCATACTATCCTCAATTTCATTTACTTATCTTTTTCATATTACTTAAAATAAACTTTCAAATTCCTTTACTCTATTAATTTCATATTTGTTGAAATCGAATTTTGTAGTTGGTAATTCGTGATTTATGAACCTTTTCATGCCTTCAACTAGTCCTTCTTCAGAATTTTCTACTAAAATGATATCACTATCTTTTAAAAATTGTGTCGTTGTATCAAGATTGACTGATATTACTGGCGTATTCACATACATACTTTCATATACGACTAAGCCTAGTCCTTCGTAATAAGAAGACAATACAAAAGCATCAACTTTACTAAGTAATAAATATGGGTTACTCATTCTGTCAAAAACAGTAATTGCTTCTTTCGCATTACTTCGTCTTATCTGGTTTAATGTCTTTTCTTTGATAGGACCATAAGACGAAAGTATATATAACCTAGTATTATGATCTTTCTCATATACTTTTTCAAACGCCTGAATTAACCTATCATGCCCTTTTTGCTGATCAAACCTTCCTATATTAAAAAATACTTTTATATTAGGATCTTCTATTTCTTTTAAAATTTCCATTTTTCTTAAACCAAAATCATCTTTAAATAATTCTAAAGCTTCCTTCAGAGTATATTTCTCACAATCGATACAATTAGAATTCATATTTTCATAATACCTTGTAATATATTTTTGAATACTTTCATAGTGTCTTAAAAAATAAAAAGTGTTTATTTCATCTCTTAGTAGTTTCACCATCAAATTAATATATCTATCTTTATCAGAAATAATTTCTGAAAAATCTCTAATCAGTTGATTTCCATATGCAACTTTTATATATGATAGTTGTAATTCTTGCCTTAATTCATTATTTTGTAATAAAATTTTCTTTTGATCTTCGCTCTTAGCATATTTAACAACCGGATTTTCTTTAAATAAAATAATTGCTTCTTGAATCAATTCATCACTTGAAGCACTTTCATCTATAAAAGTTTCACATAATATCTCGAATAAATTACTTTTCGAATTTTTAAAACTTCTAAAATGAAATCTAACTTTAAGAAAAGTATCTATAAAAGTTTCTTTAAGAAGGTCATTTATTCTATTAACACCTAAAAAATTGTTAGCGATGGAAATGTTATCTAGTTCATAAGAAAAGTTTTCCTCAAAATCTTGCTTAAGGTGTTCATTAACTAAAACTAACTCATCAGCATGTTGCCAAGCATCTGAAACTATATTTTTATTGTAATTTTTTTTGTTTTTATAATCTTCAAACATGTTAGTGTGTACATATATCATAGTTTTAGTACCAAAATTCTTAAGAAATACTACATACTCGGAATATTTGCTTTCAAAACCTGTATAATGGATATAATAGTCAGGAATGTTATTACCAAACACTCTTCTTATTTCTCTATTCTGTATATTTATTAGATTATCTGAAAAACCTGTGGAATTTCCCTCAGTTTCATATTTTTTATGTAATTTTTTTTCATCAGCTGTTAAAATTCTTATCCCCTCTATAGGATATATTTTCACACTACTAGGAAGTGACCTTATATTTTCTTCTCCTAATTTATTAATCGCTTTCCTCTCAAAACAGAGAATGTAATTTCTTTTAGATGTATCAATATTTTTCAATAAGTTTTTTAAAGCCGTTGTTATTCCTGTATCCCACATTGGCCCAACAAACATATACACATTTGGTTTCATATTATAGTTATTAAATTTTTGAATATTTTCACTGTCTTTGTTAAATACTATATGCTCAATTATTTCTTGAGATCCATTTATAGAATCTTTAGGACAAAATTTGTCAGTGAAATTTGAATATTCAACTGGATCTTCTTTATTAATATAATCTACTAATTCGTTTATATTATCTGTGATATAAAATGGATAATCATTAATATTTTCATACATACCTCTCGAAGATAAATATTCATCATAATCATAATTAAATAAAATAATCTTTTTATTTTGACTGGCAAAATCATACATTATTGAAGAATAGTCAGTGATGAGCCCATCGACTGCACTCATAAAATCATATATGTCATACGTATCTGGAAAAGGCCTTACTTTATTTCCTTCAAACTGAAAATTTTTTGTAACCATAGAATGTAACTTGTAAAATACAACAACATCGTTAGGTAACTTTTTCTCTAAGCTTGTAAGTATATTTTCCTCTGTAAAATTTATACTATTATCCTTTTTATTTCCTCTCCATGTCGGCATGTAAATATATATCTTTTTATTTTTCAAACTTAATTCTTTTTTTATTCTTTCACTTCTATTTTTATCAAATAGTAAAGAATTCCTAGGAGATGGTGCGATGAATACATTTGTTTTCAATACACCATCTAAATCTAAACTTCCTAGCAATTTTTCCACTGAATATTCATTAGGCAAATATAGGCCATCAGACATCATAAAATTTCTTGTCACATTTCCAAAATCTAAGAATTCTCCTTCAATATCTTTACCTAATGTTTTTAACGGAGTTCCGTGCCATAAATTATAATATTTTTGCCCTTCTCTTTTTGAGAAAAATGGATAAAATGTATTATCATTAATTAATATTTGAGAAGTTGCTAAGTACAAGCCATATTCATATGACATATGCTTAACCACTGTAATATTTTTGAGATGATAATTATTCAAAAGATTTTCAGCTCTATCTGTATCTTTCGCTACAATAAAAACACAATAGTTAGTGTACTCATTTAATTTACTCGCCAACGCAAATAAGTGCCCACTAACCTCCTTGCCATGTAAACTTTCAATTATTATTTTATTATTTTCAATATCTTTTTTTTGACCATCTAAAAAACCTTTAATATAAGGTTTAACATTTTTTTGGTAACTAATATCTCCTTTGTATTTCAAAAATTTTTTTAACTTTTTTCTTTTTTCAAAAGATACTTTTTCACGAAATAGTTGTCTTAATTTCAATTAAATAACCTCCTTGTAAGAAATTTGTTTGGCTCTACAATATTTCATTTTCTATTTTCAATAAAATTTGTTTATTATAGTCTTTATAATCAAATTTTATTGAACCTATATTCCCTTTCAAATATGCTTTCATTCCTTCAATAATGCCAGGAATATTATTTTCGACTAATATCCCTGAATCTTCGTTAACAACTGATTTAATACCATTTACATTCGTCCCAATAATCGGTTTTTTTAAAATTTGTGCTTCTAGGATAGAAATACCTTGCCCCTCATAATTTGAAGTTAGTATAAAACAGTCACATCTATCCAAAAACATATAAGGGTTAGTAATAAATCCAAGTAAAAATACATGGTTTTCTAAATTCAAATTTCTAATTAGTTTATGCAAACTTTCATATAATGGCCCTTCTCCTAAAATAAAGAGCTTACAATTTCTATTAATATTGACAATTTCTTTGAATGCTTTAATTAAATTTTGTTGATTCTTTTCAGGAGACAAACGAGCAAGCGTAATAAAATTGATATCATTCTTATTAGGAGTGGGTATACATTTGAAACTGATATCACTATATGACATGTCTTTCAAAAAGTTTTTTTCTGCTCTATCATCTGAAATTATTTTTATACTCGCTCCGCCATAACCCAATGCTGCCTGTTTAATTATATTATCTCCATCAATAATATTAGATATTGATATCATTTTATTTTCAGGTGCTTTTATATACTGTTTCAAATTAATAGTATTTGCTTTATTAGTGGAATTGGATACAGATACTATTTTTGTAAATTGATCATATAAGCTAAATATCACTTTTAAATTCCATCTATGCTTATAACGTCCATCAATAAGTTTATTAAATTCCTCATGCATATCATTATGTAAAAATATTGCATTCTTCTTAGCTATTGTAAACGCAAATAATGCTGTAAATAATTTGTTGTACCCACTATAATCAATCATTACTTCTGGATGTAAATTTCCTAATACTTGATCTGAATATTCTCTAAATAATTTTATTATTCTTTTTTTACTTATATATTTCGAATTAAACCCCTGTTTATTAAACATATCCAATTCTAATGTATCTCTAAGATTTCTATTAATATCAGTAAATAATGTAATTAAATGTGCTCTTGAATCTAACCTTTTTATATTATTTAATTTATCCATAAAAATCTTATTATTTTCAACGATGACAAACTCATATTTATCATAATCAAACGCTTTACTCATATTGATTAATGAATTAGTTATACCGTTGTTATAAAATCCACCACCATAAAAAACAATTACTTTTTTATTTGACTTGAATCTCTTATTTCCACAGATACTTCCTAACATAAAATTCACTGTACGATAAGATGAATTACCATCATCATATCTACAATATTTACTAATGAAATTTTCTATATTAATTTTATATGAGTTTAAATAATCAGTAATAGGTATATTCAAATTCTTTAATAAATCTTTCATATTATACGATATTGATCCAGGCAGTTCCTCTATTTCAAAATAAAGACCACGTTCAAAACTATAGTCCTCTTCGTCTTTCATATAAAAATATATAGGTTTTCGCAACGGTAAAAAGTCAAAAAATATACTGGAATAATCAGTAATCAAAATATCTACAACCGACAATAACTCATTTGCATCATACCAATTGGGTATAAAATAATCATTTACTTTATTTTGAGTAATTAAATAATGAGTTTTTATATATACAATATAGTCATCACCTAATTGATTTTGTATCTCATTTCTCTCATTGATTAATTCAAGAATATAATCATTTCCTTTATAATTAAAATTAGTTTTATAGGTTGGAGCATATAAAACTAATTTTTTGTTACTATTCAAATCATACTTACTATAAATTTCCTCTTTATTACTATTTATAGTTAAATCCATACGAGCATTACCAGTAAAGCTTATTTCTGAGTTTAATATTCCTATTAAATCGTTGCTTCCTATTAGTTTCTTTGCAGTAAATTCATTCGGCAAGGCTAATTTATCTGATGTAATTAAGTTTTTTTGAACATTTTTATTTTCACTAAAACTAGAATTTTCTATATCATTGCCTAATTTTTTAAAAGGGGTTCCATGCCAAGTATTTATATATATTTGCTCTTTACGCTTATTAAAATATGGTAAAAACGTAGTGTCATTCACCAAATATTTTGCAGTAGCTAAAACTTTTAAATATTTTTTACTTTGATATTTTACTATCTCTATATTTTTATTAGAATATTTTGCTTTAATCCATTTAATCATTGGGTCATCTTTATTTTTTATAGCTATATAGCATTTATAATTTAATGAATTTTCAACAATGTATTTAAATAACGCATAGGCATTACCAGTAAAATTAATACCATGGTATGCTTCAAAGAGAACCCCTCTACTTTCAATTTTTTTATTTCTTATATTGTTAATATAACGCGAATTTCTTTTCACGTTGTAATCAGTAAATTTTTCGAAAATAGGCCTTATTAAAAAGCTAAGTGTCATTAAAACTCTATTTTTTCTCAATATACCTTTTCTCTCCTATTATTCCAATCCTCCCAAAAGTATATTTAATATCATTAATTGTTCAGGGATTGTATTTCTAGATACTTCTGGGTGAGAAGTAATCAAATTATCAACTTTATTATAAATTTTAATTTTTTCTTTATCTAGTCTCATATCTTGCTCATAATATGACGGAACTTTTTCACTACATATTAAATATTTCTCTTTAGAATTAATTTGTGCTATATTTTTATTGATTTCAGGGACTAAATCTTCCCTTCTCAAATTTTTTAAAAAACGTCTATCATTATCTTCTAGTTTACCCCCTATGTTTAAGATAGGGTCAACTGCCAAAAGTTTTTTATCCATAATGGAACCATGAAATAAAGCACCAGTGCCCCCTTTTGAAACACCATAGAATACAATATTATTTTCATCTACCTCTAAACTATTTTTTACATGTAAAATGGCTTGTTGTATATGTTGTTCATATTCTGAATAATTGATAGTGTTTATATAGTGTGACCCGTGTGACACATTTAAATCCATAATACGCATTATATAAACGTTTTTAACAAGGTTTCTCTCGATCCCATCAAAAAATTTAGTGAACATCCTATCATGTATTAAATAATTATCATATTTATCTTTAGGTGGCATACAAGTAAAAATCACTAATAATTTTTTTGGTATACTATTATTAATTTTTCTACCTTGTGGTTCATTGAGCGTATAAAAAACTTCATTTCTACGCAAAAGATCTTTACGTTTAATTAATTCACTAATATATTTTCTTTTATAAAGTTTTGATATTCCATCTTTATGAAAATATAAAATATAATCTTTTTCTAATAATTTTTTATATAATTTATAGGCACTTTTATTTTTTCTAGCTAAATTTATTAAATTATATTCTGAACCAGTGACTACTTCAACTCTTTTAGCATCAATTAATTTTTGTTCAGTATCTTCATAATGTAATTTTTGATTTTTTAACAAATTATATTTTTTATCTATAATATCATTTTTCAATGATTCATCTGAAATAATTATATTTAATAATTCAGATAAAAAATCTTTATAAAACTTAGACTCGAAATGTAAATAATAACTTCCCCATGGATGACTTTCACTTAAAGAGTATTTATCACTCTTCATATTTATTTTAAAAACATCAAAATTGTTTTCTATATAATTATCAAGAATATCCCACTTTTGATTCATCATTTTAATATCTAAGCATTTTATTCCTTTGTTTTGTCGCCATTCGTCTAGAGTAGAGTTATCTTTAAATTTATTGTGATATCTAGCATTTAATAAGATTATCTTGCTTTTAGGTAATTCATTGTGAAAAAATTCAAAAAGTTCATCTACGGAGTTTTTCCATAATTTAAAATATTCTTCAAAATTCTCATATATATTCAAAGTTGATTTCTTCTGTAATTCTGGTAAATATTTATACTGAATATTATTTGTTATGTAAGTGTTCTCATCAAACATAACCACACCAAATTTTATATCTGCGTACAAATCTAAAATTATATAATCGGGGTTAGTATCTTTTAGTCTTTGTAAAAATTGTTTGCTAAATTCATTTTGAATGTGTTGCTTTCGAAATTTTGTAGTCTTATTGTAATTATCAACTTTAGAAAACTTAGTTGGATTAGACATAAGGCTAGGTAAAGCACTTTGATGATGATGAGCAACTAAATTAAAATATTCTTTATAATAAGGATTAAATTTTGTATTGAAATTATCTCTGACAACACATGATCCTATAGTTGCAATTTTAACAGTCACATTTATCACTCCTCATTATTTGAAAATAATTTTTCAATTCTTTAATACAATTCATTATATAAGTATCAAAACAATGTTTAGTAGTACAACATCTTATTATTTGTTACTATATGCATGTCTTTCTATAAATTCTTTTCCTAATATACCTTTACTTCTCCTATCAAAGTAATAATCCATACTTATACTTTATAGGTTTTGTAGTTTTATTTATTAAAATTAATCAATAGAAATTTGAAAATTTTTATAAATAATATGCCCATTTTTGAATAAAATAGGAATTACTTTCATATACTTTCCATCTAATGGTTTGAAATCGATTTCAATTTGTATCCATTTGTCATATTGATATTTGTCTAAATGATAATAAGTGTACTGATTAGCTTCTTTTTGACTATATTTATATTCGTCATTAAAAGTACGTATAGCCAATATCCGTCTATCATCTAATTTAATACTAGAATCGACAAATACTTCAAAAGAAATATGAATATGTGAATTATTCATTATCCTTATTGCTTTGCTAGGATTTTGTTTAAATATATAATTTTCGTTTCCTTGAGAGACAAGATTCACTTCATGTTTTACCAAATCAAGTTTTTCGTTTTTAAATTGCCAGTCATCTAACTGCAATTTTAAATTTTGTTTGTTTTGTTGTTCTTCATCGATTTTTGATAACTCTAAATCAATAATCAACTTTATTAATTTATCTTTAAAGTCGATATAATATCTTTTTTCAAAACGTACATAATGAACTCCCCATATGTGATTAGGATCTAAACTGTATTTTTCTTTAGTTTGATCAATCAAATATACATTAGGATATTTACTCATTATATAACGAGTCATTTTATGCCATATATAATTTAAAAAATTAATATCTTTATCAATGCCTATAATATCTTTTACAAACTTTGTTTTATTATTTTCAAAGTAGGATGGTTTAAATTCAGACTGATGTATAATTATTTTTGTGTTTATATTAATTAAATAATTATTAAAAAATTTATCCACTGATTTTGTCCATAATTCAAAATATTTCTTAAAGTTTTTTTCAAAAGATAATGTCTGTCCTTCTTCAGTAACCTGATTGAAAATATTATTTCTAGTAAACAACCACTTTTTATTGGTTAAATAACCTCCAAATACATCTTTGACTATTCCAAAAAATAAATCTCCGTAGAAATCTATTATTAAATAATCTATGCTGCTATTTTTCAATTTATAGATGAAATTTTTATCTAACTCATTATTAATTTGCGCAATTTCAAAATCATTCATGTTATTGTATGTAGACTCATTTTTTTCATAAATAATTGGCTCACTAACTAACGACGGAAAAGTCACTTGAGATTGATAAGCAACAACTTCAAAGTAATCTTTCCAATTTTTTACATGCTTACTGTTAAAAACATCTCTGGTTATACAACTTCCAATAATTCCAATTTTTATCATTTCAAACCTCTTCACCATTTTAAAATAATAGTTTATTTTTTAATAACCTAATTCATTTATTAAAAAGACAATACAAAGATCAAAACTACTGTTTTATCAATTATTTAACTTTGTAATAGTCCCAAGAAAGGTCTTAATATCTTCAGACATTTCTTTATCATTTAAAGCAAATTGTATTGTAGTTTTTACAAATCCTGCCTTTTCACCAACATCATATCGCTCACCCTTAAAATCATATGCATAGACACAATCGTCAGAATTCAAATGTTCAATTGCATCTGTTAATTGGATTTCTCCACCTGTACCAATTTCTTGTCGTTCTAAATAATCAAAAATCTGTGGCGTTAAAACATAACGTCCCATTATCGCTAGATGTGAAGGTGCTGTTCCTGGACGAGGCTTCTCGACAAATCTATTAACACTAAACAAGCCTTTTCTTGACTCTATTGGATCAACAATACCGTATCTATGTGTTTCATTTTCATTTACTTGTTGTACTCCTATAATTGATTTACCTGTTGTTTCATATTGGTTCATCAATTGTTTAATTGCCGGAGTATCTGCCTGTACAATGTCATCTCCCAATAAAACAGCAAAGGGTTCATCTCCAACAAATTGCTTTGCTGTCCATATTGCATGGCCTAATCCTTTTTGCTCTTTTTGTCTTACGTAAAACATGTTTGCTAAGTTACTTGAATATTGAACTGCTTCAAGCAACTCTGTTTTACCTTTTTCTTTCAGAGACATTTCCAATTCTTTTTGATTATCAAAATGATCTTCGATTGCTCTTTTATGCTTACCTGTAACTATAATGATATCTTCAATGCCTGCTTCCACTGCTTCTTCTACTATATACTGGATAGTAGGCTTATCTAGAATAGGTAACATTTCTTTAGGCATAGCTTTAGTGGCTGGTAAGAATCTTGTACCTAGGCCTGCCGCTGGTATTATAGCCTTTTTAATTTTCATAATTTATATCCTCCCTTTAATGTTTCAAATCACTGATAAAAATTCCCATACTTTTATCAATGATTTGAAAACAATAATAAATAAAACACCCTTAAATAATGAATTAGTAAAAAATCACACTTGTTTTAGTATAACAAAATTTAATTATAAAAATATAGAGGTATTTAGTATATTTTAAATAATTTTAAAATAAAAAAATAATATAAAGACGTATGCCAATGGTATACGTCTTTATATTATGGTACTTATTGTTTGAATATTAAAATTCATATGCATTCTATTTCCTTACTTATAATATCAAGTTGAAACTTTTCCTAGATTTTATTTCTTTAAATTTCTCTCGTCAGTAATTGTTCTCTCTTCCCTTTTTGAGCTTCAAAAAACTTCTTTAGGTAGTTTGGTAAATTATTTTCCGTCACGTTTATTTCTTCAATTTTTGCTGGAGAATTACCATAATTTTTAATTACAATTTTTTTACAAAATTTCCTATATGATATCCTTCATAGTATATACCTATATATCTTTTATATCCTTTATTTTGAGTTATATATGACTTTTTTGTATAACTAGCAGTTACAATTGCAGCTATACAAGCAAAAATGACAATGATTACTGAACATATTGAAACTATTAAACTAGCCGCCTCAATCTCCAATTTCAAATTCTTCTTTTATATAAAATTAATTGCATTAAATTATACACAACCTATTTTTTAGTTTTATTTGTGATAAGCTTCTGCTTATCAGGTAGTGATGCGGTTTTTAATTAACGTCTTTTTGTTATAAGTCTTAAAGAATATTAAATAAACAACATCATTTTCCTTAACTGAAACGAAAGAACGACAAGTTCCATACTATTACTTTGGAATTTGTCGTTCATTTATTTATTAGAAGCATATATTTTACAGACTTCTAAATTAATTGTTACAAGAATTGTTATTATCTTCTTGCTCTTTTTCATCTTTTTCTTTTTTTTCGTTCTTTTCCTCAATTTCTACCGAACAACATGACTGTTCTTGAGGTTTTATTTTTTTTAATGCGTCTTTAACACCCATTATTTCACCTCCTTTAAATAATGATATTCACAATCAAACCTGTAACAATAGCCACAACTAAAATTGCAATAATGAATGATATTACAAATTTTTTCTTGAATAGCTTAGATAGCAATACGACCTCTGGAATACTTGCGCCAGCACCACCAATTATTAATGCAACTACTGTTCCTAGCGACATACCTTTTGATACTAATGCTTCGGCTATAGGTAACATTGTTTCTGGTCTGATATACATAGGGATACCGATAACAGAAGCAATAAACACCGATATAAAACCATCACCACTTGCATACTTAGTTATAAATTCTTCAGGTATGAATCCATATATAAAGGCACCAATAAATACACCAATAAATAGATAAGGTAACATTGGGTATAAAAATGCCCAGGCATCGTTTAATGCTTGTTTAAAACGAGATCCTGTTTTATTAGCAAAAAAGCCATCACCTTTAACATTGACCCCTTTATAACTTTCAGCTAAATTCATTTTTGAAAATACTAAACCTGTTAAAATACTGAAAATTGCTAGTACTACAAAATAAACAATGGCTACTTTCCATCCTAATAAAGCCCATAACATAAATATCATTAGTGGGTTCATTAACGGTCAAGCAATTAAGAAACTCATTGCTGGACCAAAAGGAACTTTGGAATTTAATAGACCTGCAAGTATTGGAATAGTTGAACAAGAACAAAATGGTGTAACAGCACCAAATATCATACCTAATATATAATTGACGACTTCATTAGGTTTGCTCAAAAGCTTTATAATTTTTTCTTCTGAAACAACTTGTTGAATCAGACTTACTATAAAACTCACTACTATAAATAGTAATAATAATTCAAAAAATAACATCAGAAATGTTTTTATGAATTCCATAATTGAATCTATCATTAGTATAACGCCTCCGAATTCATTTAATCAACTTTTCTTGATGTATTAATCAAAAAAATTTGATTAATTCTATGTTATAAAGAAGATACTTAAGGTATCTTACAGCAAGTATCTTCATTTAAAACCACCTGTATTTGTTGCTCATTAATTTTATAATAATTCCATGTGCCATGCTTTTCAGCAATAAGAATATTTGCATCTACTAATTTTTTTAAATGATAGGAAAGTTTAGATTGTTTTAACGCTAATAATTCTTCTAGATCACAAACACATAAAGATTTTGAATCGCTTTGACGTATTGATTGTAGAATTTTAAGCCTGATTTTATCAGCTAGCGCATTAAACATCTGTTCATAAAAGTCTAATTGTTCTTCCTCACTTCTATTAGGACTGGACTTAATAATTTCCATTAAATAATCACCTCTCTTATATATAGATATTTCTATTTTTGTTTGAGTTCTTGTATTGCTTGATTAAAATGAGTTTCTGTTATTTTACCATACATGTCAGGTTCTCCTTTAAAGAACTCATTTTTCATATATGATATAGCTTCTTTTAAAGAAACTTCTCTTGATATCATAATTAGATTTAAGTAGCTAACAAAATAATCAACAGATAATCTACCTGCATGATTTATTCTCATAAAATCGAACTCCTTTATAAAATACTAAAATGATACATCAATTTTTTTTGATGTATTAAATATAAATTATTATTTCAACTTTTGCAAGATAATAAAACTAGTTATTTAGGACGCATTCTAATCTAATACTAAAATTAGTCAAAAAACTACATAGACATAAAGCTATATAGATGTTAATCTATGTAATGAATAGGAGGTATATTTATGTCTTATAAAGAATTATCAGCAATATTAAAAGTTTTATCAGATCCAAGCAGGATAGAAATATTAGATTTACTTTCTTGTGGTGAACTATGCGCTTGTGACTTATTAGAACACTTTCAATTCTCACAACCTACACTAAGTCATCATATGAAGTCATTAGTAGATAACGAATTAGTTACAACACGAAAAGACGGCAACAAACATTGGTATCAACTTAATCATGCTATTTTAGATGATATTATTCAAAACTTAAACATCATTAATACATCTAATCAAAGATGTGTATGTAAAAATGTGAAATCAGGTGACTGTTGATGACCATTTTAGCAATTATAATCTTCTTGTTAACTTTAATCTTTGTGATATGGCAACCAAAAGGTTTAGATATTGGTATTACAGCTTTAATTGGAGCTGTTGTTGCTATCATTACAGGAGTCGTAAGTTTTTCCGATGTATTAGAAGTAACCGGTATTGTTTGGAATGCAACTTTAACTTTTGTAGCTGTTATTCTTATTTCATTAATATTAGATGAAATTGGTTTTTTTGAATGGTCTGCAATACATATGGTCAAGGCTTCAAACGGTAATGGCTTAAAAATGTTTGTTTTTATTATGTTACTTGGGGCAATTGTAGCAGCATTTTTCGCAAATGATGGTGCAGCTTTAATCTTAACTCCTATTGTATTAGCGATGGTAAGAAATCTAGGGTTTAATAAAAAAGTTATTTTCCCATTCATCATTGCCAGTGGCTTTATCGCTGATACTACATCACTACCCTTAATTGTAAGTAACTTAGTTAATATCGTTTCTGCAGATTACTTCGATATTGGATTTATTGAATATTTTAGTCGAATGATTATTCCTAATATATTCTCTCTGATTGCTAGTATTCTCGTTTTATGGTTATATTTCAGAAAATCTATACCTAAAACGTTCGATACAGAAAATCTTTCACATCCTAAAAATGCAATTAAAGATTCTAAATTATTTAAGATTTCATGGATTGTATTAGCAATACTACTTGTGGGATATCTTGTTAGTGAGTTTATACAAATACCTGTATCAATCATTGCTGGTATCATTGCTCTTATCTTTGTAATATTAGCTCGTAAATCTAAAGCAGTTCATACAAAACAAGTAATTAAAGGCGCACCATGGAATATTGTTGTATTCTCTATTGGTATGTATCTTGTGGTATTTGGTCTAAAAAATGTGGGCATCACAACGCTTCTTGGTGATGTACTAACAAATATTTCAAATTACGGCTTATTTAGTAGTATCATGGGCATGGGCTTTATAGCTGCATTCCTTTCATCCATTATGAACAACATGCCAACTGTTTTAATAGATGCAATAGCGATTGGTCAATCCAGTGCTACAGGAATATTAAAAGAAGGTATGGTTTATGCGAATGTCATAGGTTCTGATTTAGGACCTAAAATTACGCCAATTGGTTCTTTAGCAACATTATTGTGGCTACATGTCTTAACACAAAAAGGTGTGAAAATTTCGTGGGGAACATACTTTAAAACTGGAATTATCATTACTATTCCGGTCCTATTTGTAACACTCTTAGGTTTATACCTTACACTAATCATATTTTAAGAAAAGAGGCTTTAATTATGGATAAGAAAACAATTTATTTTATATGTACAGGAAACTCTTGTCGTAGCCAAATGGCTGAAGGTTGGGGAAAAGAAATATTGGGTGAAGATTGGAATGTCTATTCTGCTGGTATTGAAACACATGGTGTTAATCCTAAAGCAATAGAAGCTATGAAAGAAGTGGATATTGATATCTCAAACCATACATCAGATTTGATTGATAGTGATATCTTAGAACAGTCAGATTTGGTCGTAACATTATGTAGTGATGCAGACGATAATTGCCCTATATTACCACCTAATGTTAAAAAAGAACACTGGGGCTTTGATGATCCAGCAGGAAAAGAATGGCCAGAATTTCAACGTGTTAGAGATGAAATTGGAAAAAGAATACAAGAATTCAAAGAAACGCTCGTTTAATGTGAGCGTTTCTTTATATTTAAGTCATACATTTTATTAATAATGATTTCATTTCTATATCTTTGATATAATAGTATGCCATTTTCCCATCCTTGTAAAAATTCAGCACGTCTCTTTTATACAGGGCTCTCAAATGATGTGATGTTGAAGCTATACTCAAACCTAATGTTATAGATAAGTCACAAACACATAATTCTTTCTCTTTAATTAGAGCTAATATAATTTTCAGCTTATTCTCATCACTTATCTTTAATAATGTATTGATAAGCCGTTGAGTTTTTTCTTCTTTTAAAAATCTTAAAGCATAATTCACTTTTTCCTCATGAACACAAATGACGTCACAAATTTTATTGTTACTCATATTAAGTCACACCTTAATTTATAATATAAATCCTAATATTGTTTGTATGGTTTCATTTTCAATAATAATAAATAAGCCCAATGCTATGTAAATAACAGCCATAATCCAACGACTGAATTTCTCAACAATTTCACCCACACCAGGAATTCTAGCTAGTTTTTGTGCTGTGAATACTAAAAAGAAAATTAAAACTAAAAATACAATTAAGGTAGTCAGTAATTCAATAATATCCAATGCTACAAAATAAGGGACAAATAAACCAATATTATCTGCACCACAACTTGCAATTGTCACTAAAGAAACAGTCCCTACTAATTTGGACAAACCTTTTTCGTTTAATTCTTTTTTTGCTCTTTTTTCACCTTCACAATCATCATAAATAGCAACTTTTATACCTAAGTAGATGGGGATCAAACCTAATAAACCTAATATCCATTTCTCTGGAACATAATTTAACATAAAAGCTAAAAATAAACTGACTAATATGAGAATAATCGATCCTAAATATTGACCTATATAAATATCCCTATATTCTTTTCTAGTCTTTGCTCTAGCAAAAAATATTAATAAAATCACTAATAAATCTACCGCAGTTGCAATATAAAGTATTGCCGCAGTTATAATAGTCTGAACCATAGAGCACCTCATTCAAATATACATTTGAATGAATTTTATCATATATTGCATATCTTATGAATAATAAATATTAGAACCGAAAAGTGACATTTTAACTGATAGTAAGGGGCTGTGTATATACGAGTGATTTATAGATTCTTTGAGAATACGACTTAAAGCGATTTTAATTTGTCAGTTCATTGCATTTTGTTTTTTTAACAATTTCACTAATAAGAAGAACCTTATAAAAACCCTCCTCATATTTGTCTTACAGGCCACATTATTACATTAATGTTACAATGCCACATAATATTTATATGAAAATATAATTTTTTTACTCCTTTTTACATTCATACACGCAATTTAACTTTTGATTTTCTTAGTTTAGAGACTTATCACTATAGTCAAATTACAAAGTAAATGTTTGATATAATCATAATTAAACAAATAGCGCATATGCATTGACATGCCCCATGTTGAAAATCATTTTGATATACATTGATTTTAAGTGTAAATATAAAAAAATCGCCTGGAACAAAATATATGTTCCAGACGTTGCTATGATAAGTCTTATAATAGTTTCGCGAGTGCGAAAACGACAAATTGTAATGGCTCATCCACTTAGAAAGGTTGAATATAACTTTTTGTATCATTCATTCTACCTCTCAAGTAAGGATCTACTGATAAATGGATTCTACTTGAGGTTCTCGTGCTTCTATTGTTTCAACTCTAAATACATCGGTCTTGAAGGATATCTTGTGGTCGTTTTGCAAGTACAATTTATTGATTATTCCTCCAGATATTTAGTCGTAGCGTCTGATAATGACAAATCACCATTGATGATTTGGAATTCGTGACCTTGTAATGCTTCATCAGTTAATACAGAAACAAGCACTTCTGCTACATCTTCTCTTGTAATAGACGGATTTTGTACATTTTCAAATTGCGCACTCATATTGAATTGGTGCGTTTCAAGTTCGTTTGTTAAAGTGCCTGGATGTACGATGGTATATTTTAAATTTGCATGTCTTAAGTAGTCATCCGCATAATGTTTTGCAATGGTATATGGTTTCAAGTCGCCTGACGCATCAAAAGCTTCTCGACGTGAGTCGTACGTTGATACCATAACAAAGTGTTGACGACCGACGTGTTCACTTGCTTTAATTGCTTTCACTGCACCGTCTAAATCTACTATAATTGTTTGATCGTCACCTGTGCTCCCACCAGAACCGACGGAAAAAAGGATTTGATCATACGGTTTAAATAATTCTATTAATTCATCAATAGATTGTTTTGCAACATCAATGTAAGTTGCATCAATACCATCTGCTTTTAAAACTTCAACTTGTTCTTCTTTTCTAACACCGGCAGTAAAATCAACATCTCGTGCTTTCAGTTTACTTACAAGATGTTGACCAACGCCACCATTAGCGCCAATAATTAATGATTTCATGTGTATCGCTCCTTTATGAAATTATTGATTAGCTAAGATTTTTAAAGCATGTTCAGCAACAGCATGTCCTGATTGAGGATTTTGACCAGTCACAATGCGACCATCTACGACTGCGAAATTGCTCCAGTCATCCTCTTTTTTAAAATGTGCACCGTTACTAATAAATTCGTCTTCTAATAAATATGGCATGTATTCAGTTGTACCATTTGCTTGTTCTTCACTATTTGTAAAACCAGTCACGTCTTTATCACGAACGAGGTAATCGCCATTTTCTTTAATGTCGAGTAGACCAGCCGCACCATGACATACAGAAGAGAGAACGCCTTGGTTATTGTAAATACTTAACGCAATGTCGTTAAGTTCTTTGTTATTTCTAAAATCCCAAATCGCACCATGTCCACCTGCAAAGTAAATGGCTTGATAGTCGCTAGGATTAACCTCTTTTGGAGATAATGTTTGTCCAAATTTATTCATATAATCATGATCCGTGTAGTATTCCCAGTCCTCAGCTCCCATCATTTCAGGGTTAAGACTGATAGGATCAAGAGGCACATATCCACCGTTCGGACTTACGAAATCAACATCATAACCTGCGTCATAGAAATCTTTCGCAAAATGCGTAACCTCTGAGAACCACGCACCTGTAGGTCTTTCTAAATTATCGTATTTCGCAATGTTTGTTACAACAATTAAAGCCTTTTTCATTGTCTTTCCTCCTCATTCATGTTTATATAGAATACAATATCAGTTAAACCTTGGTTTAAGAGAAAGGATATGCTTACATGAAACAATATTACATTGAATATGTCTCAGATTATTGCAATATACCTAAAAGCAAACTGCGTTATTACGAGAAAAAGAATATCTTGAAACACATCGACAGAGATAGAAATAACAAGCGTTTATACACAGACGACGATATCGAAATGATTAAATTTATCCAGTGCCTAAGCAATTTGAATATGCCATTAAAAGAAATCCGAAAAAACACAGACATGCTTTATCAAAACAAAATAGATGTCCCAAGCGTTTTACGCGCACACCTAGAATTCTTGAACGAACAACGGAATTTGATCAGTACACATATCTACTTAATTGAACAAGAATTACAAACTGCCATGACCGAGTGACGAAGGAAAAGGGGGGTGTGAATTAAAAGAACGATGAGAAGAGTATGGAGGGTTAGTGAATGAATAAGCATAAGGAAGTTGTAGATTTTAAAGGTGGAGTGCGTAGATAAAGGACGATAGGTGGATAGGCAAAGCTAGAATGAGTCAGAAAATTGCGTCGGGTGGATAAGCTAGAATAGAATTAGTGGGCGATAGATGGATAGACTAAAACAGATTACACAAGCAATGGCGATGAAGGATAGGCATTGCTTGATTAAGGAAGTTTAACAGCAATTATTTTATTATTACTTAGTAATTTATGTGGCTTTGCAATTCTAATAAATTTATCTCCTAGAAACTTACGTGCATTATGAATAAAAGCAACTTGTGGATCTTTCGTAAGTTTATTGTTTATCTGTAAGTCCCTACTTTTTATTTGTGCTTTAATATGTTGATAATCTAATAAATCTTCACCTTTTTCTAAAAAGATATTTACAGGTTAAAGCTTACCTAAAAAAGTTTAATAGTCTTCACATCCACTTCTAAGTTAAGTACAACTTAATTTCTTGTTTTATTTATTATAGGGCTCCCCTTATCAGTGATTTTGCTAAAATTTTTATATCGCTTAAAAAAATAGGCAAGTTAGTATTTAAATAACTCGCCTATATGTTTGCAGAAATATCATTTAATTCAAAAATTATGTTATTTAAATTCTAAACTAATATTAAATGATAGGTTTCTGTTTACAATAGATTTATCAGCACCTTGCTTGGTTCCTCTATTTTTATGGGATGCTTTATATTCCTGAGACTCTTGCCAATGTTTGTAAGCTGCTTCGTCTTGCCAAAACGTAATGATAACATGATGTTCATGTGTACTATGTGGCTTTAGAAATAATAGATTTTCAAACCCTTCAGTATTCTCTAGATGTTTATCTCTATTTAAGAACACACGCTCGAAGTCTGCCTCTAAACCAGGATTAGCATATAAATGGTTTAAAACTGCATAACCATATTGTGGCAAATCATTAATTTGTTCTAATATAGTATAGTGATATGTCACATTAAATCTATTAATAGTTACCTCATTATTATTTTTGTCTAAATAAATACGATGTATTTCATTTTTCAACAAATGAATCACTCCTTTTTATTGGATGATATGTCAAAATTGCTTAAATTTATCCATAACATAATCTCTACTATTTTTATGATTCACGATAGTCTGTGGATAATCTTTTCCAATTTCAATATGATAAATTTCTTGTAACTTGTCTTTATATTTAGTTGGATCATGAATGTATTTACTGCTCACATCATTAAATATTTCTAGCTGTGTTTTAATAAAATACCCTTGCGCATCAAAACGCTCACTTTGACGTATAGGATTAAACATTCTGAAATAAGGCACTGCATCTGTTCCAGTTGATGCTGACCACTGCCATCCATGTACATTAGATGCATTATCATAATCTATCAAATACTGTCTAAAGTACTCCTCCCCCCCAAGTCCAATCAATAAATAAATTTTTCGTTAAAAATTGTGATACGACCATTCGTAAGCGATTATGCATATATCCTGTACGATTCAGCTTCTTCATTGCAGCATCAACGATTGGGTAACCAGTTTGACCTTTTTTCCATACTTCAAAATGTGTTTTATTATACGACCATTGCATGTTTCGATATTTTTCAGAAAAAGATTTAGTTGCCGTTTCTGGATACTGTGTCATTAACACATAATAAAATTCACGGAATAGAACCTCTCTTATAAAAGCTTCATAATTTTTTTCATCGCTCTCATAATCTTCAAGTAAATCATTTATAATTTCACGAATATCGAGTAGTCCATATGCTAAATATTTACCTAATCCACTTACAAAATCCTGCGACACATCGTCAGTCAATTTATCATAATGAGCTATGTCACCATTTAAAAAATCATCCCAAGCTTTACGCGCTAACTTTTCTATATCTTTATTATTTTCAAATTTTAAGTCACTTTGATTTGAACCCTTTTCCGCAATTTGAGACAACTGCTTAAATTGATAACTTTTTTTAGGGGTGTGTACTAAGTCCTGACGATTTGCTTTATAAAAACTAGTAAATACTTTATAAGGCTGTTGCTGTTTATTAAAAGTCTTTGTTGGCTCAAAATAATGATTCACGCGCTGTCCAATTACTGTAACTTGGTGATTTTCAAAAGCCTTTTTTACATGAGGATAGTCATATATTTCTTTGTGATAACTCATAATATCTTTTGCTACTAATACGTGAGATAACGCCAATGTTTCTGCTAATTCACCTAGCTTTTCATATGTGACAATATAAGGTTGTATATCATGCTTATCTAAAGCATTTACAAATCCTTTTACAACTTTATGGTAATAGTCACGTTTTACTTCTGATGCGTCAGTTAAATCTTCTAAAGGTAAGATAAAATACAATTTATTTATCTCATTTTGATGCTTCACTATATATTGAAAAAGTGGATTATCTTTCGTTCTAAAAACTCTGTTAAGTATGACTCCTAAATGCATTTTATTGCCTCCCAGCTTGTTTCATACAAATTCACTTTATAATTGTCCTTTAACTTAAGATTGTGTTTTCAATCATATATCCGTTTTAACTTTTGTATAATTCACTAAAAAATAAAATAAATTTTAATACCTTACATATTATAGGCAACTTCAGGGTATATTATTATCAGAGGTGATTAAATTATGAATAACGAACAATTACAAAATGAAATTGAAAATATATTAAATACATCAAAAATAGGTGTCCTATCTACTGCACATAACAATACACCTAATAGTAGATACATGGTATTTTATAATGATGGACACACACTTTATACTAAGACAAGCATTGAGTCTAAAAAAATTGCTGAATTTAAAGATAATACCAAAGCTCATGTACTTATAGGTTACGATGAAACGAATAATCGTAGTTTTCTAGAAATTGATGCTAATGTTGAAATACTGAAAGATCAAGAGACTATTGATTGGATTTGGAACAAACAAGATAAGTCCTTTTTTGACTCTAAGGATGATCCAAACTTGTGTGTAATTAAAGTAATACCAAAATCCATAAAAATTATGAACGATAAAAAATTAGACACACCACAAACCATTACGTTCGATTAGTTAAAAAGGCGCTTAAATTCTTTAGTCACATCAATATCATTTGTTCGTTTATTTGAGTAACATTGTTCTTGTATACCTTGTTGAATACTAATTAATGATTCACTTTCAATCTTTACTTTTACACCTTGACTATCCAACATTACTTTACCAAAATTAATCATAAACTGTTCATATGTATTTATAATATCTTGTACTTCTCCTGCATATTCTGGTTGCAATAGCGGGGATAATGGGATTTTATCTTCCATAGGTAAAACTTCAAATTTTTTAATACACTCTTTGACGTTATTTATAATTTGATCATCAATATGTACCGTATAACGCATATATATAGTATTTTCAGTAGCTTTTAGACCTTCAATATTTTTATTCACTTAATCCACCTTCATTGACTTATTTTTATTTAATTATAACTATTTATGTATGCTGTGGCACTACCGCTACCAAATCTTAAATTTGGTAACGCTTTTTTGTATAAATTTAAATTTTTTAATGTGGTGTCACGTTTTGAAAGCGCGATAAACGCATATCGTGTTCTACCACTATTTGTTTCGGTACTTTCTGCTTGTTCATATGACACTTCGTAAGCTGAAACAACTGCGTTATTAGCACCTGTATTGATACCAATAATATATTTTATTTTATGTATTTTATCTTTTCCTATAATCCAGCTACCTAATGTACGTGATTTCAAGTTACTTCTATCACGTTTACTTTCTTTAATGGGATACTCTTTACTTTCATCTTTATCTAATCTAAATGCATCTCTGATTTTCACTGCTAAAATTAATTCATTCGTATTTATGTTTTCAAGATTAATTGAATCATAGCCAAATTCATTTTCTAAATCTTCAACTAAGTATGCTTTAGATCCATGACCATTAATCATATTCGTTAATGTAGTTTTATTTGTTAAATTAATAAAGTTTATAAGAGTATTTTCTGCAGAAAATGCTTCGGATTCTGTTAATCCATAACTGATTATATATCCTAAAACGTCCATATCACTGTTACAAATTTCGTTAATTCTTTTTAATTTCAAATTAATTTTATTTTCTTCTACATATATTTCTTCGTACAATAATTGTTTCTGCGCATATTCTTTATGTTTGAATACTCTATTCCCCTTTCCTTTACCAACATAAAAGCACTCATCATTTCTTGGGTCTATTAAACAATATACATAAAATGCATGTTCATGGTCTTTTTCCAAGTATGCTAGTGTCGATTCAGAAAAATGATTAATATATTTCAAAAAAATTCCTCCTTGTATTGCGAACACATTCGATTTTAAAATAATTAATTAAAATTATCAGTAGACATAAGTTATTTCAAATATCTATATATCAATTTCAACTAATAGGAATCTATCTTACATCTTGGTCGTTTTTTTGTAAGTGTATATTTAATCATAATGATTTTAATAATATATACTTATTTGGTAATATCAATATTCTCTAATGTATCGTTTCTTAATCTTATATCTTCCCCTTAATTGCTATCGGTATGTTATCATCTATCAAATTAATTTTTGTGTAATTAACTATTTTCAAAGATTACTTGACTTAATTCTATCTCGATATTCCATCCAATATTTAGGGGTATCAACTTGAGAAAGATTTTGAATAACTTCATTTTCTAATATAAATTTGCTAACTATTATCATTTTATCGTCATTTTTTTCTTTTAATTTGATTTGCAATGTTGTCGTTTCTTCATCAGGTATAATAGAATAAACTTCAAAATTAAATGCTCCAAAATATTTGTAAATATTTAAAGTAGAACCTAATATATTATAATCCTGTGGCTCCCTCCAATGAATTGAAGAATTGCCATTTTTCTTTATTTCATCTATGCTGCTGTACATTTCATCAATACTGTTAAATTTCAAATTTATATTATTTATTTTGTATGTTTCTCTATAAACTTCTCTATAAACAAATGAAATAATTAGTTTTTCTAAATTTTGTAAAGTCTCATCATCTAAAGGCAATTCAATAATAAATTCAGTCTTTAATTCTTTTTCCAATAATCTAACGTTATACCAAAAATTAAACATTTCTTTTATTCTTATAATCTTTTCTTCATCACCTGGTTTTGTCGATGAATCAATTTTAGATAGTTCTACACCATTTATACTCAGTTCTTTTTCTAGGAAAGCTATTTGGATTGCTAAAGATTCTAATAATAATTCTAAGTTAACTTTATCTTCAAAACGTGTTCCAACCGTGATTTTAATATCATCTGTTTTTGAAATAAAAATTGTTACTCTTAAATGTTGGGATAGATACTCATACTTTTTAGTATATGCACTTTTACTATTTACAACTCTCACCAAATTAATTTCTTTTTTACTACTCTTATATTTAAGTGTCCATTTTATAAAGTCATTCTCATCAAATTCAACCGGACATAGTTTATATTCAAACTTTCCACTTTCACCGGTCTTATCTAGTACAAAATTTTCAAGTGGTATCTCTATTCCATCTATTATTGCTACACTTTTATCATAGTCTAATGAGATACATGTTTGAGAATTATATATATATTGGTCAACATCTTGTTTTGTTTTAACATCCTCTGGAAAATTTATACTCTTTTTTAATTTAAATAAAACGTCTCTATTTTTATCAACTCTTAAAATATTATGTATTTCATCATACTCATACTTTAAATTAGTTTTTGCTCGCGATTCATTGCTTAATTTCACTTCTGTATAATAATCCTCTAAGTCTTTTGGATATTCTTTATTTTTTAGCTTATCAAAATCTATTTCCACTAAAAATCCTCCTCAATTTCAATCATAGATATAATTTTCGTAATCATATTCAACTTCTCTTGTCGATCTATTTTCTCAGAATCCATAATAGCTTCAATTATTTCTGTTTTTTCTTCTGTTGTTGAGACAATGATATATTTAATATCATTAGCTGAGAATTCTAGCTTTAATTTTTGATTTTTCATTATAGCTAAATTCAAATGTGTAAAATTTAAATCATTTTGTAAATAAAACTGTTTCAATCCATTACTGTTTTTAGGGATTTCTGGTACATAACGCTGTTCTTGTTCATCTGTATATAGCCTTTGATTTCCGTTTTGAAAACCTTCTTTAGGCTTTGTAAAAAATAACCGATTAAATAAATAGTTATAAATTACATAATCATCTTTTTCATTTGCATACATAAAAAGTTTTCTTAATTGCTCGTACACATCGGAATTTTTATATAAATAATGCACTGGAGATATCTTGTTTTTTCGTCCCCATTCTGTTTTAAATGCTATTGCATAACTTCCATATTCATAACTGTGAAACTTTAAGTTTTTTATTGGAATATCGCAAAAACATAACATTGGAATGAATATACTTTCTAAACTTTTCCCTTCAAATTGTACGTCTAAAAATCTAAAATCTTCTTGAACAAATCTTGGAAACATACTCATATTTGATATATCATTTTTAAGATAATCAATACTTTTCATACACCTTATTAAACAATTAGCATGTTGTTCACTTTTAAGTGAATTTCCTTCCCACAATGATTTTTTCAATATTAATTACAGCTCCATTCCACTTTAATATAACAAAATCTATTTTTTAGTTTTATTTGTGATACGCTTCAGCGTATCGTTTTATACTAGGGTTTTTATAATAATAATGGTCCTTACATTTTCAAAGACTAAATTCACGTGTAGACATGTTGAATGCGTCTTATTAGGGTCTAATCTAATCAAACAAAAATTTAAGAGAGAAATCATATCTACAGGTTTTTTAACCAGAAGATTATTTTGATCTATTTCAAAAATTTTCAAACCGTTCTTAAAAGTGTATTTTTATAAACGTATGATAAAAGAGAAATTTTAGTCGCTTACTTCGTTTCAAGATATTACTGATACAATAAGGTTAAAAAATCGGTACGTTTAACAGAACAAGTGTAGGTATTATAATAAACGTTTTTGATTTTGATGAAAAATAAGCTGTTCAATTTTTGATTGAACAGCTTTACCTAGTTATCCTTACTTTTATTCTTTTACCCTCAAAAGGCGGAGAGCATTCAGTATTACAATAATAGCAGCTCCTGTATCACTTAATACGGCCATTCATAGTGTAAGTATTCCCAAGAATATCAGAACAAATGCCGCCAACTTTATTGTGATGGAAAACCAGGTGCGGTTGGGAAAATCCCCTTCCTGCGATTACCGTTCACAAACGCCCAAAAAGAGCAACTGGCCCTTTTAGCTCTGGGACTGTCTTGGCCTAGAGAAGGTAAAACCTTTCCCACTTAAAAGAACGGAAAAAGACGCTCTGTCCTGGCATTATCTTTGGCTCGACGCTTGCCCCCATACGGATATTAATCGTTTCGAAACTTTTAATACAGTCAATTTAACTTTTGAATGTAAACTGGCTGCCTTAAGTCACTGTTTATGATTTTATGCTTCCCATGCTCTTTAATTGCTTATTTGACCGCCCGTATGATAAAAACGGTATGCAAGGCATTGTTTTTACTCATAACATCTTTATTAGATTGCTCTGTTTTTTAGTGTCCAATGTTATGGGAGCATTGTAGAATCCACACTTCAAAGTTCATTCATGTCAATCGATTCGTTCATTATTTAGATCTTAATAATCGAAGTCCATTTAGTATAACAACTAAAGTACTTCCTTCATGAACAATTACACTGATTGTAATATCAGTTAATCCTAACAAACTAACGACAACTAAAAAGGCAACAACTGCCATTGAAAAAATAATATTTTGCCTAATAACACGACCCATATTTGAGGAAATTTTATGAGACTGTACTAATTTAGATAAATTGTTCTGCATTAAAACCAAATCAGATACTTCTACTGCCACATCAGTACCGCCCCCCATAGCTATACCAACATCAGCATTAACAAGGGCCGGTGCATCGTTCACACCATCTCCGACCATGGCAGTAACTCCAAATTTTTCTTTTTGTTCTTCTATAATTCTGGATTTATCTTCAGGCATTACATTAGCGATAACTTCGTCTATTCCCAATTGTTCGCCTACAGCTTTTCCCGTCATTTCCGAATCACCAGTAATTAAAGTCGTGTGGATACCAAGTTTCTTAAAGTAATTAACTGTTTCTTTAGCATGCTCATTCGGAATATCCATTAGAGCTATAATCCCAATAACTTCTTCATTTTCTGCTACGTATACAACCGTCTTTCCTTCTGATGCCCAATCATGATTGAACTGGGTATACTCTTCAGAAGCACTTTCAAAAGAAGTAGGCTTACCAATACGATAATTTTTTCCATTATAATCTCCTGTCAGACCTTTTCCAATTTGATTAGTAACTTCGATGTCTATTTTATTTTTAACTTCAAATTTTTCTAAAATAGCATTAGCGAGTGGGTGATTGGATTCCTTTTCAAGGGCGACTATAATATCAATAATATTTTCTTCGTTCACAGAATGAGTGAAATAGTAATTTGTTACTTTAGGTTCTCCGTTCGTAAGGGTTCCTGTTTTATCGAAGGCAATTGCATCTATATCCGCTAATTGTGATAGGTAAGTACTTCCTTTTGAAAGCACGCCTTTTTTAGCTAGGTTAGATGTTGTAGACAATGTTACAGATACAGTAGCTGCTGCCAAAGCACACGGTGAAGCTGCGACTAAAAGCACTAATCCCCTGTAAACACTTTGCGACCATGTCCAATCAAATAGAAAAGGAGCAAGTAACATTACTAATGGTATTGCGATTAAAACTATATTAACATATTTAGGCTCGAATTTTTGAATGATACTGGCAGCTTTTGTTTGATTATCTTGGTTTTGACTAACTAATTGTAAAATTTTAGAGAATACAGTATCCTTGTTTTCCTTAGTGACTTCCATAGTAAAAGTACCTGTTCCATTAATCGTACTTCCAAAAACTTCGTCACCCTTAGACTTCTCTTTCGGTATACTTTCTCCATTAATAGAAGATTCATCAATTGAGGTAGTACCGGATAAAATAATCCCATCAATTGGAACTTGATCACCGTTCAGCACTTGGAGTTGATCTCCAACTTTTAATTCACTGACATCAACAATTTTTGTGTTTCCATCAGGTAGGATTAATTTAGCTGTCGTTGGGTTCATTTCGAGTAGCTTAGTAATTTCTCTTTTACTTCTTCCTTCAGCGTAATCTTCAAGAAAATGAGCGCCGGAAAAAATAAGTATCAAAAGGGTTCCTTCCCAAAAACTCCCTATCAGAGAAGCCCCGATTGCAGCTAATCCCATTAGAATATGAGAATTAGGAGTGAATTTTCCCTTTAATTTAGTATTTTCAACTGTCTCTCCAATTCCTTCGAGAATAATTACATGGTAGCCGGCTGTGATTGTGGCAATTGAAAATAAGATGTTTTGTATTAATAAATTTGCATCACTTAAAAAAAGCCCAATTATAGCCAACACTAAGCCAATAAAATATGAAATAATTGGCATTTTTCCGTGATCATGATCATGACTATGATCGTGGCTATGACTTTCGTGTGCTTGTTGCTCTTGAATATTTTTCATTTCTATCACCTTTCTAAATAAATATGATATATCGGGTTCCAATATATTCGCAGTAAGCTTTACTAAACCAGGACGTTAATTGACCACATCCAAACTTTTTGTATCCAATAATACATCCTATGAATTTATCAACCGTATTCACTAACCCTCTCTGCTACACCCATCTCACTTTCCTTCGAGATATCATACAACGCTTTCCATTCTGTTTTTTTGTTTTCCATATCCATTGCAAAATCCCCTTTTCATATGCCTATAATATTGTTATATGATCATATAACAATATTAATGACGTGAATTATTATTAACACTCATTACTGGTTTACGGAATACTAGTGATGACAGGCGTGATCGATCGCCTGTTTTAGCATATTCATAGTATGTTCATCATCATGGGAATAAAACAATATTGTGCCTTCCCTTCGGAATTTTACTAACCGTAAATTTTTCAAGAACCGCAATTGATGGGAAACTGTTGATTGTCTAAGATGTAGCGTTTCAGCAATACCGTTTACCGAATACTCCTTATAAAAGAGCAAATGGAGAATCCGGATTCTCGTAGGATCACCTAACGCTTTAAATGTTTGCGATACGACAAATAATGTTTCATCATCTAAGTCCTTATTATTTACTTCCTCTAATTCCTTTTTTTCTTCCATTATCCTTCCCTCACTTTAGGTTTCAATTCAAAACCTTATATATAATAATCACTATTTATCTACATATATTAATATATGTTCATATATATGATATAACAATCTGAATAAAGAATCAAATAATATTTAATATGAATTCATATATTTTGTTTTGATTTTTTAGAGTAAAATAAACAAAGCCTTTTTAAGAATAGTGGGATGAGTGCAGTATGGATGATCGGGCGTTAGCTTCCGCACTTGGAATTGGTGTTGGCGGTGGACTCGCTTGGATAATGGAAGGTTTTCAAAGTGGTCATGGCTTTATTTATTCATTATGTGCAGGCCTTATAATTGGCTTATTATTTTTTGAAATGATTCCGGAAAGTATTGAATTAGGCGGGTGGGTAATTTTACTCGGTGGAATAGCAATAGGCTTAGTATTATTCCAATCCATTCATCTATTAATGGATAAAATTACAATTATCACTAATAGTCATCAAAAAGATATTTTCGTTCGATCGGGGGTACTTTTAATTATCAGTATAGCAATTCATAATTTCCCTGTTGGCAATATTCCTTTATTTGTGTAATTTGACCATTAATACTAAATTTATCAATGTCTTGAGAAATTGTTGAAACTCTAACATAACATCCTACAGATTTTCTTTTCATTTCTTTCATATTTTTCATCCTTTCATTAATTAAGCAATCGATGATTGCGTAGCTTGGTTTACAATGTTTAGCGGTTCATTTTTGAAATAGATTCCCACAAGGCTTTTGTTTTTAGAAATATGAATTTCATCAATATATCGGTATAACATGCTTAACGTGAAGTGTTGTTGAATTACATTTTCAAAAGACCTTTGAATTTGTTGCTCATTTATTGATAGTGTTGGTTTTGATTGTTGAAGTAACGATTGAGATTGTTTTCTGAACGTTTCTGCATCGATGGCTCCTTTAGCTAATTTATCTATCAATTGTTCTTGTGTAAGTGTGCTCCTAGTTTCTAGGGCCCTTTGTTTTTTGATCCGTTTTTGAATTACATCATTGGTTTAAAGATAAATTGAAGGATGAAATAAATAATACTGGTATTCGTATGTTTAAGCGCTATGCAGCTATCACTACTTCGGCCAAGATTCTCAGTCATGTTTTACCTACAGATATTGATATCGCTAAAATAAGAGACTACTTTATTGATTATCATGCTCATACAGTCTCTGAACGATCACTGGCAGATAAAGCGATCGAAGTCATTACGCAATTTGTAGCACAAAACCGTGGTAAGTTTTCTGATGACAAAGCGTTAAAGAATATGATGGAGAACCATGGACTAATTGCCTATGATACTTATAGGATTAGGTCAAGGATGGATTCTTGCACCACTTACTAGCGCTGGTATTTATAAAGTTGATAGTAAAATAGCTGGCGCAGCAAGCGGCATGACTAATAGCATGCACCAATTAGGTGGACCCGTAGGTTTGTCCATTATCGTATTATTCACCGCTCAAATTACAAACATAATCATTTATTATCATATAGTTATGTGGATGATAGCAGGTTACATGATTATTTCATTTATTATCATCATCTTTTCACAGAAAGAAGAGATACAATGATTAGTTTCTATATATAACACCATAAAGTAGATTCATAGTTTTATACAACCGAAAAATTCCCATGATATTTTCCAATTATATATACTTTCATGATAAGGTTATATTTTAAAATACAAAAACAAAATTTTCACCTTTTAATTCTTCATCAAAAGGTCATTTGTTATAGGTCTCTGCTTATCGTCTAATAATGAGGTTTTTAATATAAATTATAAAAAAAGAAACCAATTGAGCATTGGTTTCTTTTCGTCACTCTTCATTACTTCTCGTTACTTCTCGTTACTCCTAGTTACTTCTCGTTACTCCTCGTTACTTCTAGTTACTACTATTTA